>WLNA01000001.1 GCA_009726065.1 Actinomycetota bacterium
ACCGTACGTGGTTAGCTCAACGACCGGTGAGACCTGTTATGTCGATGGTACGGGTGTTGAAGGCACTCAATTGACCTGTGATCTGCCGCTACTAGTGGATCCCAGCGAAGTGCCGACGCTTGACTCTATTCGCACTATTTCAATCATGTATGACGCACGTGGTGCGGCGAACGAGGGTACGACGAAGTACGTTACGACCACCATTCCGCCAGTGACTATCGCGCACCACGCCGCTCCAACTGGGCTGACTGACGATGTTGTCTTCCAGCAGGGTGGTCGCTCTTCAGCGTGGGTTTGGAGTAGCGGTATGGTCGGAATTCTTCTGGGTGGTGGCATTTTGCTTCGGCGCAAAATGGTGAGTCGGGTCTCAAGCGACGCCTAAACGTCTGAGTGCTTCAGCGCTTGTAAAGTGGGCAGGCATTGAGACGCAGGAGGATGTATGTCAGGCCACTCAAAATGGGCCACTACGAAGCACCGTAAAGGTGCTCAGGACCGTGCTCGCGCAAAACTATTCGCTAAGTTAATTCGTCAGGTTGAAGTTGCGGTCCGCGAGGGTGGCGCTGACGCCAACTCCAACGCCGCGTTGCGGACGGCCTTCCAGAAAGCTCGTGACGGCTCGGTCCCAATCGACACAATCGATCGAGCGGTCAAGCGCGCCTCCGGTGACGTTGATGGTGTTCGATACGAATCGATTACCTATGAGGGATACGGTCCGAACGGAATTGCCATTCTCGCGGAGTCACTTACGGACAATCGCAATCGAACTAGTGCTGAAGTGCGCGCAGTCTTCTCTAAGAACGGTGGGGCTATCGCCGAACCGGGAGCCGTCGCATGGCAGTTCGACCGCAAGGGCTCCATCGAGGTACCAGGGTCACTTGATGAAGACACCTTGCTCGAGACCGTTATGGAAGTTGGTGGTGAGAATCTCACCAGTAATGGGGAGAACTTTCTCATCACAACTGACGCAGCAGAAACAGCCATTGTTCGCGAAGCGCTAGAGGCTGCAGGCATCAAGGTGCTGAGTTCGGATCTGGTCATGATTCCTCAGAATTTCATTGAAATTAACGATGAGTCGGACGCGAAGAAGATCCTTCGCCTCATGGAGGCCATTGACGACCTCGACGACGTTCAGAACGTCTACGCCAACTTTGACATCCCCGATGCCATTCTGGCTACCTACGAAGGCTGAATTCCTTTACTAGGAGGCCCATTCGGGCTACTATCGAACATATGTTCGTAGTGGGAATCGACCCAGGTCTTACCCGATGTGGCTTTGGCCTCGTCGTGTCCGACCTCACGGCGAGTGAATCCTTCGAGGCTCGAGTCGCTGGCGTACTCGAGACCGACCCCCATGATCCCGTAGAAAATCGGCTCACCGATCTCCACCGCGATCTTGTCGAACTCTTTGCAGATCTCAAGCCGGACGCAGTTGTTGTGGAGAAGGTGTTCTTCCAGCGCAATGCGAGGACCGCTATACCTGTGGCGCAGGCGAGTGGTATCGCCATCGCTCTAGCTGGCATTCGGGGGATCCCGGTGGTTCAGTACACGTCGCAAGAGGTGAAGTTGGCGGTGACCGGTTTTGGTAATGCCGATAAGGCACAAGTGCAGGCGATGGTCGCGCAGCGTTGCGGCTTGGCAGAAGTACCCAAGCCTCCTGATGCTGCTGATGCCTTGGCTCTGGCCATGTGCCACCTCATGAACCTTCGAACTAGTTCACGAATGAAAGTGGTCTCCCAGTGATTGGTTGGATGCAGGGTGAAGTGGTGGGTCGTCGAGACGGTGTGGTGACGGTCAACGTCGGCGGCGTGGGCTACGACGTAATCGTGCCGCAACGATCGCTGGTCGAATCTCTAACGGGGGAGCAGGCCACTTTCTTCATCCACACCAGCGTCCGCGAAGATGCCATCACGCTGTATGGCTTCGCCGACGAAAATGAACGATCGATGTTTCGACTCCTCCTCTCAACGCCGGGTGTTGGGCCGAGCACAGCACTCGGAGCTATTTCGACCTTCTCAGTGTCGAATCTCATTTCTGCTATCTACGCCGAAGATGTCACCGCAATCTCAACGATTCCCGGCATCGGTAAAAAGACGGCTGCCCGTCTAGTCCTCGAACTGGCCGGCAAGCTACCTTCGCTCGAGCAACGAGATGCTACGAATACCCCAACAAAATCGAGCCATGCGGACCTGGAAAGCGCGTTGCGCTCGCTTGGCTACGGCGTCAGCGAGATTCGAGACGCGCTCGCTGCATTCGAAATCCCTTCAGACGAGAGGCAGGCATTACGTCTGGCACTTCGACAGTTGGGAACACGATGAGTCGACGCGAAATACCTCTTGATGCCAACCCTCGAATAGTCGAGCCACAGCCGATTGCGAGTGAAGTGCGCGAAGAGGCTGATCTGCGTCCTCGCATTATTGATGAGTTCATAGGCCAAGCCGATTTAATCTCACACCTTCGTATCATGCTGACGGCCGCCAAGCAAAGAAACCAGGTCGCCGATCACGTGCTCTTCGCAGGACCCCCGGGACTAGGCAAGACCTCGCTGGCTGGCATCGTAGCGAGCGAGATGGGGGTTGGCTTGCGCTTGACATCAGGCCCAATCCTCACGCGCCCTGGTGATTTGGCGGCAATCTTGACTGACCTGCAGGAAGGCGATGTTCTCTTCATCGACGAAATTCATCGTCTCCCTCGGCAAGTTGAAGAAGTCCTCTACCCGGCGATGGAAGATCGTCGTTTGGATGTTCTTGTCGGTCGTGGGCCATCGGCACGTTCAATCCGACTCGAATTGCCGGCATTTACTCTGGTGGGTGCCACGACTCGCACCGGTCTCGTGGCGGCGCCGCTGCGAGACAGATTTGGTTTCATCGGTCGCCTCGATCTCTACGGCGAGGTGGATCTTGCTTCGATTGTTGCCCGTTCGGCCGCGCTGTTGGAGTATCAAGTTGAGACGACTGGAGCCAGTGAGATCGCTCGACGAAGTCGCGGTACGCCACGCATCGCAAACCGACTCTTACGACGGGTGCGTGATGTGGCACAGATTGAAGGTTCATCGATCATTTCCGGCGAAATTGCGCGGAGCGCGCTTACAACCTTCGGTGTAGATCTTCGTGGTCTCGACAAGGTCGATAGGGCACTTTTAAGTTACCTTTGCACTCACGGCGATGGACGGCCCGTAGGGCTGGTGACGCTGGCCCAGGTAGTCGGAGAAGAGCCTCACACGATCGAAGAGGCCTACGAACCATTTCTGATTAGGGAAGGCCTGATCGCTCGGACACCACGAGGAAGAGTTGCTACTGACTCTGCCTACGAACACATGTCCCTGAGGCGACCCAGCGGGGGCCTCCTCTAAACCATTGAGGCCACCGACTATGGTTTCCATGTTCATCATTGGAGGCATAATGCTCTTTTTAGCTAGCGATACCGCCCAAAAGGGTAATCCACTCGTCACCTTCCTCATGGTGGGGGTCTTCTTTGCTTTTTACTGGTTCTATATGCGTCCTCGCAATAAGAAGCGTCGCGAGCAAATGACGCAGAGTCGTAATTTTGAAGTTGGTGATGAAATTCAGACCATTGGCGGACTTATAGCCACGGTGGTTTCCATCATCGACGACA
Source organism: Actinomycetota bacterium (assembly GCA_009726065.1). Taxonomy (GTDB): domain Bacteria; phylum Actinomycetota; class Acidimicrobiia; order Acidimicrobiales; family RAAP-2; genus RAAP-2. The sequence continues at coordinate 3,613 of WLNA01000001.1, forward strand.
AGATCAATGTTCGAACCAGCAGCGGTGTCGAATTGGCATTTGTTAAGCGGGCGATCTCCGGTCGTTATAACCCACCAGTTGTTGATGCCGCCCCAGAGGCTGAGACCAAAGGTCAGTAGTGGCCACAGGTCCCGCTTCTAAGCGCTCCCTGATTGTTGCACTGTGTGCAACTCTGGTGCTTTCATTTGGCTCGTTGGCCCTCACACTGTCGTTGGGCTGGGCACCAAAGTTGGGCTTGGACTTAGCCGGAGGCCTCTCAGTCGTTTATAAACCAACGACCGAAACCTCCAAGACCGACATGTTGCAAGTTGTGCAGATTCTCTCTAATCGTGTCAATGGTCTCGGCGTGTCCGGCGCCTCGGTAAATCTCCAGGGCACCAACGTTGTTGTCAGCGTGCCAGGCGCCACAAACGCACGCGAAATACTGGCCTCCATTGGACAAACCGCACAACTTCTTTTTCGCCCGGTCCTCTGTCAGGCAGATACGGTCGCCAAACCCCAGCCCTTCACTGGTGCCGCGTTGCCGGCGTGTGGTCAGCAGTATTCAATGGCGGCATCAAATCTGGGTGTGAGTCCGAACCCGCAATCGGCAGCTGGCTACACGATTAATCCAGTGCAGCCCGACCCTTCGTTCAAGAGCCTTCCTTCAACGCCCTCATCGGCTGACTTGGCCGATCAAACAGTTCTGCTTCCAACATCAGGGAATCCCAGTCAGCGATACGTACTGGGACCGGCCCAGATGACCGGTACGTCGCTTAAGAGTGCGATTGCGCAGCAGGACCAAGCGGGAGCCTGGGTCGTTAGTTACACCCTGACCGGAACCGGCAGTGCTCTATGGGATCAGGTCGCTACTGCGAATTTCCATGGGTTGGTCGCAATCGAGCTTGATGGCGTCGTACAGTCGGCACCGATTATTCAGCCCACCGAGAGTGCGCCTACTTCGTTCGGTGGCTCAGGTCAAATATCTGGTTCGTTTACCCAAAGCTCGGCTAAGAATCTCGCTATCGCAATGCAGTTCGGTTCGTTGCCAGTGCGTCTTGAACCCCTGACAACTCAAACCGTTTCGCCAACGCTGGGTCGCTCGGCGTTAGTGGCCGGCCTTGGTGCGGGACTCGCTGGATTGCTGGTTGTATTGCTTTACACAATTCTGTACTACCGAGCACTTGGTCTAGTCATTGTCCTGGGCCTCGGAGTGAGCGCGGCGGCCCTGTTCGCAATAATCTCAGCCCTCGGCAAGACAGCATTGGCACCGAGCTTTGACCTGGCCGGCGTCACAGGACTTATCGTTTCGATCGGAATTACCGTAGACAGTTTCATTGTCTACTTCGAACGTCTTAAGGATGAAACCCGTTCAGGTCGCACGCTACGAAGTTCAGTTGACCGGGGCTTTAAGTCGGCCTGGCGTACTGTCCTGGCAGCCGACCTCGTGAGTTTGTTGGCAGCGAGCCTCCTGTACCTAATCGCGGTTGGCGCAGTCCGTGGCTTCGCATTTTTCCTCGGGCTCTCGACACTGCTGGACATCATCGTGACGTGGTATTTCACACGGCCATTGGTCACGTTGTTGGGCCGACGCAGCTCAGCGTCTACATCAAACTTCTCAATGGCGGCCGGCATGGGAGCTGAGGTACAGCATGCGTAGCGGTACTGAGAACTCGCCGGCGGAGAAGACTCCGAACGGGTTTACTCGCATCTATCGCGGGCTAACTACGATCGATTTCATCTCTCGAACCAAGGTCTATTTCGCGATTTCCGCGGTTGTAATACTCGCAGGATTAGGTTCAGTAGGTTTGCGTGGTTTGAACTTAGGAATCGACTTTAAGGGTGGTACCGCGTGGGAGGTTATTGCTAACAACACCACCACGTCTGAAATTACCCAGGTCGTTGAAGCGGCTGGCGCCAGTCAACCAACGGTCTTTATTTTGGGTGGTTCGACCGTACACGTCGAAGCTGATCTCAATGCACTGAGTGGTGCAGCACTCACACAAGTTGAGAACGCAGTGGCTGACGCCTTGGCCAAGATTGCGGATAAATCTTTCGATCAAGTTTCGGTGTCTACCGTTGGTCCGACGTGGGGTGGAGCGGTAACGAATCGTGCGTTAATCGCCTTGCTGGTGTTTTTTGTTGCTGTCATCATTTACATCAGCGGCCGCTTTGAGCCCAAGATGGCCATTGCCGCCATTGCGGCGATGGTCCACGATCTTCTGATTACCGCAGGCATTTATTCAATCTTCGGATTCCAAGTTACTCCCGATACCGTTATCGCCCTGCTGACTATCCTTGGTTACTCGCTCTACGACACCGTGGTCGTGTTTGACCGCGTGCGTGACAACAGCAAGGGCATATTAAATAATGGCTCGATGACGTATTCGGAGATGATCAATCTATCGATGAATCAAACATTGGCACGATCGATAAACACTTCTCTGGTGGCGATTTTGCCCGTGCTGTCCGTGTTGTTTGTTGGAGCAGAACTACTCGGCGCCACCACGTTGCGAGAGTATGGCTTGGCGCTCTTCGTTGGGCTCCTCTCCGGTGCCTACTCGTCTCTCTTCATCGCCTCTCCACTTTTGGCGCTTCTTAAAGAGCGTGAGCCGCGAATGATTGACCTGCGCAACCGACTTGCGGCAAAAGGCGCGCGAACCGTGCTGTCTGCCCGTACTGCGGCCGAACTGGCCGGTGGAAGGGCTTCCTCGGCAGACGGAAGTGCCTCCAAAGCGACCATTACGGCCAAGGCACGTAAGCAAAAACGTCGATAATCGACCGGTAGGCTGAATTCATGGTCAGCGTCGCCCAAAACCCATTGCAAGGTGAGGTTTTGGCGCCCCTCCTCGAACCGGTCCTAGACGCCTATCTCGCTCGTTTCCCTGGTGCCGAAGTACTCACGATTGAGCGTGCTTGCGCGCTGGCCCTTCAGGCACATAAGGGTCAACTTCGCCGTACGGGAGAGCCCTACGTCACCCACCCCATCGCCGTAGCGGCGATAGTGGCGGAGTTGGGAATGGACGCAAAAACAATTGCGGCAGCTTTACTTCATGATGCCGTTGAAGATACGGCAGTTACCAACGAGATGGTTGCTGAGATGTTCGACGATGAGGTTGCCGCCATCGTCGATGGTGTGACCAAGCTTGACAGCTTGGACTTCGCCACCAAGCAGGAGCAACAGGCTGCAACCATCAGGAAAATGTTTGTGGCGATGGCCCGAGATCTCCGCGTCATCATGATCAAGCTCGCGGATCGCCTCCACAATATGCGCACGTTGTCAGTGATGCCCGTTGAGAAGCAACGCCTAATTGCTCAGGAGACTCTCGACATATACGCCCCCATTGCTCACCGCCTCGGTGTCCAGCGGGTCAAGTCGGAACTTGAGGATTTGGCGTTCGCCACCTTGGAGCCGCGCCGATACGCCGAAATCGAACAGATGGTGGCTTCTCGTACGCCTGAGCGTGAAGAGTACGTCGAACTCGTAATGAGTGAACTTGATGCCAAGCTACAGATGTTTGGTATTGAGGCTGATGTCCGTGGTCGCCATAAGCACCTGTGGAGCATCTACGAAAAGATGGTGGTGGAAGGCAAAGAGTTTGACTCGATCTTCGACCTGATCGGCTTGCGTGTCATCGTGGAGGAAGAAAAGGAATGCTGGGCGACTCTTGGAGCCATTCACGCTCTTTGGCGCCCGCTGGAGAATCGCTTTAAGGATTACATCAATTCTCCGAAGTTCAACCAGTACCAATCACTACACACCACGGTGCTCGGTCCGCAGGCCAAGGAAGTAGAGATTCAGATTCGGACCAAAGAGATGCACTACCGGGCCGAAAATGGTGTTGCGGCACACTGGAGGTACAAGGAAAACCCAACGCCCAATGAGATTGCCTGGATGCAACGGATGGTTGAGGTTGAGCAAGGTAGTGACGACTCAGTCTCATTCCTTGAGAATTTGAAATTGGACCTCATCACTGACGAAATCTACGTTTACACACCCAAAGGCCGGATCATCGCGATCACTAAGGGTTCAACGCCCATCGATTTTGCCTACGCCGTGCACACGGAAGTGGGCCACCGCTGCATTGGTGCCAAGGTCAATAATCGTTTAGTGCCTCTTGAAACTGAGCTTAAATCGGCCGACGTCGTTGAGATTGTGACGGACAAATCTGACAGTGCTAGCCCCAGCCGTGACTGGCTGACTATCGCTGTATCTTCGCGCGCAAAGAGCAAAATCCGTCAATGGTTCCAACGCGAACGACGTGAGGACGCGATGGAGAACGGTCGCGAGGAGTTGATTAGTGCAGTCCGTCGCGCCGGACTCCCGATTGCTACGTCGATCTCCTCGGATGCAATGAATCGTGTTATAGATCAGCTCAACCTCGACGACCTTGACGCCATGTTGGTGGCGATAGGGGAACACCACTTATCGGCTCAATCAGTAACGCAGCGCTTGGAGCGCGAGTTGAGCGGAGGTAATGACGAGCAGATGCCGACGTCCGTGTCGAAGGTGTCGAAGCTTCGCCGAGACACTCGCCGCACCGCTGGCGTCTACGTTGAAGGCCTGGACGACGTGATGATCCATCTAGCCCGGTGCTGCTCTCCGGTACCGGGCGATGCCATCATGGGCTTTGTGACGCAAGGTCGGGGCGTGTCGGTGCATCGTACTGACTGCTCTAATGCGGCCGCCTTGGCTTCACGATTAGGTGATCGCGTAATTGACGTCGCTTGGGATGGCTCCACCCAAGGCATCTATCGAGCCACGCTCAAAATTCACGCATTTGATCGCACGCGCCTCCTTTTTGATGTCAGCCGCGTCGTTGCCGAATATCACCTCAATATCGTGGCGAGTAGTTCCACTACTAGTACGGATCGCATCGTAAAAATGACTTTCGAAGTAGAGTTCGCTGATCCCTCGCATCTCTCCACGTTGATAGTTGCAATTAAGAATGTTGACGGTGTCTTTGAGGCATTCAGAGATCTTCCTGGCCGAAAGGGTTTTTCGTGAGCGAACAACCAAAGCAACTTGTCGCACCCACTGGCACCCATGACGTGTTACCAGATTCGTCGAGAGCGTGGGAGCGTCTCATTGGAACCTTCAGTGATATGGCCCACCAGTGGGGTTTCGGTTTGGTGTTAACTCCAATGTTCGAAGACGTCGCAGTTTTCAACCGGGGCATCGGTGAAGAGAGTGACGTTGCCCGTAAGGAAATGTATGTATTTGAAGACCGTGGTGGCCGCACATTGGCCCTCCGACCAGAAGGCACAGCTTCAATAGTGCGAGCTTTCGTGCAGCACCACCCCACGACTCCCTGGAAGGCCTGGTACGTCACGCCGGCGTTTCGTTACGAGCGACCACAGGCTGGGCGTTACCGGCAGCATCACCAGCTCGGAGTAGAGGTGCTCGGCACGTCGGATCCCCTCGTTGACGTAGAGGTGATTAGTCTGGCCTGGCGCTTCTACGAAGCGATTGGTTTGCGTCGCATTCGTCTGCTTATCAACTCGATGGGGCACGAGGAATGTCGGGGTGAGTTCGTGGTATCTCTCCGGAGGCATTTGACCGACCATGAACTCCAACTGTGTGAAGAACATCAGAAGGTGTGGTCCTCGAATCCCCTGCGGGTTATTGACTGTAAAAAGCAGGAATGTCGTTCAGTCGTCGATGCCGGACCCTCCATCGCGGATGCTCTCTGCAGTGAATGCGTCACCCACTTTTCAGCAGTGAGTGAGGGATTAACGGCGATTGGTGTTCCGTGGGAACGGAACGTGAAGTTAGTGCGTGGATTTGATTACTACACCCGAACCACTTTCGAATTCGTCTCGGATGCACTCGATGGCGCTCAGAATGCGGTGGGCGGCGGTGGCCGCTATGACAGGTTGGCTGAAGATCTTGGTGGAAGTCCGACGGCCGGTGTCGGGTTCGGTTCAGGAATCGAGCGGCTGCTCCTTGCTTTGCAGGCTGAGGACGTGGCGCATTTTGAGGTACTACGCGATGACAGTATTGACGTCTTTGTTGTTGACACGACTGGGGGTCAAGAAGCGTTGCAATTGAGCGATCTTCTCCGACGTAATGGATTTGCGGTCGATCGGGCCTTTGACTCGCGCTCAATGAAGTCTCAGCTCAAAGCAGCTGATCGATCCGGTGCGAGAGTCGCTATCTTGGTGGGTCCTCAGGAACTGGAAGTTGGCACTATTACGATAAGAGACCTACGGGCAATCGATGAGAGTAATCGCCAACGGGTCATTTCTCGAATCGATGTCGTGGATGCGGTGCGCGAAGCAATTGAAACGAGCCTGAACTAATGACGACAAACTATGAAGCAACCAGCCTCCGTGACCGGATGTGTGGTTCCGTTTCGGTAGCGGATATTGGCACAACTCTTACAGTTTGTGGTTGGGTGGCCAAGAGGCGCGAACACGGAGAGCACCTGGCCTTTGTTGATCTTCGAGATCGCTCCGGTCTGCTGCAGGTGGTTGTTGATGGCTCGGTAGATGTGAGAAGCGAGTACGTTCTGCGTGTTACGGGGACCGTATCGGCCCGCCCAGAAGGTACGGTGAACGACAAACTCAGTACCGGGGGTATTGAGCTGACCAACTGCACGGTTGAGATTCTGGCCGCTGCTGAGCCACCTCCTTTCCAGTTAGACGACCGGGTTGATATCGATGAACAAGTGCGACTTCGTCATCGTTACCTCGATATTCGTCGTGAACAGATGCAGAAGAATCTTCGCTTGCGAGCACGTGTCAACTCGGCATTACGCGCCGCAATGGAGCGACAAGGTTTTTGTGAGGTTGAGACTCCATTGTTATGGGCGCCCACCCCGGAAGGTGCTAGGGAATTCGTGGTTCCGTCTCGCCTTCATCCAGGGGACTTCTATGTCCTCCCTCAAAGCCCGCAGATAGCTAAACAGCTGTTGATGGTTGGTGGTTTCGATCGCTACTACCAAGTGGCGCGTTGTCTCCGAGACGAAGACCTTCGCGCTGATCGTCAGTTCGAGTTCACCCAGCTCGACCTTGAGGCAAGCTTCGTTACACAATTGGACATTATGGAATTTGTTTCACAGGCCGTGCTTGACGGTGCGGAAGCTGCCACGGGGGAGCGACCAAGCACTATTGACACAATGACGTGGGCGGAAGCACTCGATCGATACGGTTCCGATAAACCAGACCTCCGGTTTGGCATGACCCTGCAAGACCTTTCAGACGTCTTTGATGGAACGGAAGTGAAAGCGTTTGGCGCTCCTACGGTGAAGGCCATCCGGGTTCCCGGCGGCGCAGCCTTCACTCGTTCGAAGCTGGACTCTTTGACCGAAAAAGCTAAGGGGCTCGGTGCAAAGGGTCTCGCTTGGTTCCGGATAACTGAGGACGGTCTCGATTCACCGCTAGATCGCTTTTTAGGTGAAGTAGAACGAGTGGCTATTCGGGAAGTTGATGGAGCCCAAGTTGGAGATCTGGTCTTGGTCGTGGCGGATGAATACGCTTCGACGTGCAAGATTCTGGGTTCACTAAGGGCCGATCTGGGTTCACCCCCCGTTTCGCAGGGTCCTCATCGCTATGTATGGGTCACCGATTTTCCGATGTTCGAGGGTCTGGACGATGACGGTAATCCAGTTTCTGCGCACCATCCCTTTACGATGCCCAATCTTGATGACCTTCATTTACTTGAGAGTGACCCGTTATCTGTCCGCGCCCAAGCGTATGACCTTGTGCTGAACGGCTGGGAGCTGGGGAGTGGTTCGGTTCGAATCCACCGCGCAGACGTTCAATCGAGGGTCTTCACGGCCCTTGGGATTAGCGATGAAGAAGCCGAAAATCGGTTTGGATTTCTTCTCGGAGCGTTTCGTTACGGTGCACCGCCTCACGCTGGTTTTGCTGTTGGTATTGACCGTTTAGTGGCAATCTTTGCTGGCGAAGAGAATATTCGTGAAGTGATTGCATTCCCGAAGACGCAGTCTGGTACCGATCTCATGACAGGTGCGCCAAAAGAAATTACTGATCGTCAGGTGCGTGACCTAAGAATCCGCATCGCGCCAAAGGTGTAGTTACGTCACTCTTTGATGCCGGCTTTGAGGAGCGTTTGCGTAGTATCGCTCCGCTCGCTGAATCGTTACGCCCTCGGTCGCTCAACGACGTTGTTGGCCAGGACCATCTCGTCGGCCCTGGTGCTCCGCTGCGACTACTGGCAGAAAACCAGTCTCTCAAGTCTCTTATTCTGTGGGGACCGGCCGGAACCGGGAAAACAACTCTGGCTCGTCTGGTTGCTGAGGTTGCGGGATTGCATTTCGCGACACTTTCCGCCGTGTCTAGTGGCGTTAAAGACGTTCGAGAGGTGATTGAACAGTCTCGGCAACGACTGGCAGAATACGGCACGCGCACCTGCCTGTTCATTGATGAAGTGCACAGATTTAATAAGTCTCAACAAGATCTCCTCTTACCGGTCACCGAGAGTGGCGAAGTCGTTCTTATTGGCGCCACCACCGAGAATCCGTACTTTGAGGTCAACGCGGCGCTTTTGAGTCGCACGACATTGTGGCGCCTTAAGCCACATACTCGCGAGAGCCTGACGTTGTTGGTGGAGCGGGGCCTGCAAATGCGCGGTGCGACGATTGCGGCCGATGCACTTGATGCCTTGGTTAAATCCGCAGAAGGCGACGGAAGGGGAGTTCTCACAACCCTCGATGTCGCTCTGGTTTTAGCGAAAAATCATGACAATGTCGTTGGTTTGGACGATGTCAGTGCAGCCCGAGACGGACGGATAATTCATCAATCCCAAGATTCGCATTACGACCAAGTCAGCGCATTTATTAAATCCGTCCGAGGGAGTGATCCCGATGCGGCTCTCTTCTGGTTGGTTGCTTTGCTTGAGGCTGGCGAATCTGCGAGATTCCTTGCCAGAAGGCTCGTGATCTTGGCCAGCGAAGATATTGGTATTGCGGATGGCAACGCACTACTGACCGCCGAGTCAGCCGCGCGAGCGGTGGAGTTTGTGGGATTGCCCGAAGCACGGTTGACGCTCGCTCACGCCACTGTGAGATTGGCCCTAAGTCCTAAGAGCAATTCAATTACCGCAGCGCTCGGCGCAGTAACTAGCGCAATCCAAGCTGGAGTATCCACCGAAGTCCCGGCCCACCTTCGCGACGGACATTATCAAGGTGCGACAGATCTCGGCCACGGGGCTGGTTACGCCTACCCTCATGATTTCCCGGGTAACTGGATAAAGCAGCAGTACTTGCCCGATGGAGAAAAAGGGGGCTACTTCAAGCCTTCTGACCAACCCAGCGAGGTACGACTCATTGAGATTTGGCGCTCCATACAAGGAGCTGTCCCGGGTCCACCGGTAGAGTGAGACCGTGGAAGCGGCCGAATTACGACGTAGATTTCTGACATATTTCCAGGAGAATGGGCATACCCTCGTCCCGTCGGCGAGTTTGATTCCCCACGACCCCGAACTTCTTTTCACGATTGCCGGAATGGTACCGTTTAAGCCTTATTTCGTAGGCGACGAGACACCCCCGTATCCCCGAGCTGCATCTATTCAAAAGTGCTTCCGGGCGCCTGACATCGACCAGATTGGCACCACTAAGCGGCATCTGACGTTCTTTGAAATGATGGGCAATTTCAGTTTTGGAGACTATTTCAAACCAGAGGCCATCGAATTCGCCTGGGGCCTCATAACTGAAGGTTTTGGTTTCGACCCCGAACAACTCTGGGTAACGGTTCACGTTTCCGATGATGATGCGAGTGATATTTGGCGGTCCGTGGCCGGCATCCGTCCGGAACGAATCCAGCGACTGGATGAAGATAACTTCTGGGCGATGGGGGACAACGGGCCTTGTGGGCCATGCTCGGAGATCTATTTCGATAAGGGTCCTAAATACGGTGCGGACGGAGGACCCGCAAGCGGAGACGGAGACCGGTTCGTAGAGTTCTGGAACTTGGTGTTTATGCAGTACAACCGAGGTTCGGATGGTTCTCTACTGGACCTACCAAAGAAAAATATTGATACTGGTGCTGGATTCGAAAGAGTACTTTCAATTCGTAATAATGAAGATTCCGTTTTCGCCACCGATCTTTTCGTCCCCTTAATGGAAACGGCACAGTCAATTGTCGGAAAGACGTACGGCAAAGACGAGAACACCGATATTGCCATTCGACGCATTGCGGAACACGGCCGTGCCATGACAATGCTCGTTTCAGACGGTGTTTTGCCTTCAAATGAGGGCCGAGGCTACGTGCTTCGCCGGATTATCCGCAGAGCGATTTTGGCCGCGCGTCGCGAAGGGTCTGATCGGGCGGTGACGGAGTCTCTAGTGACCGCAACTGTGGCCAAGATGGCCGATGCATACCCATCTCTCATCACAGACCAGTCGCTCATTACTTCCATTCTTCAACGCGAGGAAGATGGTTTCGCACGAACGCTGCGAGCCGGGCTTTCGTTATTGACAGATGAGGCTGACAGTGTCGTTGCCGTCAAGTCGACCATCTTCCCTGGAGATGTGGCGTTCAAGTTGCACGATACCCACGGCTTCCCCCTGGAACTAACGGCAGAGGTCGTTGAGGAGCGCGGTCTCTCGGTGGACCGCGAATCATTCGAAAGCGCCATGGCTGAACAACGAAATAGAGCTCGCGCTGCAGCAAAGAGTAAGACTGTCGGTGACGATTCTGTTTACCGCGAGATTGTTGAATCCAGTGGCGCAACAACGTTCATTGGTCGAGAAGCCGCGCGCTACAGCATCGAGTCGACCGTGATTGGTTCAATGACTGGATCTGACGGATCAGTTGAAGTCTTTCTGGATACCACTCCCTTTTATGCAGAATCTGGTGGTCAAGTTGGTGACTGCGGCACAATCGTCACCGAAACAGGTCGCCTTGAGGTTCGAGACACACAGAATGTTCTAGGCGGTCTGGTGTCGCACCGTGGGAAACTCACCGGAGAGATTCTGCCGGGTCAAATCGCTGTGGCGTCCATCGACGGTCTACGTCGCGACGCAGTACGTCGTAACCACACGGCAACGCACCTTCTTCATGCCGCTTTACGTTCAGTCCTCGGGGATCACGTTCGCCAACAGGGTTCACTGGTTGAGCCCGACCGCCTTAGATTCGACTTTGCGCACACCAATAGTTTGGCGGTCGAGGAAATAGATACTGTTCTCGGTATGGTGAACAGTGATGTTGTTGTCAATGAAGCAGTTGACACGATTGAGGCAACACGGCAAGAGGCAGAAGCAATGGGCGCCGTGGCATTCTTTGGCGATAAATACGGAGATCGAGTCAGGGTCGTTCGTGCGGGTGCGAATTCACTCGAGTTTTGTGGAGGTACCCATGTACGGCGACTCGGAGATATCGGTCAGATTCAGGTAGTTTCCGAAGCTTCTATTGGCTCGAATACTCGGCGCATCGAAGCTGTCACGGGCCTTGGCGCCGTGCGTCGTTCTCGAGAGATGGAATTGGTGCTGGCAAGCATTGCCTCCACGTTGAAGACAAGCCAAGACGAAGTTATCCCCTCAGTGGAACGGCTAATTGAGAAGCAGCGTGAGACGGAGAAGGCGTTACTCAGCCTTCGCCAGGCATCTCTCTCTTCTTATGCAGCATCTTTAATGGATACTGTGGCCAACGGAGTACTCGTTTCCCGCGTCGACGGTGTTTCGGTGGATGAACTCCGAACTCTTGCGCAGGACTTACGCCAACGAGGAGTTAGTGCGATTCTGCTGGTAGGTGACGCCGGTGAAGGCAAGGTGGCTATGGCTGTCGCTACGGACGGAGCGATTGACGCCAAATCTGTTGTCAAAGAGCTCGGTTCGGTTGTAGGTGGTGGCGGTGGTGGCTCAAGCGAACTGGCAACCGCTGGTGGTAAAAATCTCGGCGGGATTGATGAGGCTCTCGCAAAGGCCAAAGAACTGCTCGGGGGTTAACCGTGACCCGCCTTATGGCACTCGATCCCGGAACTCGTCGAATCGGAATAGCCGTATCTAATAGTGGACAAACTATGGCGTTCCCACGAGAGTGCATAATTCGTGATGGCGACTGGCTCGATACGCTGACGAGCCTCGTTCGCGAAGAAGACGTGCACGAGATCCTGGTGGGTCGACCTGTTGCCTTAAGCGGTAGAGAAACTACAAGTACCGCCATGGCAGAAGAGTTTCTCGAAGAGATTCGAGACTGTATGCCCGACGTGACTTTTCATTTGGTCGACGAGAGGTTGACCACCACTAGTGCGGCCAAGCAAATGGCGTTAGCGGGTAAGAGTCAGAAGTCGCAGCGAAAAGTCATCGATAGCGCGGCCGCTGTCGTGCTGCTCCAAGGTGTGCTCGATGCGAATCAATAGGCGTCAAATCGCAACTGTAGTCCTACTTTCTACAGCCATCTTCGCTGGTCGACTGGCTTGGTCCGTTCACCCGCTAAGCGCCTCGGGTACGGAAACTGTTATCAAAGTGGTTCCTGGTGAATCTTTATCTCAAATCACAAGTGATTTGGCCGCTCATCACGTTCTAAGTTCTACTCTGGCATTCAAAATCGATCTGGCCATTTTTGGCGCTCCCACAGTGCGTCCAGGTATCTATGTGGTGAAGCACAATTCGTCACATGGCGCGATTCGTCGTTCATTGGGTGACGGACCTAATGCCAATGTGCTGAACGTCTCCCCTGGAATGACTATTCGACAGACTGTTCTCCAGATGGCTACGATCAAGGACTCCATCTACACCAATAGCTTTGCATCGGAATTGCAACGGCAGGCTCGGAATAATGCTTTCCAAGCACCAAGTCTTGAGGGCCTACTTGGCATTGGTGCTTACATCATTGGACCCGCTGATACGCCGGCTGCCTTGGTTGGTCAGATGAAAAAACGATTCCTCTCGCAGCTTCGGCGTGCCGGCATCACTCCTTCGACCAGGCTCCACGGACTTTCGGCCTACGAGCTTGTGACGGCAGCCTCGATTATCGAAAAAGAGGGCTTCTACGAGAAGAATATGCCGCAAGTGGGGCGAGTGATTTTAAATCGGCTGGATCGGGGTGGCGGGCTACAAATGGACGCCACAATCCTCTATTCGCTGCAGAAGGATGGCGTTAAGGTCACGCCAAGCATGCTGAAGATTGATACTCCCTACAACACCTACCTCCATACTGGATTGACGCCAACGCCCATTTGCCAAGTAGGTGCTACAGCCCTACGCTCGATCGCTGATCCCCCGACAGGTAGGTGGCTCTACTTCGTCGTTGTTGATCAGTCGGGCACAGAAGCATTTGCGGTGACGTATCAAGAGCATCTCGCAAACATACAAACAGCACGAAATCGAGGCCTGTGATGTTTAAAAGCGGAGTTATCGGTGCACCGGTAGGACATTCCTTATCTCCACGCCTGCATGCGGCAGCCTTCGATTTTCTTAGCATCGAAGGCGAAAGCACGGCCGTTGAAGTAGATGGTAGCGATGAAGCCCACCTCCTGTCCCTGGTCCGCAGCTTCGATGCACTCTCCGTAACATTCCCTCTCAAGGAGATTATGTTCGGACTCTGTGATGAGACGGACGACCTCGCACGGCAAATTGGAGCTGTGAATACGATTCGGTGCATAAACAACCGGATTGTTGGTCGGAACGTTGATGGTGAAGGTTTCTGTCGTGCCATTGTCGGTGAATTGGATGTTGACGTACGTGACGCAGCTGTGACCATCATCGGGGCTGGGGGAGCTGCTCGATCTGTAATCGCATCACTGTTGAACCATGGCGTAGGAAATATTGACGTACTCTTGCGGAGTAATCGCGGGCAACTCGAATCCTTCGGTGGCGATCCCCGCGTTCGGGGAGTTTTTGCAAGTTCCGCTACTGCTGACTTGGTGATTAACGCAACCCCTGTAAGTCTGACTGGTGATGCTTCCTCACTCCCGACGGCGGCGGTCAACGGTGATACGGCGTTTATCGATTTGTCGTATGAGCCTTCTGAAACACCCTGGATGACGGAACAGCGAGAGTTTTCACCGCGGGTTGCAAATGGCCTGATGATGCTCATTTGGCAAGCCAAACTGCAGTTGGACTGGTGGTTGAATGCAGAGATACCGATTTCGATACTACGGGAAGCCGTGAGTCAATGAACGTGCTTTCGCGAACCTCGAGAGACCTCAATTCCGGATCAGTTGATAGGGCGTTGCTTTTTGGCATTGTCACTTTGGCCCTGTTCGGTGACTTAATGATTTATTCAGCAACGAAGGTTGCTCTGGCGAATGCCGGCTACGACCCCGCGTATTACCTCAAGCGCCAGACTATGTGGATTTGTATCGGCCTAGTTGTGATGTGGATTGTTTCTCGTGTGGATCATCGCCGTTTCGAGTTGCTGGCAACACCGGCGTACATTGCCAGTATCGGCGGGCTCGTAGGAGTGATATTTTTCGGCTCATCGGCGCTCGGCGCTCAACGTTGGTTCAATATCGGTTTTTTCCAAGTGCAACCTAGTGAATTTATGGTACTTTCACTGATTTTGACGGCTTCGGCATACAGCGCCAGGCGCCCCCAAGGGCTAGTTCAACGTGACGTGATTCGCATTTTATTTATGGCAGCTTTACCAATGGGAATAATCGCTATCCAGCCCGATCTAGGAACTGCGATCATCATTTCGGTGACGATCGGGATAGTAATCGTTATCGCTGGTGTTCCCCCAAGGTACATGGCGCTTCTAGCGGTACTGGGCGTTGTTGGTGCAATCTCGGCTGTCGCGGTTGGATTCCTGCAGAAGTATCAACTCGCACGACTGACGGCATTTGTCAACCAAAATTCGAGTGACCCCTTATTGGCGGATGCTATTTATCACGTCGATAATGCCAAGAATGCGATTGGTGCCGGTGGCATTAAGGGTATGGGACTGTTTAATGGTTTGCAGACCAATCTCGGTTATGTTCCCGAGCAACGCACAGACTTTATCTTCACGGCTATTGGCGAACAGCTTGGACTTATTGGTTCTCTCATCTTCCTGGCACTCCTCGCGTCGGTGGCCTGCCGAATTTTCGTCATATCTAAAGAGGCGAAGGAGCAGTTTGGTCGACTGCTCTGTGTGGGCATCTTCGTGTTTTTCTCTTTCAGTTGTTTCCAGAACATCGGTATGACTATGGGAATTATGCCTGTTACCGGTATTCCGCTACCAATGGTGAGTTATGGGGGAACTGCGGCTTTGGTGTTTTCTGGGGCCATGGGAATGGTACTCTCCGTTTCCCGCCGCAGAGGGAATTAGGCTGTGCGTCATGACCGATGAGATCGCTGACACCGAGACGAGCGACATAGCGTCGACAGAACCGCCTGAAGCGCTGGAGTCGTATCGGGTGATGAATGTTGTGTCTGTGACCTACAACCTCCCAGAGCCTTATCCTGGGATCAACCTTCAAGAGGCTGAGGAACCCTACCGCGGTCTGGCGGTCACAGTTGCGCTGAGTGATGCTCAGTCAATCGCCATGGCTCTCGAAGGTCAAGTTAACCCTCGTCCAAGCACACACGAGCTGTTCGCCAGCGCGCTCAAGGGGCTCACCGTTGACATAATCGCAGTCCGAATTACTAAGCACGAGCTCGGGGTCTTCTATGCCGAGCTGGATCTCATGTCTTCCCGGGGTCAAGTATTGATTCCCTGTCGCTTGACAGACGGAATTGCGCTGGCACTGCGGCAGGTAGTTCCTGCACCGCTGCTCTGTGCGGAGTCAATTCTCCAGGAGCATTATCAATTTTGAGATTGCATCTGACGGATAAAGCCGCCGGACGCTTGCCGTAGATTCTCGTCTGATATGCGCAGTAGAAGCCCCAGAATGATGTAGTTCGCGAGCAGCGAACTTCCCCCGTAGGCCACAAAGGGGAGGGTGATTCCGGTGAGCGGGAGTACGCGGAGTACGCCGGCGCAGATAAAAAATGCCTGGAAGCCAATAATGATCGACAAACCCACCGCCACAAGGCGAGAGAAGTCATTTTGACTTCTCTGCGCAATAAAGAATCCCTGGGCGATTATCAGCAAAATTGCGCTCAGCACAATTATGAGTCCAATTAGTCCTAGTTCCTCGCCGATAGCGGTGAAAATCATATCGGAGGTAACTTCGGAGACCCATCGACCCGATTGACCGAGTCCCACGCCAGTGCCCGTTAGGCCACCAGCGGAGAGCGAGAACCAGCCCTGAAGGATTTGTTGACCGCCGTGGTCGTAGGCGTGTCCATTCCACGGGTCGAGCCAAATGGCGACGCGCTGATGCACTTGGTAGAAAAGCTGGGACGCCACGAAGCCACCTGCTACCAAAAGCGCGAGACCAGTTACGACATATCCAATGCGACCCGTTGTGATCCAGAGGAGCGATAAGAAGAGTGCGAATAGGAGCGAGGCGAAACCAATATCGTTCTCAACTCCAAGAACTAGGAGGGCAACGCCCCAGGTCAGAACAATCGGAAAGAGAATCCTGGGATCGATAAATGCTCTTCCGCCAATAACACGCGTTGTGTTCGAGAGCAGTTCTTTGTTCGACGCGAAATAGGAGGCAAAGAAGAGTGCAAGTAAAATCTTTGAAATCTCGATTGGTTGAAATGTGTAGGAGCCAATACCAATCCAGAGCCGTGCACCATTGACGGAGAGCCCCACTCCAGGTACCAACGGGAGGATCATCAGCAGAATGGCACTCAGTAGTGTTATGTAGCGGAATCTGTCGAGATCGCGGCTTCGTTTGACGAAGTACAAAGTTCCGATTAGCGCACCCATGGCAAGAAAAGACCAAACAGCTTGATTTTGGGCTCGAGCTGGATTCCAACGAGCAATCTCGACGTAACCGATGCCATTCAACAGGGATGCGAGAGGCAACAATAGTTGATTCGAATTAGGAGCGAGAACCCGCAGGGCAAAGTGCCCGCCTAGAGAGATTGCCATAATGGCGACGAGGATGGCGATCAAACTTTCCGGTATACGCCCTTTAGCGCCCAGTGAGGCCAGCGCGTAGAGGGCAGCAATGAGGGCGTCGACCATCAGTATCAGCCCGAGCTCGCCTCGTCGTTTCGGCTTTTCGGCTGGAGCCAGAAGTTCATTCGAAGTTCGAAGGGACGTCACATGGCCCAGCGTACCGTTCTTCTAGAATCCAATGCAGCACTAGGTAAGGCAAGGCAAGATGTCCAGCATTGAGAGTTTTGGCGCCGAGCGATTCTCCAGCCGTGAACTGTCACGGCTGGAGTTCGCGGCCCGCCTGCTTGACTTGGCCGACGACTCGTCCCTGCCGCTACTTGAACGCAGTAAGTTTGTTGCGATTTACGCTGAAATGCTTGATGAGTTTTTCCAGGTTCGCGTGGTGTCGCTTGAGGACAAGATTGCTGCCGGAATCGTTACCCCCTCGCTTGACGGCTTAAGGCCGCTCGACCAATTTCGGGCGGTTCGAGAGCGGGTCCTCACGCTTACTGACAGGCTTGAAACTATTGTCACGGGAAGTATTTTCCCGGAGCTAGCGGCAGCGGGAATTGAAGTCGTTGCCTACTCTTCGCTGGACGAGGCAATGCAAGCGTCACTTCGGGAGTATTTTCTGAAAAATGTACATCCGGTTTTGACACCCCTGGCCGTAGATCCGGTCCATCCATTCCCTCAGATTTCCAATCTTTCTCTCAATATCGCCGTGGCGGTTACCGATCCAGTTACCCACGAAGAGCGCGCCGCCAGAATAAAGGTGCCCGGTTCGCTTCCTCGTTTTATCCCACTCGTTGGTGGCCGGCAGTGGTGCATGATCGAAGAAATCATTATCGGAAACCTCGATGTCCTATTCCCTGGGATGGAGATTGGTCACGCTGACTTATTCCGGGTTACTAGAAACGCCGACCTCGCTCTCGAGGATGACGAAGCTGATGACCTCCTGGTTGCGGTGGAGTTGGAATTACGGAGAAGGCGCTTCGGCAAGGCCCTACGCGTCGAAATACATAGAGCAATGAGTCCAGAATTTTTGGCGCTACTCGTAGAGCAGTTAGAATTGGAGGCAGATCGCGTCTACGTTACGGACACCCCGCTGGGATTAGGGGATCTGTGGCAGCTTTGTTCACTTCCGCGCCCTGATTTGCAACTACCGCGATGGTCTCCAGTGACCCCCCGTCGTGTGGTTAGCGAAGGTGAAGTTCGCAATATCTTCGAAGTAATCCGCGAAGGCAACCTACTTCTACACCACCCGTATGAATCATTTGCTGACTCGATTGAAGAGTTCATCGAGCAGGCCGCTAGCGACCCCGATGTTGTGGGAATTAAGCAGACTCTGTATAGGACGAGCGGTGACTCACCGATTGTGGCCTCACTCATTAAGGCGGCTGGTTCGGGTAAGCAAGTCGTTGCGCTAGTCGAACTCAAGGCAAGATTCGACGAGGCGGCCAATATCCAGTGGGCTAAGAGCCTGGAAGACGCCGGTGTGCATGTCGTTTATGGTGTCATGGGCCTTAAAACACATTCGAAGACTGCGTTGGTGTTGCGCCGTGAGGATCAGGAAATTCGCCGTTACGCTCATGTGGGTACGGGAAACTACAACTCAAAAACGGCAAGGATTTACGAGGATTTCAGTCTCTTGACAGACGACGAAGCTATTACGCATGACATCGGCGAGTTGTTTAACTTCCTTACTGGCTTCTCGCACCACGTACCGTATCGAAAATTGGTCGTTTCCCCCGTGGCCGCAAAGTCCACCATCATCGGTCTTATCGATAGCCAGGCGTCGCTTGGTACCAGAGGTCTGATCACGATCAAGGTAAATGGGCTCACAGATCCAGCGGTAATAGATGCGCTCTATCGAGCGAGTGCTGCAGGTACACGGGTGTCTCTCATAGTCCGTACGCTGTGTTCGCTACGACCCGGGGTAGCAGGATTATCGGAAAATATCGTGATCAAGAGTGTCGTAGGTGAGTTTCTTGAGCACTCCCGTGTATTCGTTTTCGGCCATCCGCGTTCTGCGGACTCAGTTCTCCTAATTGGCTCGGCTGATCTGATGGAACGAAATCTCGAGCGTCGCATTGAGGTTCTCGTGCCAATCGAGGATGCACTACTGCGGGAACCGATCATTGACGCTATTGAGCGAACGCTTGCCGATGACACGAACTCTTGGCTACTTGGATCGGACCGCCGTTGGCGACGCATTGTGTCTGTGGACCAACGTTCAGTACACTCGGAGCTTCGCGCTCGTGCTTTGGAGATGAACCGCTAAGCGACAGTCGATTTACCTCGACGCCACTGAAGCGAGAGATACGCAGCGCCACCGAGTGGTATCGGCAACCAAAAATTAACGAAGCGATATGCGAGCACGGCGAGCGTGGCGGCCTGCTGGGGCACCCCAAAACCGACGATGGTTGGAATGAGGATGAATTCAATAAGCCCTAGACCGGCTGGGGTGATCGGGACTACGGCGAGAACGTTAGCCAGACCAAACGCAACCAAGAGATCAATAGGGGACAAGGCGTATCCGAATGCATAAACAAATATCCACAAACTGGTTGCATCAAGCAACCAGTTTGCCGCGGCCCAGCCCAATGACGTCCAAAGTATGGCTCGGTTGGATGTCAACATGGTGATTCGTTCGGCCACGTGCGTAAGGAGTCGGGTTATGGCCTCGGGATTGACCCGGGGGATTCGACCCACGGTGGCACGTAACCAGGCGTCCGCATGCCGTTGACCTCGGGTTAGCAGGGCAATGGTGCCAAAGAACGCCAGCATGAGGAAAACGCCCGCTAGTGCCGCAAAGCCGTAGGCGGGATTAAAGCCCCGCAAAGGTATCGAAATCACAAGGGCAATCCAAAAGATCAAGTTGAGAACAACTGCTGAGCCGCTCCCTTGGGCTGCAAGCCCAAACGCATTGGTTGAAGCAGGAACCCCTGCTTCGCTGAAGAGGCGATACGACAGCGCACTGGCTGGAGCGGTGCCGCCTGGAATCACATGGCTCAAAGCCAGGGTCGATAGATTAATTCGATTTGTTTCGAAGCGCTTCGGTGCGTGCGGCGTGAAAACGGTGCGAGTCAACTCTGAGTAGGCGGCGATTGCGGCGGCCTCCACCAAGACGGCCACCACCAGAAGAATGGGATTGACATCGCTGAGAAGATGTAGAGATTTTTTCGCCGTGCCGAATTGGGGAATGACTAAGTATTCGAAAATAAAAATCAAGATTCCGACACTGAGGATTCTCCGTACGTGACGCGGTATCCGGAATCGTCGTTTTGGTTGCGTTGCCTCGGACATACTTCCTATAGCGTTACACAAATCACGGGTATCCATGAGGACTGAGTATGCCCATATTCTCCGACTAGATTGGCTCCAATGAGAGCGTTAGTGGTGTTGCCTACGTATAACGAAATTGACAATATCGAGAAGATGCTTCGAACGATTCGTGCCATTGTTCCCGATGAGCACATTCTCGTGGTGGACGATGGCAGTCCGGATGGCACGGCTGAGTCCGCTGAACGGATTCGGTCTGAGTTGGGCCACATCGAGATCATGAAGCGTGATGGAAAGGGCGGTCTTGGAAGTGCCTACCGTGCAGGATTCGCCTGGGGTCTAGAGCGAGGTTACGACACCTTCGTAGAGATCGACTGTGATTTCTCTCACGACCCTCGAGAACTCCCGACAATGTTGATGTTGGCGGATAGCTACGAAGTGGTGATTGGTTCTCGGTATGTGCCGGGTGGATCTATCCCCTCTTGGTCAACGAGCCGACTTCTTCTCTCGAAAGGCGGCAACCGATATGCCTCAATCATGCTGGGGCTGGGGGTGGCCGATTCCACAGCGGGTTATCGCGTTTACCAAGCGAGTGCCCTCGAGAAGATTGACTACAGCCACGTAAAGGCCGATGGTTATGGATTTCAGATTGAGATGACGTATCGAGCTCGCCGTGGTGGAGCATCGATTGTTGAGCATCCAATTTCGTTCACCGATCGGACTGAGGGTGAGTCGAAAATGTCGCGGGCCATCGTTACTGAGGCTCTCTGGATGGTAACGAAGTGGGGATTGGCACGTATCGTCGGGGGACCGCGACTTAATTAAGGGTGCCGAGTCCTAAGGCGTGCAGGACGGAATCCATTTTGTATTTGGTTTCTTCACGTTCGGCGATTGGATCCGAATCAGCGACAATGCCCGCACCGGCCCAAACTTCGAATTGTGATCCCGACGTGAGAATGCCGCGGATGGCCACCCACCAGGCACCCTCCCCGGCGGAATTAAACCAACCGACAGCTCCGGCGTACGAGCCACGCTGATAGGGCTCAAGCTCCCTGATCAACTCTTCGGCCGCCTCGCGTGGGAGTCCTCCAACGGCCGGAGTTGGATGGAGCGAGGCAACTAAATCAAGAACGGTGACCCCTGCGTTGGCGGTGCCAGAGATTTCGGTACCGAGGTGCGCAACGGACCGAAGCGGCACTATGGAGGGTTCATCTGTGGCATTTACGGAATCGCAGAGTTCGTGAAGATGTGAAACAATTTCCTCAACGACGATCCGATGTTCTACAAGGTTCTTGGGTGAGCCTCGAAGCCACTTGGTGTAAGCCGAAGTATCGGTCATGCCTTTGGTGCTCACCGTTCCCGCTAGGGGATGACAACGAACGACTCCGTGGAATTTCGAAACTAGTAATTCAGGGCTGGCTCCAGTGAAACGTCGCCCATCACTTGTAGGCATGGCATAAATGGTGCAGGTTGGTTCAAGATGGTGCAACCGAGTTGCGATGGCGGCCGTATTGATCTCTGCGGAAAGTTCACCACGACAGCTCCTTGCCAAGACCACCTTCTGTAAGGAACCTTCGCGAAGTCTCTCGACGGCCTCGGCAACGGCGGCGGCAAAGCCGTCTGGTGGAGGCGAGTACAGAAAGCTGATTTGCTTAGGAAACGGTCCCGAACGAAGTGGCTGGCTCCTGTCATCCCAGGTTTCCCCTTCGGGCGTCACTAACCAGTTACCACCAGTGCCATCCGAGATGACTTGAAACCTGGGTACCACGACTTGAAATTTGCTGAATCGGTCGAATGGCACGCTAGCGAAAGCGCTCAAGAGATCGCGGCCATCGCCACTAAGGCCATGAAAGATGTCGATAGCGCCGGGTAGGTCTTCTAGCGATTCGCAGCTACGCACGGCGACGGGATCCCCAAAACCGCATCGAAGCATTTCGCCGTCTCGGACAAGCCAACCGCTCAGGGTCGCCAATTCAACCGCTCGAGCCGTGAGTATGTCTGAAACCCGGGAGACGTGGAAGTTCATTGTGCTTTCGTGGCGGTGAACTGTTGTGAAAGCCCACCAAGGATCAGGCGATGATTGACCGTCGACATACCTCCATCACGCATCATTGCGATGATCTCTTCGGTACCCGGCAAGTAGGCGGTTGATTTTGGCAGGTATCCGTAGGCGGCCCTATCAGCCAGCAACCCGCCAATGAGTGGCACTACCCCTCGGAACCAGATGGTAAATCCAAGTTTCCAGAGACCTCTCTTAGGTTCGGCTACCTCGAGAAAGACGATGCGGCCACCGGGTCGTACTACCCGGCCCATTTCACGAATTGATTCAGCAAGATCCGTAAAGTTTCGAAGGGCGTAACCGCATGTGAGCCCGTCAAAGGCGCCATCCTTGAACGGAAGGTGCGCGGCATCCGCTTGTGTCCGCGGTGCAAACTCACCACCAGCGTCCATCATTCCAAAACTAAGATCTGTTGCGTAGGGGACTAGACCAGCCTTTTGAGCCTCACGACAAAAATCACCGGTTCCAGCAGCGACATCTAGAATTTTACTTCCCGACGGGAGGGCAGCATCGCGTATTGCCCGTTTACGCCAGCGCCGGTCCATTCCGAAGGTGATGATGTGGTTTACAAGCTCGTATCGAGGCGCAATGGCATCGAACATACGCCGGACTGTTTTGGTCTTCGCCTCTCCCTCGGGAAGCTCGAAGCGGGCCACCGTTACTTGTAGTAGCGGAAGACAACTTGCGCTACGCACGAAGGCTTTAGCGCATCTTTTACTTCGATAGTGACGTCGAGAGCAACTTGAATGCCGCCTCCAATTTCCTCAACCTCGGCGACTGAAGCGCCAAGGCGAATCTGGGAGCCCACGGGTACTGGTGCGGGGAAGCGAACTTTATTGGTTCCATAGT
Source organism: Actinomycetota bacterium (assembly GCA_009726065.1). Lineage (GTDB taxonomy): Bacteria > Actinomycetota > Acidimicrobiia > Acidimicrobiales > RAAP-2 > RAAP-2. The sequence continues at coordinate 26,666 of WLNA01000001.1, forward strand.
TGACCCCCATGGTGACACCGTCCACGCGCACAACTTGTCCCATGAGAACAGGAATCAGCGAAAGGGTTAGGTAACCGTGCGCGATAGGTCCACCAAAGGGACTCGACTTCGCCCGTTCTGGGTCGACGTGAATCCACTGGTGGTCACCAGTCGCGTCGGCGAACAGGTTTACCTGCTCTTGTGTCACCGTGACGTAGTCGGAATAGCCCAAGTGGGTCCCAACTAATGCCTTATAAGCGTCCATACTCTCAACATGCGTAGCCATAACAACCTCCTTCGTAGCACTCTACCGGTCTTGGAATATTCCGTTCGGGTAGCCTAAAAGCATGGTTGATACACACGTAGAGCAGCATCGCCAATTAGCGGATGGTTGGGCTCGTGCTTCAATCTTTGGCATGGCTGACGGCTTGGTGACGAATGTGTCGCTGATGCTCGGAATTGCTGGTGCGCACACGGATCACGCTGGCGTCCGCCTTGCCGGTATTGCGGGGCTCGTTGCTGGAGGTTTCTCGATGGCGAGTGGCGAGTACCTGTCAGTGCGGGCCCAAAAGGAACTCTTCGAGCGAGAGATTGAAATCGAACGACGGAGTTTGGCTGAATCACCGGCAGAAGAGAGGCTTGAGCTGGTTGATCTGTTCGAGTCTCGCGGCGTAGATCCAGAACTCGCAGGCAAGTTGGCCGATGAACTCATGAAGGATCCCGAATTAGCTCTGATTACGCACACCCGTGAGGAACTTGGAATTGACCCTTCGTCTGTAGGTTCCCCCATGCGTGCTGCGACTGGTTCGCTGGTTGCCTTTTCATTCGGTGCGATGATTCCTCTGATTCCATGGCTCGTAACTTCAAAGGGGAGCCCGATTGAGATTTCAGTAGGACTTGGAGCGGCCTCGGCAGTATTGCTTGGTGGCGGGATAGGTCGCATGACAGGCCGAGGTGTTATCCGTTCGGCGTTACGGTTCTTAACAATTTCGGCGCTAGCGGCAGGTGTCACCTATGCGATCGGCCATTTCGTTGGCTAACTGCTAATGCGCAGCACCCGGTCCATGCGAACCGTTGTAAAGCCGTAGTGCTCATACATCGCTATGGCTGATTTGTTGGAATCATCGACATAGAGCGAAGCCCTATGAACGCCGCGAGAGTGAATCGATTCCAGCCCAAGTCGAAGCGCCGCCGCCCCCAAACCTTTTCCTTGGTAGTTGGGGTGTACTGAGATTACGTAAATCTCACCGGTTCTCACGGTGTCGAATTCGTGGATTTTTGTCCAACACGAAGCAACGAGATCATCGCCCGATAGCAGTAGTAGGAAGCCGGAAGGATCAAACCACGGCTCGGTAACACGTAGTCGCAAGGTTGCTAAATCCCAGGAGCCCTGCTCCGGGTGGCTCGCAAATGCTGCATTATTTTGTTCCAACCATAGTTCGGCGTCCTCTTCTGGCCGAAAACTCCTGACCTGAATGTTCGGCAGGTCGAATTTCTGGTGCACATCAATGCACTCCATATATCGGAGCGCACGGACTTGGTTCTGCGACTGATGATCATCGTGGGTGTCTCGTAGCCACCAGTCAAAAGAAGGATGACGGCGCGCTATGAGTGCGCACAAGTCGCCGTCAAATGTTCCACCGGCCATCTCGATATTCGGGTGACCGTTGAGATCCTCGTTGGCAAAACCAATCGCAACGTCGCCGTCGAACTGGACCCAAAAATGACCAGGCAAATTGTGCTGTACCAGCCGCCGCCTATTTTCATCAATCGCTTCCCGCCCGAGCGCGGCGTCGAGTCGATTAAGCAGAGACAGAATGGAGAGACGCTCATCCCGACTAAGACTCTCGGTGTACCGCCAACTGTTGCTCATATTAGCAATCTACGGGCTAGGCGAGCCGGCTGCCGAGCCGCTCGAGCCGGCGAACGAGGGTTCCTACTGTGCGCTCGACGGCCACCAGTTCTACGTAAACGTCACCGGTGAGATCTTTTCCACCTTCTACGAGTGCAGAGATTCTCTGGCTCATTTCCGTCATTGAAGAAGTGAGGGTGTCTATTTCATGATGCAGGGTCACAGCACTAGTTTGCTGTGCTTGGCGAGCAATCTGGTGCATAGGGCGCTAGTAGCGTTAGAGCGTGACCATGGAAACCAGTTCCCTCAGCAAGATTTCAGTGCTGTTTGACCGTGTCCTGGTGGCGGTTGATGACGACGGCGAACGACGTAGTCGCGCTGGCATCTTGATTCCCGCCACGGCTCAAGTGGCCAAGCGATTGGTTTGGGCCAAGGTCAAGGCCGTGGGCCCACATGTTCGTTCGGTTCGGGTTGGTGATCGGGTGTTATTTGGCGCCGAAGAGCGTTACGAGGTGGATATTGAGGGCGAGGACTTCATTTTGCTTCGGGAGCGGGACTTGCACGTTGTGATGAAAGATGAGCACGCTCAAGAGACAGGCATGTACCTCTAATGATTCCTAATATCCGGCCATTTCTGGAGCCTCTCGCATCGAAGTTCCAAAGCGAGTGCGTAAGCCACGCGATAGTTCCTATTGCGATAGAGATTCATTCCGACAGTCTCACCCCGGTGAGTGCCTTCGAGAGATTTGCAGATATTTCGGAAAAGTTCCTCTTGGAGTCGGTTGAAGAGGGCCAACGTTTCGGACGATTCTCATTCGTGGGACTGAAGGCCATCGGTGTCGCGTACCAAGACGAGCTGACAACTGCATCACGTGATTTGCTCTCTGAAGATGCGACTGAAGATCCCTTTCAGCGATCAAGTGATTACTTAAAGTCTCACAGCGTGGCACCAACCCTTGGAGCTCCTACGGCGCACATACCCTTTGTCTCGGGGATCGTTGGAGTCTTTGGCTGGGACTCGGTTCGTGCCATTGAGAAATTGCCTCCCCGGAAGAGTGGTGGTCCGAACCACCCCGACGCCCTGCTAATGGCCGTTGGTGAAATGCTGGTCTTTGACCATTGGCGGCAAACAATTACGGTAATCATTAATACGGACTCGCGGCAGAGTGGAGATTTTGAATCGTACGTAGCTCGCTTTGAGTCAATCCTCGGTCTCCTCGCAGAACCCAATGAGGAGTACCTCCGTCTCCATCGAGACCGTTCGTCTCTGCCAATTGCTCCGTACACGAGAACTGTCACCTCGGAATCATTTCAAAACATGGTGCGAGAGGCCAAAGAGCAGATTGCGGCGGGGGAGGTTTTCCAGATTGTTCTATCGCAACGGTTTGATATGGGCGTCATTGCCGATCCATTCGAGGTCTATCGGGTACTTCGCCAGGTGAATCCCTCGAGCTATCTCTACTTTGTTCAATCGGATGGCTCCGTGGGTGCACCGCTAACAATTGTCGGTTCGTCTCCCGAGGCTCTCGTGCACGTGCGAAACGGGCGAGTGACGACGCGTCCCATTGCGGGGTCGCGTCCGCGTGGTGCGAACGAATTCGAAAACGCGCAGCGAGCCGCCTCATTACGGGAGGACCCGAAGGAGATTGCCGAACATGTAATGCTGGTCGATCTTGGTCGCAACGACATCGGTCGGGTGTCTAAATATGGCTCTGTGCGGGTGGATGAGTTAATGACCGTGGAGACCTACAGCCACATCATGCATCTCACCTCCGAAGTGTCCGGGGAACTGCGTGATGACATCGATCCTGTCGATGTGCTACGGGCCACATTCCCTGCGGGGACTCTTTCGGGAGCGCCAAAAGTGCGAGCTATGGAACTGATCACGGAGATGGAGCCGCAACGACGCGGACTATACGGAGGAGCGGTTGGCTACTTTGACTCCAGAGGTAATTTCGACGCCGCCATCCTGATTCGCACCCTGGTTATCGGGGCCGATGGCGTTGGTTCTGTACAAACGGGTGCGGGAATTGTCTGGGATTCTGATCCTCAAGCTGAAGATGAAGAGTGTTTGGCGAAGGCGGAGGCGATCCTACGTGCAGTGGGAGGCGCACAGGGGTGAACAATCTCGAGGCCTTAACATGGCGACTCATACGGGTTACGGGTGCTGATCGCATCATTTATCTCCAGGGACAGCTGACACAGGACATTGCAACCGGAGGTCAACATCGTTCTCTGGTGCTTCAACCCAGTGGTGAGGTGATTTCCGATTTAGAGGTGATCAGCCAGAAAGATTTCATCGATCTAGTGGTGCCGGAACTTGTCGCGGACGTTGTGCTAGCCCGACTCCGGAGATTTCTGTTACGAGCCGACGTTCAATTTTCAGAGTTGAGAGTGGCTTCTCCCGTGAATAATCTGGCCAGGCTCATCGAGAGTTCTTGGCCGAGTGCCTATGAGTGGCGACTGGCGCTCCCGCCACACAGTTTTGGGAAAGTCGTGGTTGACGCAACCGTCTCATTCTCCAAGGGCTGTTTTACGGGCCAAGAGTTAGTTGGCCGCGCTGACGCGCGCAATGCAACAATGCCGTGGCGCTTCCTAACGGGCCGCGGCGGAAGCATTGATGAAGTGACAGCTCTGCTCAAGGCTGCTGGTCCCGAAGGCCCACAGGGAGTCACCTCGCAGTATTCATTGAATGGTACGGAGCACTGGCGCGGCGTGGCCCACCGGAGTTTTGACCCGAGCACGTTGACCACCACGGGTGCGGAACTAACCTATTTTGCCTGATTCGCCGGTACGATAGGGCCATGACGCCGACCTCTCTCGACAAGATCGTGGCGAGTCACCGCGCGCGTGCGGCCCGCGATGCCCGAGACTGGAGGGTGCGTTCGGTGCAAAGTGATGCTCATTCGCTCGCTGCTGCGCTGCGGTCACATCGTGGACAAGGCAATGCCGTCATTGCCGAAGTGAAACGGAAGAGCCCTTCGAAAGGTTGGCTTTCCGAATATCTCGATCCCAAGAAACTGGCCGCTTCGTACGCCTCGGGTGGTGCCAGTGCCGTCTCTGTACTGACAGACGAAGAGCACTTCGGAGGATCGGTGGCCGATTTACGACTCGTACGCGAAGTTGTCGACGTACCGCTCCTTCGTAAAGATTTCACTGTTTCGATTAATGACGTTCTCGACACTGTCGAAATGGGTGCTAGTGCCGTTCTACTGATTGTGTCCGCTTTGTCGATTGACGAATTGAGGGAATTTCATGATGTTGCCCTCAGCAATGGTATCGATGCACTGGTAGAGGTGCACGATGTTGAAGAGGCGGATATTGCGCTTTCAATTGGGGCGACGTTAATTGGAGTGAATCAACGTGACTTGCACAGCTTCGCTGTCGATGCTGAACGAGCGGAGAAAGTTGCCGCTTCGATTCCGTCGTCGGTGGTCGCAGTGGCTGAATCAGGATTTGGCTCACCGGAGGCCGTGAGGCGAGCGGCCTCATCAGGGTTTGACGCCGTCTTAGTGGGCGAGAGCTTTGTCACGTCTAGCGACCCCACCACTGAGGTCGCTAGTTTTGTTGGGTTTCCGATTGGTTCGAGGGCGTAAATGCTGGCGTCCGAGGAGTTCATCATAAAAATCTGTGGAATAACCACCGAAGCTGATGCCCTTATGTGTGTCAGCCAGGGGGCGAACGCAATCGGTTTTGTTTTTGCACCGTCTATTCGACAGATGGTGCCGGGTGAGGCGCGAGACATCGTGAAACGGCTACCCGAGGATGTAACGGCCGTTGGGGTGTTTCGCAATGAGGATAAAATTCGAGTTATCGAGATTGCAGAAGAGGTAGGTCTTACCGCTGTGCAGTTGCACGGGTTGGAATCCGTCGATGAGATTGCCTTTCTGCGTGATTTCATTCCGACAGTCATCAAAGCACTACCAGCTGAGTCAGGTGAGCTTGGATTGTTTGATCACTCCCACGCAGACTTCCTCCTTCTCGACGGCGAGAATCCTGGCAGTGGTGAGAGTCATGATTGGGGTCCCCTCGGTCGCAACTATCTCCGGACGCCCATCGTGGCGGCCGGAGGGCTAACGCCATTCAACGTGGGACAAGTTGCTCGTTCTTTGCCCGTGCGAGGGGTCGATGTGTCAACGGGTGTCGAGTCCGGACCGGGTCGCAAGGACCCAGAATTGGTAGCCGATTTCATCCGGGCCGCTCGGCAGGGCTATGCCGAGCGTTTACCCTCAATAGGTAACTATCCGCAGTCCGAGGAGGACCAGTGACAACGTTTATGGGCAGCCCCGATGCTTCGGGTCGGTTCGGAGAATTTGGGGGACGCTTCGTCCCCGAGGCGCTCATTCCTGCCTGTTTGGAACTTGAGGCAGCGTTCAAAGATGCATGGGCGGATCCGTTGTTTCATGAGGAATACGAACACACGCTGAAGGAGTTCGGAGGTCGGCCAACGCCGGTGACATACTGCCCCCGACTCTCTGAAGCGCTCGGTATCGAGATATATCTCAAGCGTGAGGACCTCGCTCACACCGGTTCGCACAAAATTAATAACGTCGTCGGCCAAGCTCTTCTGACCAAGCGGATGGGAAAGCCCCGCATGATTGCCGAAACCGGGGCGGGACAGCATGGCGTTGCGTCCGCCACGGCTGCGGCACGACTCGGACTGGAATGCACCGTCTATATGGGCGAGATTGACACCAAGAGACAGTCCCTCAACGTCTTTCGCATGGAGTTGTTGGGTGCGAAGGTGATTCCCGTGACGAGTGGGTCGAAGACTCTGAAAGACGCCGTAAACGAAGCAATGCGCGAGTGGGTTACCTGCGTGGAAGATACGCACTACTGCCTCGGTTCGGTCATGGGACCACACCCCTTCCCTTGGATGGTGAGAGAGTTTCAGAGCATTCTCGGTATTGAGGCGGCGGCGCAGTTTCAGAATCTGCAGATCGGTGAACCGGATTTCGTAGTTGCTTGCGTGGGTGGTGGTTCGAACGCCGCCGGAATGTTTGCCGGTTTCGCGAACTCATCAAGTCGTCTCATTGGCGTTGAAGCGGCCGGCGGTGCGGCAGTTGGCATCGGAGCTCCTGGCGTGCTTCACGGCATGCGTTCGCTGTTAATTCAAAGTGAATTCGGACAGATTGAAGAGGCTCATTCCATCTCGGCCGGACTCGACTACCCCGGTATTGGTCCTGAACACGCTCACCTCGCGGCCTCAGGACGAGCGCAGTACTACTCAGCTAATGACGAAGAGGTGCTGGACGCCCTTCAGGCGCTGTCACGCCTGGAGGGAATTATTCCGGCGCTGGAGACTGCGCACGCGCTCGCTTGGGTAATGCGAGAGGCCGGCGGTCTTATTCCCCGTGGCTCGAAGGTCCTGATCAATCTGTCCGGTCGGGGTGACAAAGATGTAGCGCAAGTGCGCGATATTTTGCGAGGCGAACAGTGACCACCCTCGACATCAGACTTCGGACCGTTAGAGATTCGGGGAGGAAAGCACTGGTTCCATATTTCGTCGGTGGCCTTGATGATGAGTGGTTGGAATGTGTGAAAGCGGCAGCCTTTGCCGGTGCCGACGCCATTGAAATCGGTGTGCCATTCTCAGATCCAATTATGGACGGAGTTGTCATCCAAGAGGCTTCTCTTCGAGCGCTCAATCGCGGCACCACGTTAACCAGTGTTCTCGCGGGTCTCCGGACTCTTGATATCGAAGTGCCACTAATTGTGATGACCTACTTCAATATTTTCCATCACCATGGGCTAGAGAGGTCCGCAAATGATTTGCACGAAGCGGGCGTATTGGGAACAATCGTTCCAGACCTTTCGCTCGAGGAGGTCGCTCCCTGGCGAGCTATAAGCAATGAGCACGATGTAGCTTCGATTCTGATGACAGCACTTTCAACGCCGCCGGAGAGGGCTGTGCAGCTCGCTTCTGAAACTCAGGGTTTCGCCTACGCCGCTGCGAGAATGGCCGTTACCGGAGTGGCCAGCGACGAGGGCCGCGGTGATTTGGTGGTACAAAAATTGCGTCAAGCCTCTACGGTTCCGGTTTACGTCGGCATCGGTATCGCAACACCACTGCAGGCCGCGACAGCGTGTACGTTCGCTGATGGAGCAATTGTCGGTTCGGCACTAGTGCAAAGACTGCTAGATGGCGAGGGCCCAAAGGGCGTGGAGTTGTTTCTCGGTGAGATGCGAAGCGCTATCGACGCGATTGACTAATAATTAGACAGCCGTTATGTCCGCCAAAACCGAATGAGTTCGAAATAATGTTGCGAATGACATGAGGTCGTGGTTGGCCTAGTACTACGTCAACATCAATCGCTGGATCAATCGAAACGGTACCTAGGGTGGCCGGAATTGATTGGTTCAATAAAGTTAAGACGGAAACAACCGCTTCCAGAGCTCCGGCAGCAGCCAACGAATGGCCCAAGTAGCCCTTGGTTGAAGTTACCGGAGGTCGACGTTCTCCAAAGACAGCGGAGATCGCCAAACTCTCCGCACGATCATTCAACGGCGTAGAGGTACCGTGAGCATTGACGTGATCGATGTCATTTGGTTCCAATTGCGCATCGCGTAGGGCGAGGCGAATGCATTCAACTGCCCCGGCGCCGTCGGGGTCGGGTGCGGTGAGGTGGTATGCGTCAGCAGTCGAGGCTGCCCCACGGATCTCCGCCAAAATAGTGGCCCCACGGGCTACGGCGTGATCAAGGGATTCAATGATGAGAATGCCCGCGCCTTCGCCCATGACGAATCCATCGCGGTCGACGTCAAACGGTCGCGAGATTCCGCTTCCGGAGAGAGCGGTCATATTCGTGAAACCCGCCATGCTGAGGGGAGTCATTACGGCTTCCGCACCCCCAGTAACTGCAACCTCCACACGGCCTGCGGCCACCAGTCGGGCGGCGTAGCCAATAGCGTGCGTGCCGGCCGCGCAAGCCGTCGTGATCGTCTCACAAGGACCACGCGTACCGAAGCGCATTGAGACTGCGGCAGCGGCTGCATTGGGCATCATCATGGGAATCATGAACGGCGACACACGGTTGGCGCCACGCTCAGTTAAGACGGCGAATTGTTCAGTAAGAGTCTGAAGCCCACCAATACCGGTAGCAACGATGCTGGCGGCATTGGCGTATGTTTCGTCCAGCCCAGACTGCCTCCAGGCCTCGTCGGCAGCTGCGAGGGCGTACAGGGTGAAGGGATCAAGACGTCGGAGCTCCTTGGGCCCCCCGAGATGGGATGCATCAAACTCTGGAACATGTCGATCGATTGGTGTTTTGCCGGACAGTAGCGCGCGCCACAGTGCCTCAGTCCCAGTACCGGCGCACGACATGGCGCCGATACCGGTTACAACTACACGTCGACCCTCAATGGGGGAGTCGGGGTCGAAACCTAGTAGCACTACAGCTTGGCGAAAATCAGTTCGAAGGCCTGACCAACGGTACGAATGTCCTTCAGTTCTTCTTCGCCAACTTCGATATCAAACTCTTCTTCGAGAGCCATCACCAGTTCTACGAGGTCCAAGCTGTCAGCCCCAAGGTCGTCGCCAAATGCAGCGTCAGCAGTGAGCTGTGCGATGTCAACCGCAAGTACCTCAATAGCGTGCTGATTGAACTTTTCGAGAGCTGTTTCGCGATTCATCAAGACTCCTTTGTTTGTCTTATCGTAGTTTCTCTACGACGCCGAGTGTAGTTAGAGCCCCATGCCTAACCCGCCGTCGACCGGTAGTACTGCTCCAGTTATGTAGCGAGCATGTTGCGACGCAAGGAATGTGATGACCGAGGCGACGTCCTCTACTTGACCTATGCGACCTGCAGGTATTTGGGCAATGACCGTATCCCTCTCGTTCGCCACACCCACGGTCATATCGGTCTCAATAAACCCAGGGGCCACCACATTCACGGTGATATTCCGACGCGCTAATTCGGTGGCCAGTGAGCGCGCTAACCCGACGAGTCCAGCTTTGGCCGCGGCGTAGTTGGCCTGACCAGGAATACCGACAAAAGGAGAGACGGAGCCAATAAAAATGATGGAACCTTGGCGGTTCTTGATCATCGAAGTCATGGCCGCCTGAGCGCTGTAGAAGCTACCGTCCAGATTTACAGATAGCACTTCGCGCCAGTGATCAGTTGACATACGTAGAGCCAGCCCGTCCCGCGTAATTCCGGCGTTCGCGACTAAAACCTCAATTGGTCCGTATTCATTCACTATGGCAGTGAATGCGTCGCGAATTGCCTCGGGGTCAGCAACGTCGACGGAGTATCCTCTCGCTACTCCTGCGGGTCCAGTGCCACTTCGCGAGATCGAAATAACGGTGTCTCCCAGGCGGATGAATGCCTCAGCCGTTGCCGCGCCTATACCTCGACTCGCTCCTGTAACTACAACGACTCGACTCATAATTGCTCCTCGATGGGCTCGACGCACGACTGCTCCCTAAAAATCCGTATGCGCTTTGTGAGGCCGGTCAGGATGGCTCCAGGGGGCATTTCTAGACTGTGAGTCACGTCCGATGACAATGATAGAACTGCACTCATGAACTGAACGGGTTCAGTCAGTTGGCGTGACAGCAGGGTGCGCCACACATCGCCGCCATTATGAGTGCTTCCATCCACGTTCGCGAGCACTGACGCGTCCGTGGGGTGGAAAGTGGTGGTCGCCAGAACATTATCGAGTTCAGTCTGTGCTGGTCGCATCAAAGGTGAATGGAACGCACCACCGACCTTTAGGCGAGTGACACGGCGCCATCCCATCTCTTTGCCGCGCCGCTCCAGTTCGGTAATCGCATCCAAAGAGCCCGAAACCACCGTTTGACCCTCCCCATTGAAATTGGCTAGCCACAAGTCGTCAATTTCGCCAAGTCGAGCAATGGCGCCGTCGTCTCCACCCATCAGTGCTGCCATGGTGCCGGGTGCGACATCGTTGGCATGTTTCATGGCTCGACCCCGAGCTTGTACAAGCTTGGCGCCGGACACATAATCGATAACACCCGCAGCGGCGAGGGCCGTGAACTCTCCGAGACTATGACCGAGGAAGACAGCGGGAGACGACATGCGTCGTTGGTAGGAGTCCCAACCGACGAGGGAAAGGGCGTACGTGGCGATCTGCGCATTGTCGGTTTGTACCACCTCGTCGTGCTCGGCGGTGAGGAGGAGATGTGCGATATCGACGTTCGTCACTTCCGATAACTCGTGGATAACGTTCCAGCTCTTATCGCTCGCCCATGGACGGCCTACTCCCGGTACTAGGGAACCCTGGCCGGGGAAGAGCGCTACTACGTGGTTGTCTCGTACTGGGGACATAGTCATAACCGTAGTGGTGCCCGGAGTGGGACTTGAACCCACACGACCTTGCGATCGGGGGATTTTGAGTCCCCTGCGTCTGCCATTCCGCCATCCGGGCAGGAACATAAAGTTAGCATTCGCTCTAAGGTGGCAGTTCGTGAGAGCCCACCTGTCAGTTCTAGAGCGAAATCTGGCCCAGAGTATTGAGACTGGCGTGGAGCTCCACGATTCGAGAACCAGTATTGGGCTGGTACTCACCGATGGGGCTTTCGTTGGGGTGGCAGAAATTGCACCACAGAGACTAAGCCTCAACGGCGACGCAGCGTTAGTTGATCTTCTTGAACACCTCGAACGTATAGCAATTCCAAGGTTCCTAAGCGTTCGAACTCGCAACGCTCATCATCCGTATTGGGCTCAGATTCCGGCGCTGTTCGGTAATGATTCAGTCAGCCGCGCATCGGCCGCTCTGATAGAGGGAGCGCTGTACGACGGAGAAGTTCGCCAATTAGGCGTTGAGCAACCCAACGTGCTTCGTGGGATCGTAACTGGCTCGCTTCTTGGCTCGCCCTACATCCCACCGGTCACACCGTCGGTTTCGATGGTGCGCGTAAAGGTCAGCCCTTCGGTAGATTCAAGCGCCTTTGAGTCTCTGCAACGACTCAAGACTCCGGTCGTACTCGACTACAACGCAAGTTGCCCGACGGTGAGCCAAGTTCGCGAACACGTCGCTCTGGCCTCAGCGCACTGCCCTGTTGCCTTCGTGGAGCAGATTGGCGTGGTCGGTGACTACACGGCTCACTACCAGCTACGAGATTCTGGGATTCACCTCTCCCTGGATGAGTCGATTCGTTCGATGCAAGATATCCGCAATGTGGTGCGATATGAGGCCGCCGCATATATCTGCATCAAGCCGGCACGCGTAGGAGGCCGATCGATTGCACGAGCCATGATTGAAGAAGCTCTGCAGCAGGGACTCACGCCGTATGTGGGAGGCTTTTTTGAAACGGCAATGGGGCGTTACGCGAATGCGGAACTCGTAAGCCAATTCAACCTCGGTCCTAGTGATGTACTGCTAGAGGGACAGGTCGTTACTCGAGCAGATTTCGAAAAAGTCCGAGACAGCATCATCGCAAATGAATGGGCGCCAGTCGGCATTTTCGGAGGCCCCTAGGGCGTACAATTGCACCATGAAGCAGAGGCGCGTGGCCCAACGGGTCGAAGAAGCGACACGGGACATCTTGACCACCGACGAGCAAATCAGAACGCTCGCGGAGCAGTTGGTGATATGGGAAGAGATGCGGGATGATCTGCATGTTCGCGCTCTCGTGAGCGAGACCCCTCAGGCGACAGCAGATTTGTCAGGAATTGAACGACAGTGCCACATCGCCCAGCTGGCCCTTGATGTGCAGCGGAACCGTAAGAATGAATTAGAGCAAGAATTAGAAATACTGATGAATGAATGGGAACCCAAGGTGGTGTCGTGAGTACACGTGTCGTTATTGCTGATGATGAGTCAATTATTCGCTTAGATCTGAAGGAGATTTTGGAATCAGCCGGCTACGACGTAGTTGGAGAAGCGGCACGCGGAGATGATGCTGCGGAAATGATCCGTGATCTTCAACCTGACCTTGCCCTGCTGGACGTCAAAATGCCAGGCCTGGACGGTATTGAGGTGGCCCGCCTTGTGCAGGCACTACCCACGACAGTGGTTCTTCTCACTGCCTTTTCTCAGCGAGAGCTCATCGAGAATGCGCGGGACGCTGGCGTCTCGGCCTATCTCGTGAAGCCATTCCGCAGCGCCGAATTACTGCCGAAGCTGGCCTCTATTTTGAATAAGCCGGAGCCTCTGGATGCTGAATCAATCGAGTCTCCAATCGTGGACGACAAGATCGAAACTCGAGAAATCGTGCAACAGGCTAAAGAGCACATCATGGCGAGTAGGGGATTAGCGGAGAGCGAAGCGTTCGAGTTGATCCAACATTCGGCAATGAAGTCTCGACGGCGTATGCGTGACGTAGCCCAAGAGATCATTGCGGGCACCCATTGAGTAGCAAGGGAGACGATCGTCCCCTCCTCCTCTTAGATGGGATGTCGCTGGCATTCAGAGCCTTCTACGCGCTGTCGACCGAGATTGCCACGTCTGAGGGCATTGTAACTAATGCTCTGCATGGATTTGCCTCAATGTTAAACACTCTTATCAAGACGCAGTCACCGCGCGCTCTGGTGGTGGCATTTGATTTACCGGGTGGGACGTTCCGCGACGAAATGGCAATTGACTACAAAGGTGGTAGAGCGGAGACGCCAATCGAGTTGGATCACCAATTTGATCTCATTCGTAACTTCTGCGAAGTTCTCGCTATTCCTGTTATTGGTGTGCCTGGTTATGAAGCCGACGACGTCCTAGCCACGCTCGCAACCTGGGGTCGTGACAATGGGATACCCACAATCGTGGTTACTGGTGATCGTGACTCCTTCCAGCTGGTGGAGGATCCTTACATCAGAGTGCTCTATAACAAGCGGGGGGTGTCGGACTACGACCTCTACGACGAAGCCGGTATTTTCGCTCGCTGTGGCGTTGAGCCGGCACGGTATCCGATGCTGGCGGCCTTAAGAGGAGATCCGTCCGACAATTTACCGGGTGTTCCGGGTGTTGGGGAGAAGACTGCCGCAAGATTGTTGTCTGAGTATGCGGATTTCGATGAGATCTTCGCAGCGACTGCGAGCATGACACCCAAACTGCGCGAGAACATGGAGTCAAACGAGAGCCTGGCACGTTCAAATCTCGAAGTAATGCGACTCGTGCGTACAGTGCCGATAGCCGTGCAGCCGGACCATTTTCATCTTGGTGACTGGGATAGAGCCTCGATCAATGCATTCTTCGAACGTTTTGAAATGAGTGCGATGAAGGTGCGATACGACCGAATAATTAACGAAGGTCTACTTGGTCTGCCAGCCGGGTTTACCGAACCGAGCGTGACCTCGGCAACCGTTGATATCCAGACCCTTGTCGCCGCTCCCAATTTGGACGAATTGGAAATTGGGAGCGGCGCACTGGTGGCCTGGTCCGGTTCTCGAATCGCAGTTACCGACCTCAAGGCGCTCTCCGTCTATGTCGGCGAGGTCTCAGAGGTAGGAGCCTCACTCGCTGGCCTCCGGCTTGGTGGCCATGACCTCAAGGGGCTCTATCGAACTCTGGGAGATCTGGGTGTCGTGCTCGGTCCGCCGCTATGGGACACGGCGATTGCTGGCTATCTTATTGATTCGGCTTCCGGTGCCTACAGTCTTGAGTCGCTCGTTGCGCAGTATCTAGGGGCCGTGGTCTCCACCGCCCCTGTTTCACTTTTTGACGCCGACAGTTCCGATGAGCTACTCATCGCTCGGCTGAGCTACTCGATTCAACTTCACAACGTCCTCGAAAGGGCAATCGAACAGAGTCAACTTGGCCGTGTCTATTTTGATATCGAATTGCCCCTGGTCGCCGTGTTGGCAAGGATGGAAGTTCTGGGGATACGTGTCGACCGCGCACTGCTCGTATCAATAGCAGATAGTTTCGGCGAGGAAGTAGCCCGGCTCGATGCAAAAATCCAGAAAATCGCGGGTCACGATTTCAAGGTGAATTCGCCAGCACAGCTGCAGACCGTGCTATTTAATGAATTAGGCCTGACTCCGACCAAAAAAATTAAGTCTGGATTCTCCACTGATGCCACAAGCCTCGAAGCGATTATTGAGGAACATGAAATTATCCCGGAGATATTGAGGTTCCGCGAACTCGACAAACTGCGCGGCACCTACGGAGCTCCCCTCATAGCAACCGTGGCGATCGATGAACGTATCCACGCCACATTTCATCAGACAGTTGCTCGTACGGGTCGCCTGTCCTCGGAGTCACCGAATCTTCATAACATCCCGGTCCGAAGCGAAGAGGGGCGAAGGCTTCGCACGGCATTCATCCCACGTGAGAATTGGAAGTTTCTCGTGGCTGACTACAATCAGATCGAACTCCGGATTCTGGCGCACCTCTCCCAAGATCCCGGTCTCCTGGAAGCGTTTGAGAGTGCCCAGGACGTCCATACAGCCATCGCATCCGTGGTCTTTGACACTGACCTAGGTTCCGTCTCTAAAGACCAGCGAGAGCAGGCTAAGGCGGTTTCCTACGGTCTGGCCTACGGGATGGAGGCGTTCGGTCTTTCTCAGCGCCTCGGAATTTCGGTGGGGGAGGCCAAGGCGATAATGAACCAGTATTTCGAGGGTTTCCCTAGTTTGAAGGCCTATACGGAGCGAGCAGTGCAGGAAGTGCGTGTTCAGGGCTTTTCCCGGACGGAATTCGGCCGAATTCGCCCGTTTCCAGACCTGGCAACCGCCTCAGGCCCCCAAAAGGCTGCGGCCGAGCGCCAGGCTATGAATGCCGGTATTCAAGGCCTAGCAGCCGATATTTTCAAGTACGCGTTAGTCCGGCTGGACCAGGGACTTTCCTCAGCGGGCTTAGATTCGAGGCTTGTGCTTCAGGTTCACGACGAAGTCGTTGTGGAATCGCCCGATTCAGAGCACCTCGAGGTCGCGGAGATTGTGAAGACGGCGCTCACCGGTGCGGCGTCCCTCTCGGTTCCGCTAGAGATCTCGCTCAACTGGGGCACCAACTGGTCATCGGCAAAATAGCCCTAAAAGCACTGGTAGGCTGGACATTCTGAACTAACGCCGGTAGTTCAGCTCTGTAGCCGAGACGGCCCCGGTGTGGCCAAGCTGTAAGGATTCTTATGACCGAAATTTCAGGCCTTCTTTCGAAGGTCCCAATGGGAACCTTCGATTCCGAAGGTAACTACGTTCCCCGTATTGTCACTGAAGACAACATGGTCGGAACCGATCTGGCCACTGTTGTAGGCGACACCATCTTGGAATTTGAAGACGGTGACCTAGTCAAGGGCATTGTGGTCAAAATTGACCGCGACGAAGTGTTGCTTGATATTGGCTTTAAGTCCGAAGGTGTTATTCCTTCCCGTGAACTCTCTATCCGCAATGACGTCAATCCCTCAGAGATTGTCTCGATTGGTGAAGAAATCGAAGCTCTCGTCCTCCAGAAGGAAGACAAGGAAGGCCGTCTGGTCCTCTCCAAGAAGCGCGCCCAGTACGAGAAGGCCTGGGCCAACATCGAAGATCTCAAGAATCGTAACCAGGTCGTTTCGGGTCTCGTTATTGAGGTTGTTAAGGGCGGTCTGATTGTTGACATTGGTCTCCGAGGCTTCCTGCCCGCATCACTGGTTGAGCAGCGTCGTGTTCGTGACCTTCAGCCCTACATCGGCAAGACCGTTGAGGCTCGAATCATCGAGCTCGACCGCAACCGGAACAACGTCGTGCTGTCGCGCCGTGCCTGGCTCGAAGAGAGTCAGAAAGAGCAGCGAGGTGACTTCCTCACCAACCTGAAGCCCGGTGAGCGTCGCCGCGGCCACATTTCATCCGTAGTCAATTTCGGTGCCTTTGTAGACCTTGGCGGCATGGACGGACTTATCCACGTCTCCGAGCTCAGTTGGAACCACATCGAACACCCCAGCCAGGTTGTGGCGGTTGGTGACGAGGTCGAAGTTGAGGTCATGGAAGTCGACTATTCGAAGGAACGCATCAGTTTGTCGCTGCGTAAGACACAGAGTGACCCGTGGCAGGTCTTTGCCGACGGTCACGCAGTTAACCAACTGGTCTACGGTCGCATCACCAAGCTCGTACCCTTCGGTGTATTCGTCCAGGTGGGCGAGGGCATTGAAGGTCTCGTACACATCTCAGAAATCGCAGCCCACCACGTTGAGTCTCCGGACCAAGTGGTTGCCGTCGGTGAAGAGTTGTGGGTCAAGATCATTGAGTTAGATACTCAGCGTCGTCGAATCAGCCTGTCAATTAAGGGCGCTGCCGATGGTGGTGAGGTGTCCGAGGAATACCGTGAAGCCTTCGGCTCTCACGCCTACGACGCCGAAGGTAACTACATCGGTGGCATCAACTACGGCGAGTTCACCCCAGAGACTGAAGCTCAGGCTGCGTGGGCAGAGTTCGCAGTGGAGACCCCTGTCGTTGAAGGTTCCGTTGAAGAGGCCGAGCCGTCCGAAGAGGCACCAGCCGCAGAATAGTAACCAAAAGAAAATGCCCCCCGACCTCACGGTCGGGGGGCATTTTCGTAACTAGTTACTGATGGCTTCCCACGAGTGGATAGTGACATGCAACTTGTTGACCGGCGCCAATGTCACGCAACATCGGTTCTTCGCTTGCGCACTTCTCAGTGGCGAAGGGGCAACGCGTACGGAATCGGCAGCCACTTGGAGGGTGGAGTGGACTTGGTGGTTCCCCGCTCAAAGTCGCCCGATTTTGTTCAATCTCTGGATCGGCCTCAAGCGCTGCTCCCAGAAGAAAACTGGTGTAGGGGTGTGCAGGTTTGGCGTAGAGAGTGTCGCTGGGTCCGATTTCGCATAGTTTGCCAAGGTACATAACGGCTACTCGGTCCGAGATGTTCTTCACAACGGCCAAATCGTGCGCAATGAAGAGCATCGTCAAGCCGTATTCCTTCTTCAAATCCTCTAGAAGATTAAGAATCTGTGCCTGAATCGACACGTCGAGCGCCGACACCACTTCGTCACAGATTAAGAGTCGGGGTCGCATGGCTAGTGAACGGGCGATAGAAATTCGCTGGCACTGGCCTCCGGAGAACTGACGGGCATAACGATTACCATAAACGGCTGGGTCAATTCCTACCTTGTTGAGGAGGTCATACACAATGGCATCACGTTCCTCACCTTTGGCCGTCTTCCAGCAGTCGAGCGGCTCGGCCACTATGTCCTTGACTCGCCGCCGAGGGTTGAGCGAACTGATCGGATCCTGAAAAATCATCTGCATCTTTCGACGCAGACTTCGAGCCTCTTTTTTACTAAGGCTCGTTAACTCGGCACCGTCGACGTAGATTTCCCCGCCAGTCGATGGCACGATCTGCATGAGCGCGCGTCCAGTGGTTGACTTCCCGCAGCCAGACTCGCCAACGAGTCCGAGTGTCTCGCCCTCGTAGAGGTCAAATGAAATGCCGGCCACGGCGCTAACCCGTTGCCGACCCTTTCGAAAAGTTACCTCGAGGTCCTTGACGGACAGAACAACATTCTTGCTAGCTTCGGACATTGTCTTCTCCAAATTCCTTAGTGGAACCAGTACTACTTGAAACTGGGGCACTCTGATTGTCGAGTGGGTTCCAGCAAGCGAAATAGTGACCATCAGTGCCGGTTGGTTCGAGGTTGGGTCGCTCCTGAGAACACTTCTCAGTAGCTCGGCTGCAGCGTGGAGCAAAAGCACAGCCCTCCGCAAGTTTCAAAAGGTTCGGCGGGCGACCGGGGATGGTCTTAAGCCGAGTGTGACTCGGATTCGAGACTCTGGGTGTCGACTCCAGTAATGCCCGTGTGTACGGCATTCGGTGGTCTTTAAAAACATCTTTGGTTCGGCCCATTTCAACAACTCGACCGGCGTACATGACGATAATGCGGTCGGTTCGAGTTGCAACAACCCCGAGGTCGTGGGTGACCAAAATTACACTCATCTGTAACTTCATTTGAAGTTCGTCAAGCAGGTTCAGAATCTGCGCCTGAATAGTGACGTCAAGACCAGTTGTTGGCTCGTCTGCCAAAAGGAGACTTGGATTGCAGGCGAGTGCGATTGCGATCATGACCCGTTGACGCATACCGCCAGATAGTTGCGTGGGGTAGGCTTCGTAGCGTTCTTCCGGTGAGGGTATCCCGACCAGAGTAAGTAGCTCAATAGCGCGCGCCTTAGCTTCGTCTTTACTCATGCCCAATCGAACATGCAGTGACTCACCAATCTGCTTCCCAATCTTGGTTACAGGATTCAACGACGTCATTGGATCCTGGAAGATCATCGCTACTTTGGTTCCCCAGATTTCACGGAGTTCCGCTTCGGTCGCACCAACTATCTCATGACCGTCAAACCGTACCGACCCACCAACCTCAACGTTGGTTCGAGGCTGCAGCCCCATAATGGTACGGCTTAAAACCGTCTTACCTGAACCGGATTCGCCTACGACGCCCAATGTTTCATTGTGACCGAGTCGGAAACTGACGCCACCAACCGCTGGAAGGGGGCCGCGTGCAGTATTAAACGTGGTCGTCAGATTCTCCACGACGAGGAAATCCTCATCGGGATTGTTATTTTGATTTGTTTCAGTGCTCACAGCTTGACCTCAGTTACATCGAAGTAGGAACGGAGTCGATCGCCAACGAAATTGAGCGCCAAGATGAATAAGCACAATATCGCCGACGGGAAAATAATCAGAGGCCAGTTTTGTGGTGTGTCGTTCAAGGACTGACGAGCGTCATTGATCAAGTTGCCCCATGAAGGAGCAGTGTTGGGGTCGATAGACAGCCCTAAGAATGCGAGCACGCCTTCCAGGGCGATAACGGTTGCCACACCAAATAAGAGGAAGGAGAGACCTGTGGGCGCAACGTTTGGAAGCAATTCACGAAAGACGATACGTCGATCTTTAGCACCGAGGACACGGGCCGCGGTTATGTATTCCTTGCTGCCGGCACTCAACGTTGCCGCCCGGATGACGCGGTAGACGAGGGGCACTGACGAAATGCCGACCACGAGAATGATTTTCGCCAATGACCGGGGCCACCACATGGAGAGGATGGAGATGATTGCAATGATTGAGGGGAATGCCAGAAGCGTGAACATCACTGATGAGAGCGCCACGTCAAGTTTGCCCCTACGGAATGCCGCCAACATACCTAAGGGCCCGCCTATTCCGAAGCCGATAGCCATAGCGCCAAGACCGACACCGAGTGAGATTCTGGAACCCCAAGCAACTCGCGCAAATAGGTCTCTACCCAAAGAGTCGGTACCCATTAAGTGATCCAACGACATCCCCATGCTCGGCATGCTGATCATCTCTTTGGGGTTGGCGATTGGGAGAAATGGTGTCAACAACGCTACGCCTAGATTGATCGCGAGCCAACCGACGCAAATCCAGGTGAAAAGACCGATCGGCTCTCTTTTCTCTGGATGCTCGACGACAATTTCGTTGGGAATCATTGGGGTTTCAGTGTTAGTCACGGGCAATCCTTGGGTCAACGAGGGTTGTGATGAAGTCAACCGTAAAATTAATTACGATGACTGCTACTGCGACTACAAAGACTGTGCTTTGGATAACCAAGTAGTCCTGCAGTGTGATTGAGGCAATTAACAGGCCTCCCAGACCGGGGATGGCGAGCAGGTATTGAACCACGAATCCACCGGCAATAAGTCCACCGATATTGATGCCTGCTGTGCCTAGGAGCGCCACAGACGATGGCCTGAATGCGTGCCTCCACATGATGCGACGGCTGGAGAGACCTTTGGATCGGGCCATGGTGATGAATTCTTCTTGCAAGGTGGCGATTAAGTCCGAGCGCAGAACGCGAAAGTAGACGACGAAGGATCCAATAGACAACGCGAGTGTCGGTATCACCATGCTCGTAAGGTTGTGTCCAACCGTAGTGAAGAACATTCCGGTATCAGTAAACAGCCAAGCCCACTCTGGCCATCGTGTAAAGCTCCCCGGGCCAGTACCGGGAATCTGGGCCTTGATTGCGATTATCAGTACCAAGTACACGACGATAATGAATGACGGAACGCTCAGCAAGCCAAATGTCAAGCCATTGCTCAGTCGGTCAAAAAGACCATTCGGCTTACGGGCAGCCTTCATTGCCAGTGGAATGGCGCATGCGAAGGCCACAATCTGGGATAAGAAAATAATTTCGAGGTCAATAGGTAAAGACTTGCCGATTGAAGTGTTAATCGATTCGCCAGTGATGTAGGACTTACCTAAGTCACCCTGCAAGACATGGCCCATCCATGTGAGGTACTGCTGGACCAGACCCTTGTCGAGTCCCAGACGGGCGTAGAGCTCCCTCTTATTCGCTGGTGTGTTAGCAACACCCAGAATGGATGTTGCTAAGTCACCCGGTAGCAATTGAATCATGAAGAAGCTACCGATTGAGATCGCGATGATAATTGCCACCAGCGCAACTAGTCGTTTTATGAAGTACTTAAGCACTGCTCCTCTTTCAGACCTATTGAACAATAGTCAATTGTAATGCCGATGTGGGTTCATGCCTCAGTCCTAAGATGCGCTACTGATGAAGCTCCTGTCGAAATCTGTTCGAAATCTGGGCCAACGTGGCATCGTGGTGTTGGCGACTATTGACATAGTCTGTGGATTGGCGCTTCGGTTCACGACCTCATCAAAAATGTGGCTAGACGAGGCGCTGACCGTCAATATCGCTTCGGCTCCCGTTGGCGAGATTGTTAGGCACCTTCGCAACGATGGTGCTCCGCCGCTCTACTACTTTGTACTGCATCTCTGGATTTCCGTTTTCGGTCCTTCAGATTTTTCTTCGAGATCCCTCTCTGGTTGCTTCTCCGTTATTGGTTGTCTCGCTGCCTTCGCTCTCGCTCGGCGCCTTTGGGGCACCCAGTACGCCGTAGTGGCGACTGCGGTGCTTGCGGTCTTGCCGTTCGGGGTCTACTTCGGTACCGAGGCCAGGATGTATTCGCTGGTGATGCTGGAGTCAGCTCTCCTGCTGTTCGTTTGGATTGGAGATTGGAGTAAATCACCCGGGAGGGACGCAGTAGCGACCGCGTTGCTTGCTGCCTCATTGCTCTACACCCACTACTGGTCGCTGTACCTGATTGCCGTAATGGTGATAGGTCTTGTCATTCAGTGTGTTCGGAGCAGAATCGTCACTAGAGACGCGCGATTCAAGATGATCGGCGTTTTCGGTGGGGCAGTTCTCTGGCTGCCCTGGGTACCTGTGTTTAATGCACAACGCTTACATACCGGTACACCATGGTCGCCGGCTCCGGCATTTTTTCAGTTCTTAAATTGGATTGAGGGCTTCATTACCAACCAAAGTCGTCAGCACATCACGCCATCGCTCCACCACGAGGTAGTGATGCTGTTATTTATTGGCCTAATTGTGATGGGTTGTTTTGCCGTGGTGATGAAAGATCGCTACGTGGTGAAACTAGATTTTCAGATTCCCCGGGAAGTTAAATTTCTTGTAGGAATTAGTTTCGGCACAATGTTTCTGGGCCTTCTCGCCTCTCATTTTGCAGATACGACGTTCGTTCCTCGCTACGCATCGGTCATTGCGATACCCATCGCACTGATTGTGGCGAGAGGAATCATGGTATTCGACCGCCCCTTGCGAATTCTGATGGTGTTGCTACTCTTCTCGGTAGGAGCACTCTGGACTGACAAGTGGGGCCGTGGGGTGCAGAGAACCCAAGCGGGCGAAGTATCCGCCGTATTAGTCGGGGCGAAACCTGATGCATACGTTTTCATGTGCCCCGACCAGATAGGTCCAACGGTGATGCGTTACGCCAGGCATGACCTGTCTTACAGTGCGTACCCTCGCTACACCGAGCCTTTCTTCGTAGATTGGTATGACTATAAGGATGCGTTCAAGGCGACGTCGCCACGTGACGCGGGCGCGAAAGTGCTTGCAGCAGCAGGTAATCGAGATATTTACGTAGTTTGGTCGTCCGGTTACACATTGAAGGGAACCTGCAAAGCTGTCGCCCACGAGATCACGAACGCGACAGGCAGGACTGCAACCCGATTGCTAAAGGCCAGAGTGACCGGTTTCTACCAGTCCATGAACGTGACCTTGTTGCCATTTCGCTAGCCCTATCCCTTTGCTCTTGGCTAGTGTTTAGTCATGAGTGATTCCAGCCCAGTCGTCGTAATCGGTGGTGGTCCGGCGGGCCTCACTGCGGCCTATGAAATTGTCAAGCGTGGCGGTTCGGTCATTGTCTACGAAGGCGACAGTGTCGTAGGTGGCATCAGTCGCACCGTTGAGAGGGATGGCTGGAGATTCGATATTGGAGGCCATCGTTTCTTCACCAAGGTGAAGGAAGTCGAGGACTTGTGGCATGAGATTCTTCCCGATGAAGATTTTTTATTAAGACCTCGAATGAGCAGAATTTTCTACGATGGAAAGTATTACGACTATCCATTGAAGGCCGGGAACGCATTAAAGAATCTTGGTCCGATCGAAGCGGTCCGATGTGTCCTCAGTTACGTGTGGGCGAGAGTGCATCCACCTAAGGACCAAACAAACTATGAAGGATGGTTGGTCGCTCGGTTTGGATGGCGGCTGTACCGTCGTTTTTTCGAAACCTACACACAAAAAGTTTGGGGCGTCCCCGTTAAGGAAATGCCGGCCGATTGGGCCGCCCAGCGCGTTAAGAGTCTTTCTTTGAGTAATGCGATACTCAATGCCCTCCTGCCAAAGCGAGGGCAAACTGACATCACCTCCCTCATTGAAGAGTTCCAATATCCCAAATACGGACCAGGGATGATGTGGGAGAAGTGTGCTGAACTAATCATGGCCCGTGGCGGTGAAGTGCATCTGCGCACCAAGGTGAGTGGCATTCGCATCGAGAGTGGTCGAGCCATTGGCGTTGACATCACTCACGCTGATGGTTCTGTGTCATACCAGCCCGCGTCTCACGTAATTTCCACAATGCCAATGGCCCAGTTGGTCGACACCTTCACGCCGCCATTGCCTCCAGAAATTAAAGCAGCGGGCCATGATTTGCACTACCGAGATTTCCTCACAGTTGCACTGGTCATTCCCGAAGAGTTGGCTTTTCCTGACAACTGGATTTACATTCACGCGCAGGAGGTTAAGGTCGGAAGAATCCAGAATTTTGGCTCCTGGTCACCATATTTGGTCAAAGAGGGCCGCACCTGTCTCGGCCTAGAGTTCTTTGTTTTTGAGGGTGATGAACTCTGGGCGGCCAGTGATGAGGATCTCATCGAACAGGGCAAGAGAGAGCTTGAGTATCTCGGTCTTGCCAAAGCGGTAGATGTTGAGATGGGCTATGTATTCCGTATGCCAAAGGCATATCCTTATTACGACAGCCACTACCAGGCGAACGTCAAGGCGATTGCCTCCTATCTCGAGGAAAACGCTTCCAACGTTCACCTGATCGGACGTAATGGAATGCATAAGTACAACAACCAAGATCACTCTATGTTCACCGCTATTTTGACGGTCGATAATATTTACGGTGGAGACCACGACGTATGGAATGTCAACGTCGAGGAGGAGTATCACGAATCTGGCAAGGGTGGTACGGGCCGTGACGCCCCAATTCTCCCCAGCCGAGCAGCTCGGTCCTAAGTCTTTTGATGGCTGAGGGTGGTATTAGAAAACGGTTCGAATCGCTTGTCGGTGCAGCGGTCGTTATGGCCGTCTCGGGTTTCATAGCGAATGTGCTGAACCTTGGGGTAACGGTATTGATTGCTCGTCTCCTCAATCCTGACGACTACGGCGTTTATTCCCAGATGATTGGCATATTTTTCATTGTGGCCCTCCCTGGCTCGGCCCTTTCAGTAGCGGTGGTTCGTAGAGCGAGCTACTACCTCGTTCGTGAGGACGAACAACTTATGGCCCGCTGGCAACGTCGCCTTAATCAGCGTTTGGTGCGCTGGGCCGGCGGCTTCTCATTCCTTGCGCTTATCGGCTCGTTCGTACTGTCTCAATGGTTGGGCCATCGCTCATGGTTGGCAGTTTGGCTAGTTGTGATCGCCGCCATATCCTGGGCGTTGCTGAATGTTGATCGAGGACTACTGCAATCGAGGCA
Organism: Actinomycetota bacterium; assembly: GCA_009726065.1. Taxonomy (GTDB): domain Bacteria; phylum Actinomycetota; class Acidimicrobiia; order Acidimicrobiales; family RAAP-2; genus RAAP-2. Next base: position 51,437 of record WLNA01000001.1, read on the forward strand.
ACGCTATAGCGCTCTTGCTTCTAATTTTCTCCTCGAGGGTGTGGCGCGCACCCTCTTTATGGTGCTCGGCAGCCCTTTTGGCGTGACGGGAATCGTAACGGGTCTGCTGATTGGCATTAGCGTTGCACGCTGGCACGCCAGACGGCTGGTAGGAACGAAGGAGACCGGTGGCGGCGGGCAGGTTCTTGAACACACAGGAGTTTCCACAGACCTGCTATTTGCTCTGGCCACTCTTGCGCTGTTGGCCACCTTGCAGTTCATTGATGTTTTCCTCGTGGGTCGTTACCGGACCGACTTAGCTGGCGCCTACTCTGCTATTTCTCAAGTGGCCAAGACCATTGTGTACGGTGCGATTATTCTGGGAAACTTCCTCCTGCCGGAAACTGCGATTGCTGCTCGTCGCGGTCGAAATGCCTACCGACAACTGTTCATTTCGGGCGCTCTCTTGATGGTTCCAGTGTGCATTCTTCTTTCGGCTTCAGGGCTCGCATCGAGAGAGCTGCTCGTTTTAGTGTTTGGCGAACGATATGCCTCAGACGCGGCCTCTATGACGGCACTGATTGGCGCCATGGTCTTTCTAGGCGGGAGCACTCTTTTGAGTGTTTATCTGTTGGGTGCTGGCCGTCGTTGGCCGACGATGTGGCTATTTGTCTGCACCGTTGGTGGCACGCTGTATCTATCCCAAGCTCGGGGCGTTGTCGCGGAGACCGTGCACCGCGATCTACTACTCCAAGGGGTTGCGTTTTTTGGACTACTCCTGATTACTTTGCTACCCGCGAAGTCTCGAGATCTAGCTCATGTCTAAGGACGAACGCGAACTCGCGGAACTGGTGAAGGGGAGCGGTATTTCCAGTATCGGGGTAGTGGCCTGGCGTGATTTAGATGACCCCGAGGCCGGAGGATCCGAGCTTCACGCTGATGAGATTCTCAAACGATGGGCAGCAGCGGGGCTGAACATCGAATCTCGCACTTCGAGGGTGCCCTCAAGGTCACAACGGGTTGAACGTAATGGCTATCAGGTGAATAGGCAAGGGGGGCGCTATCTCATTTTCCCGAGTGTTGTTTTCAGGGGGTTGATTTCTCGAAGGTCGCATCGTCCTGATGCAGTTGTCGAGATTTGGAACGGGATGCCTTTCTTGACTCCACTCTGGCACCACGGCCGACGACTAGTTCTGATTCATCATGTGCATGGTGAGATGTGGCAAATGACCTTGCCGGGTCTGCTGGGAAGAATCGGCTGGCTAATCGAGCATCGACTTGCTCCTCCGTTTTACCGTCGCACGGTAATTTCAACGCTCTCTAAATCATCTCGTATGGAGATCGAGGAATACATGAGGTTACGTCGAGTTGAGGTGGTTCCACCGGGCATATCACCCTCCTTCTGTCCAGGGGGAGTGCGATCTGAGTCGCCGATGGTGGTTGCCGTTGGTCGTCTTGCGCCCGTGAAGCGATTCGACTTGCTTATTAAATATTTTGCCGAAGTTCGCGAGGCGGTGCCAAGCGCCACTTTCGTTCTGATTGGGGAAGGCCACTTGCGAACAGACCTCGAAGATCTGATTCAACACTACGAGGCGAAGGAATGGATTACCCTCGTCGGAAGGGTCTCGGATAGCGAACTTGTGGATCTCTATCGGAAGGCGTGGCTAGTCACTTCAGTATCCTTGAGGGAGGGCTGGGGTATGTCGCTAACCGAGGCGGCTGCCTGCGGAACGCCGTCGGTAGCAACCGATATCGCCGGACATCGCGATGCTGTCATGGACGGTGTCAGCGGAATTTTGGTCGATGAAGAGCATGTTGCGCGGACCATGATTGAAGTCCTTAATGACGCCCAGCGATTGAGTCAATTGCGATCTGGAGCGCTGAAATATGCAGAGACTCTTACTTGGGACAGTGCGGCTTTAAAACTATTCAGATTACTCTGCAATAGCCGCTAGTCAAAAGTTCGTTCAAGTTGCACGACGAGATTGACTGTAACTAACTCGCGGATTACTGGAATTCTGAGCAACCATCCAGACTCCAAAGGTAGATACCTAGGGTGAGCACTGACAATCGCTAGCCGAGGTTCGCTGTGGAATTGCCTCATCATCTCTCTAATGCGCAGACGATAGAAGTTCGATTGGAAGCTATTTTCGGGCGGAAGTCCATTCCGTCTGATGTAGAGCTTTCTAGCGAAATTTCCTGAAATTAGATGCCAGGGAGACGTTTCGCGCCCACCCCAAGGTGAAAACCAAGTCGTATTCTGCAAATAGATCGTTCCTCCTCGTCGGGTGACACGCACTAGTTCGTTGATGAGCGCTTGTGGCTCTTCAACGCTGCTGAGGACATTGGTTCCTACAACTAAATCAAACGCTTCGTCCTCTGCGGGAATCCGGAAAGAGCTGTACGTGCTGTCCTTTGACAACTCGGTGGATGTATTCAGAATGGGTTGAGGGTAGCCCCTTCGAGGCGGCGGAATCTCTCGACGCATTTTTGTGATGCGGGCCCCTCTCTCGGCTAGACCCTCGGCGTAACCATTGTCATGATTCGCAATTTCCAGGACGGTCCGATTGTAAAGAGGGCTCTTGCCTACAATTTGGTTCATTGCATCGGCGATAACGATTCGACGGTAAAGGTCTGGATTGCGCCGCTTAATAATGATCGCTCGAAATAGCGCCAGGGTGCGCAGTGCTCCTCGAGGTGCGACCACGAGTGGCAACAGTTCTCGCTCGTCTTGGGCGGGTGCCGGCTCTTTGAGCGCGACGTTGAGCCCACGACGACGTTCAGGTGCTATTTCGGGTGAGTCATCAGGCGGCGGGCTTTCGTAGTGCGCAGTTGTTGCGACGACTAGGAGAACCCAGATGGCTAAGGCCATCCAAGTTAAGCCATTTGCTAAGGGAACGCTCGAAGGCCAGTTCAAGCTCCGACTCCAATGGCGCAGTGTGATGACGTACGTAGACATCGATGCTCCTACGAGAAGTAGAGCGACTCCGAAACTAAGGAATTTCGAAGATTGCCTCTTAGTGATTAAGTAGATCGCTGCTGCGACACTGAGTGGAACGAACCACCAAGAGACACAGAGTGCGACGACAACGCTGGTGGCCACCGTGAGCGCCGGTCGTCTAATAATCGGAGTGGTATTGATTTCAGGCCGGTTATCGCTCTGCCAGGAAGTAGTGCGAGGTGCCCTGCCGAGTGCAAGCCAGAGGCACAGTAACAATCCAAAAAGTGATATCAGAAGTGACATATTGACATTGGATTGTGGCGTCCATGTGACGACGAGCTCCTGCGTTCCGCTCATCGTGGCTGGAAGAGCCCAGCCCATAGAGGCTCCGTCAATAAGTACTGGTGGGCCCAAGTCGACTCCGTCGAGATGTGCCACCCAGCCCGGACCAAAACTCTGCCCAACTACAACGAACTGTCCCTGCGAACTCTTAGGAATTGAAGCGTTAATGGTCCAACGATTAGACCAATGACTCTCTACGTTTACCACCGCCGATGCTGGTGGTGTCGCGGTAAGCGCGGCCGAGTTCAGCGACAGGTTGTCAATAGTGATTCCCGAAATGCGCCCCAGGAAGGTTCGGACATGGTGCATGCCAGCTGAAAGGGTAAGTGGGGTTGGACCGCACTGCGCGAAAAAGAACTGACGATGTGCGAGAGCGTCTAGCGTCTTGCTCTTCGGTGCGATCGGTACTGGCTTGCCGTCAATCGAGAGCAGGTCGCTTCGACACCCAGTGTCGAATGTGCTACTCATCGTGATCGGCTTGAGTGCGCCCAGGGTCATTTCTGTAATGGCAATAGGCGGGTGGTTTACGTTGCCCGTGACGCGATCTTTCACGTCGACGGCCTTGAATGCCAGTACCGATAGCCGGAACTTGGTGCCCTTGAGCATTGAAGTGTCAATCTTCAAGGTTTCAGTTTGGCCCCTGGTGGCGTTAGCCGCGATTGTCATCTTTGTATCGAAGGTATAAGAACCGCCGGATCCGCCATCGGCACTCAACATGAGCTTGGTTGGAATCATGTGCATTCCGTCGTTGACGAAAGTGATGTCTACGTGCGAGACGGTGGACTGCGAACTAGTTGTGGCCTCAATCCATGTATTCGGTCCCGTTTGAAAACCTGGCATCCAGCTAGTTGAAGTATTGCCGTCGAAAGCGGCCCATGAACGGTTTCTGAGGGAACCGACGAGCCTGGACGAACTTGTGGAGCTGGTGATTTGGCCATCACTATTGCCCCCAATATCCAGCAATGCACTAAGGACTCGGTTACTGGCATCTGACTGTAGCGAGGCTGTGCCTTGGACTGAGAATGTTCGCCCAAACGGAAGCTCGAATGTCCGGTCCAACGTAGGTTCAGGGTCGGTGCGAGGGGGCGTTGGCGCAACGCGTGAGCGGGTCATCACGACGTGCAGGTCGCTCGTGGCTGCAGCGTTGCCTACACGGCGCAAGAGGCTCGTTGGCATCAACAGGGAGTGGGTGACGGGCTTTAAACCAGGTATCTGAATCTCTCTGAAGCCAACACCGGCCTGCCACGTCTGATCCCCTTGATCATGCGACGTCCCCTCAATCGTTATCTTCACCACAGTTCCGCGAACCGAGGGAAACTTCAGGTTGGACCACTTCGATTGCCCCGTATTTTTGGCGAGCGAGAATCGACCCAAGTCTTTTCCATCAACATTTATACGGACATCCGTTATGTAGCGCGTAGTCGAGGCCGAACGTCCCTGGGCGAGACGGATGTGATTGAATTTAAGGCGCCGCCCCATATCAATCTGAATAAACTCACCTATTGCATTACTGAAAGCTGAAGTTGACCAGCCTGTTCTGAGCGACCCATCCAGCGCCAAGTAGGGCTGAACCTCTGGGGTGCTCGCGATGGGGTTGCCGTACGAGGATGCCTGAACTGAGCGGGCATTACCCAAAATGGCCACAGTTTGAGCACCGCTCACTAAGTTGGGGTAGGCCGACAGCGGCTGCAGCGACGGGTTATTCACAAGTGGAACTTCGTTCGCCATTTGAACCAAACCGGCGCTGGACTGCAGAATACCGAAAGTGTTGAGACGGCGCTGATTTGAATCTGTCAAATACAGTGCGACGTCACGCTGCGTACTTAAGCGGTCGATCTGAGCTTTATTGAGCGCCCCATCGTAGAATATCGCACGATTTTCTGGAATCAATCCGAGGTTGGCCATGCTTACAAGGCCTTCGCCGTCACCTGCCACAATCGCCGGCGAAGCGCTAGATTCTGTACGTACGAGCTGACGAACATCGGCAACGCCGTAAATCGCTAAGGATTTAGGCCAGGAGAATCCGCGCGGAAGTGCGAGATTGCTTTCGTTGATATACACACCATCAAGCACATGGTTGGTGACCACTGGCCCGTAGGCCTTTTTGAATACAAGTCCCGAATCACGAGACTGAGAGAGCTGCCAAAGATACCAAGGTTCCGGACCACTGAAACGCTCGTACTGCGTATCAAATTGGAATAACACATCACCAGTGCCGAGCAGCCTTGCGATTGGAGCGATGCTCTGAGGTAGAGCAATGAGCTCCTGGATGGGCGTGTCGAGAGCGCGAATCAAGTTAACGCTTGCCATTTGACCTTGCAAAGTCACCTGACTAGTGACGAATGGTCGCTGGAGCACGCCCGGCCACACGGGGTCGGTTAATGCACCCCAGCGATAGTTCCCAAAGTCAAGGCCGGGTAATCCGAGAACGGAAGTGTGCTGATTCGTGGTGTTCAGGTCATTGGCGGCCGCTCGTAAATATGAGGGCAGAGTTTCGGGTGAACTTATGTTGTCTGCTAGAGCCGTTCCCTTGAACAACGGCGTCATTCCCAAGCAAGCCGCAAGAAAAACGAGGAGTAACGCGGATAGCGCCTGACGCGGGAAGCGACGACGCCAAGCGTCAATGCTGGCACCGATCAGCAGACCGAACGCAAGCACGGTGATCGGTATCACACGGTTCGTAGAGCGCATAGCAAGACCAACCGTCGTGTGCTCGCCGAACCATTTGAAAACCGATCCAACTGGTGTGGGCGACTGATATGGGTAGGCCCCCACGGCTATGACTACTCCCAGAAAGGCCGTCACAACTGCAAATGTTCGGTAGCGCCATTTTATGAAAAGTGAGGCCACCACGGCCACTGTGGGAAGAATCAGGCTTAAGAGAGACGTGAAACGACCAGAGGTGTAGGCATACGAAGCACTGGTCCAAGATTGAGAGTGGTCTGACCCATAGAAATACCAGTACCCCAAGCCACGGAAGACTTCCGAACTGCTCGAAGTACTCGCAACGCATGGGATTGTCTCGGTGTAACGAAGTATGTCGATACCGAACTTGCCTTCCGCCCAAAGACCCGCGAGCCACCATATTGAGACGGCCGTACAAAGAACGCCGATACGAGCGACTGATGAGTAGATGGCTCTCCAGGGAAGCTCCTTACTGGCGCCTGCAAAAAGGAGCCAGATAGCCGGAGCAAGACCGACGAGAAGAATCGATGTTGCGTTAACTCCGCCAACAAGGGCGACGACAATCGCGAAGCGTGCCGGATTCTTCCAGCCGCCAAAACGAGCTGATCGGATTGCGAATAGCAATAGCCACCCGAGGCCGGCCCAGGGCATGAGAATCGCAGAAGTTCTTCCGATATTGACAAGGATGAAAGGTGTGAAAACGTAGGGGAGTGCTGCGCCCCAGCCCGCAATGCGGCTCAGTCCAAGTTCTTGCGCAACCTTACGGACACCTAACCCAGCGAGAAATAGAAGCGAGCCCATCCAGAATCGCTGGGCTATCCATGTTGGTATCCCGAGAGTATGGGTCAGCCAGAAATAGGGGCCCATAGGGAAAAGAAGACCGATGTTCTGGTGAGTCACCATTCCGAACGCCTGATCGGAGTTCCACATGGAGGTCGCCGTAGCCAGCAGATGCGATGGACTGAGATGCAGGTAGGCCTTGGTGTCGGCCGAAACTCTTCCGGGATTGTTCCAGAAAAATGGCAAATAGGCAATCAGCGCGAACACCAACGTGTCCCAGCCACCAAATCTGCGAAGGTCAGTGGGGTCGATATTTCGGAGTTGCCGTAGTTGCACAGTAGAAATCTACCGTGATTTGCCTAGATGGACTAATCAGTGACTACGGTACAAATATGCTTCAAATAGGAATTGCCGGTGGAATCGGCTCGGGAAAGTCAACCGTTACAGCAGCCCTCGAGCGGGCGGGTGTCGAAGTAATCGACACGGACATCATCGCCCGCGAGGTCGTTGAGCCTGGCAAGCCGGCTTGGCGGGCTTTGGTTGATGCCTTTGGCTCGGCCGTTCTAGATGAAGATAATCACCTCGATCGGAAGTTTCTCGCCGCCGTTGTGTTCCCCAGTCCAATCGCCCTGAGACGCTTAAACGGTATAACGCACGGCGCAATTGGCGCTGAAGTGATGCATCATTTAGACAGATGTCGGGATCTCCACTACGCCGTTGCAATTCCGCTTTTCCGCCCAGAGCATCGAACGCTATTCCGATTGAGCGAAGTTTGGGCTACTGAGGTTGAACCCAAGATTGCGATTGAACGGCTAGTGAAACATCGCGGCTTTAGCGAGGAAGACGCAAAAAATCGGATATCGAGTCAAATCTCGAACAGTGAGCGAAGAGCAATCGTTGACGTGGTGATTCCGAACAACGAGACGGTGGCCGTATTGGAGAACCACATCAAAATGCTACTCATTGACAGAGGTTTCAACGTTGACTGATTTTCTCGTCGAGTCACCCTTTCAGCCAAGTGGCGATCAGCCCGGCGCTATCGCAAAGTTGGCACAAGGTATCACCAGTGGATTGCGTTACCAGACGCTGGAGGGCATTACGGGTAGTGGTAAAACAGCCACGATTGCGTGGCTCATCGAACAGGTTCAACGCCCTGCCCTGATTTTAGAGCCGAACAAGTCTCTAGCGGCACAACTGGCATCTGAACTGCGAGAGATGATGCCGAAAAATCGCGTTGAGTTTTTCGTTTCGTACTACGACTACTACCAACCCGAGGCTTACATTCCGAGTTCGGATACTTACATCGAGAAGGACAGCTCGATCAACGAAGAAATAGACAGACTGAGACACGCCGCTACGAGTGCTCTGCTCACTCGGCATGACACGATTGTGGTTGCCTCCGTATCTTGCATCTACGGCCTAGGAAACCCAAGCGAATATAAAAATCACATGCTGCTCTTAGGGGTCGGAATGACCGTCGATCAGCGAGATTTGCTACGAAAATTCGTCGACATGCAGTACCACCGGAATGATCTTCTGGTCGAACGTGGCAGTTTTCGAGTCAGAGGCGACACGATTGAGATTCAACCGGCGTATGACCAAGAAGCGATTCGCATTTCTCTCTTCGGCGACGAAATTGATGCCATTTCGTTCTTCAATCCTCTCACGATGGAGACGAAGGGTTCGGTGACGGAAGTGACGCTATTCGCCGCCACGCACTATGCGTCATCGAGTGACACCCTTAGTCAGGCGACGCATCGAATCCGGGCGGAGTTAGCGCTGCGACTCAAAGAGCTGGAGGAAGAAGGCAAACTTCTTGAGGCGCAGCGTCTCCGTTCGAGAACCGAATATGACCTGGAGATGCTCGAGGAGACGGGAACTTGTGCGGGAGTCGAGAATTATTCGGCGCATCTAGACGGTCGATCAGCTGGGGAGCGACCATTCACACTGCTCGACTATTTCCCAAAGGATTATTTCGTGGTCATTGACGAATCCCACGTTGCGGTGCCGCAAGTCCGAGGTCAGTTCGCAGGTGATAGGTCTCGTAAGGACACGCTCGTGAATCACGGTTTCCGACTACCAAGCGCTCGTGATAATCGACCGTTAAATTTCGAGGAGTTCATCGACATGATCCCTCAAACGGTTTTTGTATCCGCAACACCTGGTCCGTACGAGCTTGAAATTTCAGATGAAGTGGTTGAGCAAGTAATACGCCCAACGGGGCTTCTTGATCCACCCGTTCGTATTGTTCCAACCAATAATCAGGTTGACGACCTCAAGGTGCGAATCGCTGAAGTTATTGCGAGAGATGAACGAGTATTGGTTACAACCCTTACCAAACGCATGGCCGAGGATTTGACAGGATTTTTAGCCAAATCTGGCGTCAAAGTCCAATACCTCCACTCCGACATCGACACTATTCAAAGAATCGAGATATTGAGATCGCTCCGACTTGGAGAATTCGATGTACTCGTGGGCATCAATTTGCTTCGAGAGGGTCTTGACCTCCCAGAAGTGTCGCTCGTCGCAATTCTCGACGCTGATAAGGAGGGCTTCCTTCGTTCCCGAAGTGCCCTAATACAAACCATTGGACGTGCGGCACGAAATGCCAATGGTGAAGCGATTCTTTACGCCGACCGAATTACTGATTCCATGCGGGATGCGATATCGGTGACCGAGCGCCGCCGTACGGTACAGATCGCGTACAACGAAGCACATGGGATTATTCCGACGACCGTCTCCAAGGCGGTTGCCGACATCCTCGGCAGACTACGTAGCGGTAGTCCTTCTTCGGGGTCCAATTCACCGAAGCGCCTCAGCTATTCAGATGAGGAATTGAGACTCGAGGTTGAGCGCTTAACGATTTCGATGCTAGCCGCCGCTGAAGAGATGCGATTTGAAGAGGCGGCGGCTCTCCGCGATGAAATTCACGGCCTACAACGACTAGGTAGCGACGAGTTGAACCTGCCGTTCGATTGATATTGAGGGTAGCCTTCGACGGTATGGCAGATCTGATCCGCATTCAAGGTGCGCGGGCGCACAACCTTAAGAATGTCAACCTGGAAATTCCTCGCAACAAACTGGTTGTTTTCACCGGGTTGTCTGGATCGGGTAAATCATCTCTGGCCTTTGACACGATTTACGCTGAAGGTCAGAGGCGGTATGTCGAGAGTCTTTCGGCCTATGCGCGCCAGTTTCTGGGTCAAATGGAGAAACCTGACGTTGATTTTATCGAAGGACTCTCTCCGGCGATCTCAATCGACCAAAAAACGGCCTCGAGGAATCCAAGGTCAACAGTTGGAACGATTACAGAAATTTCAGATTACTTAAGGTTGCTGTATGCGCGAATTGGGGTTCCGCACTGTCCAAAATGTGGTTTGGAAGTTTCGAGGCAGAGCCCGCAACAAATAGTCGATCGAATCCTCGGAGGGAAAGCTGGCGCGAAGTTTTTAGTTCTCGCTCCGATCGTGGAGGGCCGCAAGGGTGAGTACGCGACTCTTTTGGATGACCTATCAGCACAAGGATTTTCACGTGTTCGTGTCGACGGCACCGTCCATGAATTGACGGAACGCAAAGAAATAAAATTGGCTCGATACGAGACCCACGTCATTGAGGTGGTGGTTGATCGTTTAGTGCTGAAATCGACCATCAGACAGAGGCTTACAGAATCAATTGAGGCGGCTCTACGGCTCGCGAAGGGAGTGGTTGTTGTGCACAATCTGGACGGAGGTCCAGAGGAGCGATTCTCAGAATCGATGGCTTGTACTGCATGCGGCATTAGCTTTACCGAGCTCGCTCCAAGAGACTTCTCTTTCAACTCGCCCTACGGAGCTTGCGGTACGTGCTCTGGCCTAGGTACACGTTTTGAAGTAGATCCGGACCTAGTGATTCCCGACCATTCGTTGAGCGTAGCGGATGGTGCGATAGCTCCATGGGGAGGAAATCGCGCTCGATATTTCGATCGATTGCTCCGAAGCGTTTGCGATTTCGGAGATTTTTCTTCAGACACGCCGTGGGCGGCGCTCCGCGACCAAGATCGCGAGCTCCTGCTCAAAGGAATTGACGGCGAGAAAGTTGAATACAGATTTATAAAGAAGAATGGTCGCTCCGCGACGTTCATGGCGCAGTTTCGTGGTGTGATTCATTGGCTTGAGCGCCAATGGCAGGAGGCTGAGGGTGACTGGTCTCGCGATCAAGCGGAGCAGTACATGCGAGAGGTTGAGTGTCGGGCCTGCAATGGCCAACGCCTAAAACCAGAAATTCTTGCGGTACTCATCGGCCAAACGAATATCGCGGAGGTGAGCAACTTCACCATCGACGAGGCTGTGGCTTTCTTTCAATCGTTAAAACTAAACAAGCGAGACGCCAAGATCGCTCAACAGGTTGTGAAGGAAATCAACGAGAGATTGAGCTTTCTGCTCGATGTCGGTTTGGATTACCTCACCTTGAGTAGGGCGTCAGCCTCCCTCTCTGGTGGCGAGGCACAGCGAATCCGACTGGCCAGTCAGATTGGCTCGCATCTGGTTGGGGTTCTCTATGTGCTAGACGAGCCGTCGATTGGACTACACCAACGCGACAACAGACGTCTCTTCTCAACGCTAGAACGGTTACGAGATCTGGGTAACTCGGTAATAGTTGTCGAACACGACGAAGAGACCATTCGCCTTTCTGACTTCGTGGTTGATATCGGACCCGGGGCCGGTGAACACGGAGGAGAGATCGTGCACGCGGGAACCGTAGCTAGTCTCCTGGCCAATCCGAAATCCTCTACAGGTCAGTACTTATCTGGCGCCAAAGCAATCGCTGTACCCAAAGCAAGGCGTACCGTGGAGGCGGGATTTCTTTCGGTCATCGGTGCCAAAGCAAATAATTTGAAGAATGTCGATGCTGAATTCCCATTGGGCCGTTTTATCGCCGTGACCGGGGTCTCGGGTTCTGGAAAATCGACCTTGATCAACCAGATTCTTTTATCTGGGCTTCAGAAACACTTCTATCGGTCGAAAGTACAAGTCGCCGAGCACGATGCGATTATCGGTGTGGAATTCATCGACAAAGTCGTCGCCGTCGACCAGCAGCCGATTGGGCGAACCCCAAGGTCAAATCCGGCCACCTACACCGGAGTGTTTGACAAGATCCGGAAATTGTTTTCAGAAACCCAAGAGGCCAAAACACGCGGATACCTTCAGGGCCGCTTTTCATTCAACGTTAAGGGTGGACGGTGCGAAAATTGCTCGGGTGACGGAACGATAAAAATTGAGATGCACTTTCTTCCTGATGTGTATGTGAATTGTGACGTATGCAATGGCAGTCGCTATAACCGTGAAACATTGGAGGTTCTTTACCGAGGGAAGTCGATCGCAGACGTGCTGCATATGCCGATAGCGGAGTCGCTCGAGTTTTTCTCCAAACAACCATCGATATCGCGGCATATTCAGGCGTTGGTTGACGTGGGCCTGGGCTATGTGAGACTGGGACAGCCTGCCCCAACGCTGTCTGGAGGCGAGGCGCAGCGTGTCAAACTGGCTACAGAACTCGCTCGGCGTGCAACCGGGCACACGCTTTACGTTCTTGACGAACCGACGACGGGACTGCATTTCGAGGATGTCGATAGGTTATTGACTGTGCTGCATCGCCTTGTAGACCAGGGCAATACCGTATTGACCATCGAACACAATCTCGATGTAATCAAGACTGCGGATTGGATCATTGATCTTGGCCCGGAGGGTGGGAAGCGGGGTGGCACTGTAACGGCTGTCGGCACTCCAGAGGATGTGGCGAAGACTAAAACAGCCACGGGTGAGGTGCTCCGAGCGGTGCTACCTAAGACAAGGACTGCGAAGCGCTAGGCCTATGGAAAAGCCTCAGGGCATACCCACGGAAAGTGGCTGCTACATCTTTCGTGATCAACACCAGACGATTATTTATGTCGGCAAGGCCAAGAACCTATCTAGTCGGCTTGGAAGCTATTTCAGTCGATCGACTCAAATGTCAGCCAAGACCGTCGCTCTCATGGAAATGGCCTGCGAGGTGGAGTGGATTGTAACGGGCACCGAAGTTGCAGCGCTTATCCTCGAGAACGATTTAATTAAAAAGCATCAGCCTCGTTTCAATATCCGACTGAAGGACGACAAGTCCTACCCGTATTTGGCACTTGACTTGCGGCAAGACTTCCCTGTGCCGTACATGACGAGATCGGCGCGCCAAAAAGGTGTGCGGTATTTCGGTCCTTTTGGGCACGTAAGGAACGCTCGAGTAATGCTGGACGAGGTTCTACGTATCGCACCACTACGTTCTTGCAGTTCCTCGAAGTATCAGGCTCACGAGCGACGAGGACGGGCATGTTTGCTTTACGACATTGGTAAATGCTCGGGACCCTGTGTGGGGGCAATCGAGAAACCGGCGTACGACGATCTGGTGGCCACGTTTGTCAAGTTTTTCAGTGGCCAGAAGCGCGAGCTACAAGAACGATTAGAGCAAGAGATGAATCAAGCATCGCGTCTGCAAGATTACGAGGGTGCCGCACGAACACGAGACGCGCTGGTAGCCCTTCAGAAGGCATCACAAGAGCAGGCTGTAGTACTTGGAGAAGGTACAAACTTGGATGCAATCGCGGTCACTCGAGCAGATGCTCGAGCCGTCGTGAGTTGCTTTTTCATTCGCCATGGCCGAATTGTGGGACGAACAAACAAGCTCTTCGATGTCGGCTACGAAACGACAGATAGCGACGTCATGGAGGCCTTCGTTGTTGGTCATTACGACTCGGAATCGATTCCAAGTTTGATTATTTCGAATGTCGAACTGGCCGATTCAGCGCTGCTCGCCGATTACCTGATTTCGATAGCGAAGCGTCAAACTCGAGTTTCCCCTCCTCGAGGAGACAAACAGCGCTCGGTAGTGGCGTTGGGCCTTGCTGATGGCAACACCGTTTTGAGGAGAGATTCTCTTCGGCGTCAGAGCGACCATAACATTCGCTCAAAAGCGCTGCTAGAGATTGGCTCCACTCTCGGGTTGTCAGCGCCGCCATACCGTATCGAGTGCTTCGACATGAGCCATCTCCAGGGAACCAACTATGTCGGATCAATGGTGACGGTAGTTGACGGACTCCCGCAGCGGTCTGGCTATCGTCACTTCAATGTGAAAACTGTCCTCGGCAATGACGACGCTGGTGCTATGAGGGAAGTTCTGACCAGACGGTTAGCGTATTTACAACTGGGGAATGAAGACTCTCGATTTCCTCGACCAGACCTCATTGTGGTCGATGGGGGGCTCCCACAACTCTCAGCAGCTCTCGACGCCGTCAACGCTCTAGGACTTTCCGGAACGGTTGAAGTCGTTGCGCTGGCTAAGAGGGAGGAGCTGCTCTATCGACCAGGTAGTTCCTTGCCAATTCGGTTGGACCAAGGCTCTGAGGCGCTGTACCTGCTCCAGCGCCTACGCGATGAAGCGCATCGATTTGCAGTTACTTTTCACCGTTCAAAACGCGGCATCTCAATGATTAGCACGACATTGGACTCAGTCGCTGGTCTCGGTCCGGCGCGGCAAAGACGGCTGCTGCAGGAATATGGCTCGCTGAAGGAGATGCGATCACTTCCCCTGGATTCGCTACTTGAGCTGTCGTGGCTACCACCGACCGTGGCGCGAGCACTCTACGATCGTCTGCATGAGACGGGCATGCCCCGTCTAGAGAAGGGGAGCGTTCCCGATGAATGAGATTCTCGTAGTCGCCGGTATGTCGGGTGCAGGTCGGTCAACGGTATCGGCGGCCCTCGAGGATGCGGCTTGGTCCGTGATTGACAATTTGCCTCTCGAACTGATTACGCGAGTTTCTGAACTGGCGTCACCTGGGGGCGCCGAATCGACTGGCCTCGCTTTTATCGTGGGTCGCTCTGGTGGCCTTGACCCCGAACATTTGCTCCGGACCATTGCTGAGTTACGCCAGCAGGGTTTCGCCGCAAGATTACTTTTTCTGGACGCACCCGATGACGTTTTGGTAAGTCGATTCGAAGGCAATAGAAGGCGCCATCCCGTCTCCGCCTCCTCAGTGGTTAATGCAATTCAGGGAGAGCGAAACCTCCTGAGGCCACTCATGGAATCTGCTGACTTGAACATTGATACCGGAGCTCTTAATACCAATCAGCTGCGTCGACGGATAGCCGAACTGTTTAATTCAATTCCGAGTGGCTCCATGAGAATTAACATCATGTCTTTCGGTTACTCCAATGGGATTCCGCGAGATGCTGATGTAGTGATGGACTGTCGATTCCTACCTAACCCTCACTGGGTGGAGGAATTGCGAGCCCATACGGGCCTGGAGTCGGAAGTCTCTGAATACGTAGTAAGCCATGCCGACGCACAGCGTTTTTTGACGGATGTAGTCGGGATGTTGAACTGGCAGATACCCGTTTTTGCGAAAGAGGGGAAGACTTATTTTTCGGTCGCCTTCGGCTGTACTGGTGGTAAACATCGCTCCGTTGCCATAGCCGAAGAAATCGCAACCCGCCTCGGTGGTGGCGTAACGGTGTTTCATCGTGACGTCGAGCGTTCATGAAAGTAGTTGCAATCGGTGGAGGCCACGGTACGGCGGTAACGTTGCGAGCCCTACGTTCCTTGAATTGTGACATAACCGCGATTGTGTCAGTGGCAGATGACGGAGGTTCAACCGGAGTTCTTCGAGATGCCCTCAACATCGCCGGTGTCGGGGACATTCGTAAATGCCTAGTGGCTCTCGCGGCTGCGGAGAAGCCATGGGAAAGGTTCTTCGAATTCCGATTCGGCGACGATACTGCGCAACATCATGCGCTGGGTAATCTCTTCCTGGCAGCCGCGATCGATTCCCAGCCTTCGCTCGAGAATGCTGTGGTTGAAGTAGGCCGGCTCCTCGATATCTGCGGCCAGGTTCTTCCGGCCTCTAAGGAGGGGGTCTCGCTCGAAGCTGAGACTGAGGCTGGATTTGTGCGGGGTCAGGCCGCGATTACGAAGTCAACAGGAGTCAGAAAGATTCGTACCGTGCCCGTTGGCGTGTCGGCGACTGACGCAGGGCTCGACGCTATTCAACTTGCAGATTTCGTAGTCCTCGGCCCAGGGTCGCTCTTCACATCCGTTCTAGCGGCATGTGTAGTTCCGGGATTATCAGAAGCGATCGCCCAAAGTCCAGCCAAGTGCGTGTGGATCGCCAACCTGCAAGGGTTAGACCCGGAGTCTCGAGGACTTGGTTTGATCGAACAGTACGCAGCCCTCGTCCTGCATGGGATTCGAGTGGACTCAGTGATAGTTCATAATGCGAACGAAGGGGGCTCGGAGATTCCAGGAGTAGGGCTAATTTCCGCCGATGTGGCCGGCATTAACGCCAAGGTTCACGATCCCGTCAAATTGGCACATGTTTTGCGCCAACTGATGGCAAACTAGGACGTCTTGGAGAGGAGCCGTCATGACGGTACGTGTTGGCATTAACGGTTTTGGTCGCATCGGACGCGGTTTTTTGCGTGCGACGTTAGGCAACCCGGATATTGAAGTGGTTGCAATTAACGATTTGACCTCCACGGCGACCAATGGTCACTTACTTAAGTACGACTCCACCCAAGGTCGGCTCAAACAGACGGTGTCGTGGGCGGAGAAAAGCATCACGGTCGATGGTCATGAAATTAGAGTTTTCGCTGAGAAGGATCCGAGCAACCTTCCGTGGGCCGAAGCAGGTGTCGACGTCGTCATTGAATCGACTGGTCGCTTTACGACGCGCGAGGCGGCCGCTGCGCACCTAGATGCGGGCGCCAGGAAAGTCATTGTTTCCGCCCCCGCGACCGACGTAGATGCCACCTTCGTTGTGGGGGTTAACGACAGTGACTACGATCCTTCGCTTCACCACGTGATCTCTAATGCCTCGTGCACTACAAACTGTTTTGTACCGATGGTAAAAGTGCTTGACGATTCATTCGGGATTGTCACGGGACTCATGACGACTATTCACGCCTACACAAATGACCAGAACCTTTTGGATTTGCCCCACAGCGACCTGCGCAGAGCTCGGGGCGCGGCGATCAATATCGTTCCTTCGTCGACGGGTGCCGCTCGGGCCACGGGTCTAGTTCTCCAGGCAATGAAGGGGAAATTGGACGGAACGTCGCTCCGGGTCCCAATTCCTGATGGTTCAATCACCGATTTCACGGCAATCGTTCGATCGACTTCCCTAGAAGAGGTCAACGCCGCCTTCAAACTTGCCGCTTCAGGCGATCTTGGTCGTGTTTTGGTATACACCGAAGATCCAATAGTGTCGTCGGACATTGTTGGCGATCCGGCATCGTGCACCTTTGACGCCAACATGACAATGGTTCAGCCGATCGATGACAAGACGAGTTTGGTCAAAGTTTTTGGCTGGTATGACAACGAGTGGGGATACTCCAATCGCCTCGTTGATCTCTCAGTCATTGTGGGAACTCGAAAGTAGCAATGCAGCTACCGTCAATCGACGATCTCGGTGATATTTCAGGTAAGCGAGTTTTAGTCAGGGTCGACTTCAATGTTCCGTTAGCAGATAGACAGGGAACATTGGTTGTTACGGACGATTTCCGGATTCGAAGCGCTCTGCCGCTTTTCCGTGAGCTCCAAAATCGCGGGGCCCAAGTGACTGCCTGCACCCATCTCGGAAGGCCGAATGGTGCTGCCGTAGATAAGTACAGCGTGAAGCCAGTGCGCGACCATCTCGATTCTTTGATCGACGGAGTTGACCTACTCGAAAATCTCAGATTCTCACCGGGCGAAGAAGGCAATGATCGTGCGTTTGGTGTAGCGCTGACAGACTCCTACGACTGTTTCGTAAACGAAGCGTTTGGGGTATCGCATCGTGAACATGCATCCATCATGGTCCCTCCAACATTGATCCCATCGGCGGCCGGGCCGAATTTGGCTCACGAGGTTGAAACGCTGACTGGACTATTGACAAACCCATTGCGACCATTCGTGGCGATAGTTGGCGGGGCGAAAGTGGCCGACAAGATCGGAATAACTAAAGTCCTAGTTGACAAGGCCGACGCCGTTATTGTCGGCGGTGGCATGGCCTTCACATTCTGGAAAGCATTGGGCCGCTCCATTGGCGATTCCCTTGTTGATCTTTCACGTATCGACGAGGTTGGCGAGCTTCTCGCAACGGGCCGTGTTCACATTCCAGACGATGTTTGGGCGCTTCCTGTGGGCTCTCCCTTCGGGGTGGGCGGCGAAGAGACCCCTAGTCATTTTGTGGGTAATGTACCGGACGGCTTTATGGCCCTCGATATCGGTCCGGAATCCGCCCAGCGTTTTGCGAAAATACTTGCTACTGCTGGCACGGTTCTTTGGAACGGCCCTATGGGAGTTTTCGAAGACCCCAGGCTCGCATCAGGTACTCGACTGATCGCCGAAGCGCTCGCTACGTCAAAAGCGATATCGGTGGTCGGCGGTGGAGACTCTGCGGCCGCGGTGGAGCAATTCGGCGTTGCTGAGCGGATGTCGTTCATTTCCACTGGTGGTGGGGCTTCGTTGGAACTACTCGAATACGGAGATTTGCCTGGGCTTAGAGCCCTAAGAGGGGAGTAGAAGATGTCCAATAATCGAGCGCTAGTAGTAGGCAACTGGAAAATGAATCTTGATCACGTCGAGGCGATTCATCTAGTACAGCAATTAGGTGTTTTGCTGCGCGCCCACGCGCCCGAACGAACCGATGTGGTGGTCGCACCACCATTTGTTGACCTTCGCTCATCCTGTTCGGTTATTGAGGCCGACAGGCTCTCTATTGGAGTGGCAGCCCAGCATGTAAACCCGTCTGAAAGTGGTGCATTTACAGGCGAGATCTCGGCTGCCATGCTCAAACGACTAGGCGTGCAGCGAGTGATTATCGGTCACTCCGAGCGTCGGGAGATGTTCGGCATGACGGATGAAATAGTTGCGACAACTGTGCGTTCAGCGTTGCAGTCCGGGCTACGAATTATCTTGTGTGTTGGAGAGGGTTCTGATGAGCGTGAAGCCGGAGAAGCCATCAGCTTCGTATCTGCACAATTGGCCTCAGCTCTCGATGGTATTCAAGAGTCGTACTTTGACCAGATCGATATTGCATATGAGCCAGTATGGTCAATAGGTACTGGGGTAAACGCTTCTTCGGAAACTGTGGTCGAGATGACAAATGCAATACGTAGGTGCATCAATCCGTTGTTGCGTAATCACGCGGCGGTTATTTATGGCGGCTCTGTCAAACCTGAAAATGCAGAAGAGTTGATACGTCTGGGTGGCTGTGACGGTTTCCTTGTTGGGGGAGCGAGTCTGAACGCCGAGCATTTCACCCAAATTGTGACGATAGTCGATGGATGCTACGGTAAGCATCGCTGATTGGAGTTTTTGTGCTTACAGGAATTGTTGTTGCGGTCTCAGTTATTAGTGGTGTAGGGCTTATCTTTCTGGTCTTGATGCACTCTGGTCGGGGCGGTGGTATTTCAGACTTACTCGGAGGTAGTTTGGGCTCTGTGGCGCAGGGTTCCACCGTGGTTGAAAGAAATCTCGACCGCTTCACCGTGGCGGTCGCAATGATCTTCTTTTTCGCAGTTCTCACGCTCGATTTGCGCCTGCAGTAATGATGCGCCCGCGAGGGTTAATTGCAGCGCTAACTGCATTCGCCACACTGGTTGTCGCTGGGCCCAGCGCAGGTGCTAGTCCGGTTAATACGGGTACGTTACACATCTACGTTCCAGGTTCATTCGCTGGTTGTACTGCGACGAGCGTTAATAGTTCGCCGGCATTGCGTTCGATCATGGACTTAATTCGGCCCAGTGCATTCCTTCCCAACAGTGTCGGCCGTTTGATTGGCGTTCGCGGACCTATTCTTTCGGCCGAATTGACCTCGCTTAAGCCTCAAGCCGTTGTGTACACCATTGATCGCACATTTCATTGGTCTAACGGAGATACGTTTTCGGTTGCCGACCTAACCAATGTCATCGTCGAAGGTAGACAGTCTTCGGCCACATGGGCCGATGGTTACCACCACATCGTTAGTTTTGCGATTGGACCAAAGAAGAATACTCTTCGTGTCGTATTCGATAACCACTATTCGGATTGGTCGCGGATGTTTCGGAGCCTCGAGCATGCGCCAGTGCCACGCCAGTGTCGGTTCGATCAAATTGTTTCGCAACCTTCTCTAGGTCCCTACACCCTTCTGTCATTGACACGTGCTGTTGCAGTGCTCCAGGCGAACGAGTCTTGGCCGCACTATGAACAGTTGTACCGAACCGTGATTGTTGAAGCTGGGGCGCCTGCAACCCGTATCGGAGCCACTCCTTTTGTAGATTTGCGATACGGCTTTACCAGGCAGGATCTCACCGCTTCCAGTATCCATACGGATCGTTACGCAAAAATTGGGGTATCTAATCACACGGCCGTAGTGCTCTATTCGCCTCGCCGCTACCTCTCCAGTCAACTCAAGGTCAGAGAGTATTTGAGTGCCGCGCTCAATCGGCAGGAACTGATTAACCAGCTAATTGGAGAACAGACATTTGCTATAGCACCTGCAAGGTTCAATTTAATTGGGCAGGCACAAATTGGCTATATCGGTGACGGAGGCCTATCGCCCGTGACGCAGATGACCGTTCCTGATAGTTCCGATTTACAATTTACGGGCACTGGCGACTGCCGGTCGTGTGCGAGTGCACTGTTGAATCACGGTTTCGGTTTACGCATCAGATCGGGTGGCGTGATCTTCAATGGACTTCCTTTGGTAGTTCGACTTGCCGTAGGACCATCTCCAAAGATGAGAGAGTTAGCCGCATTGATTCAGTCGCAGTGGCGAATGGCTGGTGTCAGTTCCTTTATAGCTAGGTATGACACAGAGTTAGCCGCTGCCAACGCCGTAGCCTATGGTGCAGCCGAGACGGCACTGGTAGAGCAAACAGTTGGACCAGTAGGCAGTACGGCAGCCGCTTGGTACGGACCCCGTCGATCCGATCAGTTCGATGCGGGATGGCGTTCGCCACAGGCGAATAGCGCCGCGCTCGCTGCGTTGTCTGCGTTCAACCCAGTAGAAGCACTCACCTCCTGGAAGAGTCTCGACCAAATTATTGCTTCGAACTTCTGGATGAGGCCTTTGTTTGCAATGCCTTATTACCTCCGTTGGAGCTCTAGTATTTCAACCGTCTCGCCGAGTAATAGCTTGGAAGGATTGTTGTGCCAGTTGACGTTGTGGAATGCGACCTGAATGGCCCCCTGTTCCTCTTGAGATAAACTGCTTACCCACGTCGAAGTGGTGAAATGGCAGACACGCTAGCTTGAGGGGCTAGTGCTCGAAAGGGCGTGCGGGTTCAAGTCCCGCCTTCGACACCAAACTTTTACCAATATGCCGAAGGAGGTCTCCCGAGGCTTAGCGGCGGTACCATTCCACATGGAGGTGCGCATGACACAGGTCTTATTGGTTGCCTACGAAACGCGCCCTGACGCCGTCGAACTAGCGGTGACCGCAAAAGAGCAGCTTGAAT
The DNA here is from genome assembly GCA_009726065.1 of Actinomycetota bacterium. Lineage (GTDB taxonomy): Bacteria > Actinomycetota > Acidimicrobiia > Acidimicrobiales > RAAP-2 > RAAP-2. The sequence goes on from WLNA01000001.1 coordinate 72,647, forward strand.
CTCTTGGTATCGATACGTCAATCGCGAAGGTCGGTGATATACCCCGTATTCCTGAATTGACGACCGACTCCATTGTGGTTTCATTAGGCGGGGACGGAACATTTCTGCGGGCTGCTCGTTTCGCCCACGGAGCGTCGGCGACCGTTATGGGGGTGAACCTCGGTCGAGTTGGTTTCCTAGTGCCTGCCCAGCCCTCTGAAATCGTTTCACAGGTGATTGCATACCGCGACGGTGGTGCTGTTGTCGAAGAACGCATTGTTCTCGATGTTCGACTGTCCGACGGCACTCACGACATTGCGATTAACGAGGTTGTGGTCGAGCGTTCGCAAGCTGGACATATGGTGCGTTTGCGAACCTTTATCGCCGGCGACGAGTTTCTTACGTACTCAGCCGATGGTGTTCTTGTCGCCACGCCCACTGGGAGTACTGGTTACAATTTTTCGGCGGGAGGACCAGTAATGGGAACGAATCTTCCAAACATGGTTATGACCCCTATAGCCCCCCATTTCACTGTTGACCGTTCAATTGTCGTATCGGCAGATACTGAAATTTCAATGTCGGTATTAGATCGTCCAGGGCTAGTAGTCGCGGACGGAGTTCGACTGGGCAGCATTGAACCAGGCGAATCTCTCACTATCTGTTCACACGCCACCCCGATTCGCGTTGCGCTTCCCCAAGATTCAAAGTTCGGAGCACGCTTGCGTCATAGTTTGCGAGAAGGGCATGCCTAGGCCTCGGTTAGTTTCACTGGCGGTCCGCGGTCTCGGCGTAATCGAGGATTCGACACTGGAATTCTCGGATGGCTTCACAGTGGTTACAGGGGAAACTGGAGCCGGGAAGACATTACTTGTCGACGCGCTGACGCTTTGCCTCGGAGGTGATGCTCGATCTCCACGCCGAGGACAGGAGATGATTGCCGCCGCAGTTTTTGTCGATGCTTCCGGCAGCGAGATCTCACTTCAGCGCTCTCTGGTTTCGGGATCTCGTCTAAAGGCCCACTTAAATGGCGTTCCCACGAGCAGCGAGGCGCTCAGATTAATTGGAAACGATTTGCTCGCACTCCACGGTCAACACGATTCCCTTCGACTAAAGAGTCGGAGCGACGTTCTGGGCCTTGTGGACGCCTTCGGTTCCATAGACACTTCGGAACTCGGTGAATTGCGCTCTACGCTTGCGAATCTACATTCGGAGCAGTTGCATCTCGGTGGCTCCTATGAAGAAAGAAGTAAGGAGATGGATTTCATTGATTTCCAACTTCGTGAAATCGATTCCGCCAAAGTACATTCCTCAGGCGAGTTGGACTCGATAGTCCACGAGCTGATTTCGCTCACTGCTGTTAGTGAACAGCACGACGCAATCTCATCGCTCATTCAGGTTGCGGATGGTGAAGAGGGTTCACTCTTAGACATCTTGGGTGGGGGAGTCTCTGCATTGGGTTCTAGCGGAATCGTTGGCGAGCTCAGAGATTCACTCTCTGAAACCATACGGCAGTTTCGTGATTATCTTCGTGAGTTACGCGATATCGCTGATTCGACTGAAGCTGATGCAGAGCGAATCGACCACCTTAATGGGCGCTTGGAGTTGCTTCGCAGCCTCGCTCGTAAATTTGGGGGATCCCTTGAATCCGTCCTTCAAGAGCGAGCCAAATTAGGCGAACGCCAAATATTCCTAGCTACAGCGGAGGAGCGAAGTCTGCTGATTCAAGAAGAAATTGTTCTATTGGAACAACAGGTGGCACGCGAAGCCTCTCGTATTCGCTCTCTTCGCGCCACCACGGCGAATCGACTTAGCCATCTCGTGCAAGATCAGCTGGAGCGGGTGGCCCTGCCGAATGCTCGGATGACTATTGAAATTGATGGTGACGATGGTTCTAGTGTCGACATTACGTTTCGTCCCAACCCCGGCTCAAGTGCCGGTTCTCTTCAAGCGATTGCATCAGGTGGCGAGCTCTCGCGTATCCTGCTTGCGCTTTCGCTCGTTACGGCGTCAGACGGATTAGTTACGGTATTCGATGAGATAGATGCCGGAGTGGGTGGCAATGTCGCACAATCTATCGGAGAATGCCTCGCTGATCTAAGTCGCAGTCGACAAGTTATTGCCGTCACGCATCTGGCAACAGTGGCAGCGAGGGCGCGACACCATTTCGTGGTCGAGAAGTCTGTCGCAAGCGGCCAGACCAGAACGCTGGTCCGATTACTATCGAACGAGCAACGCCCGGCTGAAATTGCCAGGATGCTGGCGGGCGATGAAGCCAATTCTGAGGCGCTTGCTCTAGCTAGACAGCTGCTTTCTTCACCATCCTGAAGATTTGAGAAATTCGTATTACAATGATTCTCCGTGACGAGTGCGAAGCGTGAAACGAAGTACGTGTTTGTAACCGGTGGTGTCTCCAGCTCCCTCGGAAAAGGTCTGACAGCTGCATCGCTGGGTCGGCTGCTGAAGCTGCGTGGGCTTAAAGTGACGATGGGCAAGCTTGATCCGTACCTCAATGTTGATCCTGGGACCATGAATCCCGGAGAGCATGGCGAGGTTTTCGTAACTGATGATGGAGGAGAGACCGACCTCGACCTCGGCCATTACGAACGTTTCATCGACGAGCCGCTCACTAAGCTTTCCAACACAACAACTGGTGCCGTTTACTCATCCGTCATTGCCAAGGAACGCAAGGGTGAATACCTAGGCAAGACGGTCCAAGTGATCCCTCACATCACAAATGAAATTAAGGAACGCATATCTCGCCTGGGAGCTCAGGGTGCGGACGTCGTAATTATCGAGATTGGCGGCACGGTAGGTGACATCGAAATTATCCCTTTTATCGAGTCGATAAGGCAATTCCGTCATCAAGTCGGCAAGGAAAACGTCTGCTACACCCATTTGACTTTGGTGCCGTTCCTTGGGGGATCTAAGGAGCATAAGAGTAAGCCGACTCAACACTCTGTCGCAGAATTGCGTTCTATGGGTATTCAACCTGACGTGATTGTCTGTCGTAGTGATCAGCAGGTGTCTCACGACATGAAGCACAAGATTTCGATGTTTTGCGACGTGGCTACAAGCGCAGTCATTAGCGCAATCGACGCAGGAAGCCTGTACGACATCCCCCTCCTGCTACACGAAGAGGGGCTTGATGCCATAGTTTGCGAGACATTAGGAATCGATTTAGACGAGTACCCGATTGACCTTGCACTCTGGGAAAAGGTCTCGCAGCAAGCACACTCCGCGAGCAAGCCAATAAGGATTGGACTTGTCGGCAAGTACGTAACAATGCCAGATGCCTACCTTTCTGTCTATGAGTCCATACTCCACGCAGGCTTTGGATCAGGATGCCGCATTGAGGTGCAGCAGATCGATGCAGAGTTGGTCCCGTCGACTTTTTCCGCAGAATTTCTGGACCAACTAGATGGAATTATCATTCCAGGAGGCTTTGGCGAACGCGGTATTGAGGGAATGATTGAGGCTGCTCGAATTGCTCGAGAGCGGGGAATTCCGACACTGGGTATTTGCTTGGGCATGCAGGTGATGGTCATTGAGACTGCCCGTAATCAGATATCGATGACTGATGCGAATTCAACTGAGTTCAATTCATCAACACCGTTTCCAGTTATAGATCTAATGTCCGATCAGGTGAACGTTACCGACAAAGGTGGGACTATGAGACTGGGCGCTTATCCCGCGATGTTGGAGGCCGGTTCGATTGTTTCAGGTCTTTATGACGCTCCAGTAGTTTCAGAGCGACATCGACACCGTTACGAATTCAATTCAAGATTTAAGGATCAATTCGAAGCGGTCGGCATGGTGTGTTCGGGTCTGTCACCTGACGGCCGCCTAGTGGAGTTCGTCGAACTCAATAACCACCCTTACTTTGTCGGTACTCAAGCGCACCCGGAATTCAAATCGAGGCCAGATCGTCCACACCCCCTCTTTTCAGGCCTCGTTGCAGCCTCGATAAAACGTAGTGACGCGCGCGAAAATCGTATTTTCAATATAGATACCTTGCAGGCAGGTTCGTGAGCAGTTTCGCCATTGTCGCGCGAAGCACAATTCTGCAGTCATTCGTTTTTAATGTAGAGACAAGAACGATTGCCGGCTTAAACGAAACGTTTACTAGAGACGTGGTTACGCATCCCGGTGCTGTAGCAATTGTGGCCGTGAACGCCAAAGGCGAAGTTGCACTATTGAGCCAGTATCGCGCGGCGCTAGATATCGACAACCTAGAGATTCCAGCTGGAACTTGTGATATCGGTGGTGAGGACACCCTGACCACCGCACAGCGCGAACTTTCCGAGGAGATCGGCGGCTCCTCAACCCAATGGTCACTTATTGCTCGTTTCTACAACTCTCCAGGATGGACGGATCAGGAGACATTCGTCTACCTGGCAGAGCGTTGCATTTTTAGGGAGGCGAGTCCGGATGGCCCTGAAGAGTCAGCAATGAGCCTCCAGTGGAAATCTGCAAGCGAGATTAGAGAGCTACTCCAAGCCGGCGGCACATTGGATGGAACGGCGACAATAGGTTTGTACGCGTGGCTAGCCCTGCAGCATTAGTCGCTGAAAGCGTCGAACAGTATCTTTTGATGTTGACCGTGATTGACGGGCGTAGTCAGTTCACGATTTCAAGCTACGAGTCTGATTTGCGTTCGTTGCTACAACACATAGGTAGCGAACGGGCTCTTTTGGGAATTTCGGCTGCGGAATTGGATGAGTATTTCGCCCACCTTCGTAGCATTGGAAGAAAACCGTCCACAGTTGCGCGCGCAATGAGTACATGTCGAAGTTTTTATCGGTTTCTCGTAGATGAGCGAATTCTCATGGTCGACCCAACAGCTCGGCTGCCGATTGCTACAAGGTCTCAATCGCTGCCAAAAGCATTAGCCGAGTCAACTATTGACGCTCTGATTCATAGCGTTCAGGGTGACTCACCACTCGATCTACGAGATCGGATGATAATCGAGTTTCTTTACGGAACGGGAGCGCGAGTGACGGAAATGTTGAACGCGGAGATTCAGGATATTGATCTCGACGAAATGTTGATACGTGTTATGGGCAAAGGTTCTAAACAACGGCTGGTCCCAGTTGGGACGAAGTTGGCTTTTTCTCTGAGGGAGTATCTCGGACCTCAGGGACGTCAGAAACTTGCAACATCCAATTCGAAATCATGGCTAGTTGTAAACCAGAGAGGGAATCCGCTTACCAGGCACGGAGTGAACGAGATATTAGTTAGGCGCGCGCGCACTGTCGGCATGGATTCCACTGGACTGCATGCTCACGCTTTTAGACATAGTTGCGCAACCCACATGATCGCCCATGGTGCTGATATTCGAGTAGTCCAGGAACTTCTGGGGCACAGTTCCATCGCAACTACACAGCGTTATACGAGTGTTGCGCTCACCACTCTCCGGACCGCGTATGAGAGTGCACACCCTCGTGCGGTCAACCTGCCCTAAGTTAACAAGATGAGCAAAACAGTATTTATTTACATCATCAGCGCAGTGATCGCGGTTACATGCCACGAGGCAGCTCACGGATACGTTGCAAATTTCTTCGGTGATCCCACGGCTAAACAGGCGGGTCGATTATCGATTAATCCTCTTCGACACATTGATCCTTTCGGCACCTTGCTGTTGCCCCTTTTGCTTATTGTTGCTGGGCTTCCGGTGTTTGGTTACGCCAAACCCGTGCCAGTCAATATTGGACGCCTGAGGAAGCCGAGGAACCATGCGCTACTCGTCTCCCTAGCTGGACCGGGCCTTAACTTGATCTTCGCAATGTTGGCTGTTGTGCTGTGTCGCCTAAGTGGCGCGGCCTACGATTCGCCGTCTGGTTCGATCATTGCGTCTAGCGCCCTTTCGCTCAACGTCGCAGAGATTTTTGGGCTCTTCGGACTCGTAAATGTACTTTTGGCAGTTTTCAATCTTCTGCCCTTACCGCCACTGGATGGAAGTGCGATACTCGAACGACTCGTACCACAGCGCCACGTCGTCCGGTATTACGCATTGAGACAATCTGCTATGCCATTTCTGCTCGGATTTCTGCTCCTCAATGGTCTATTTTTTCATCTTGGAGGCGGCATGCTTAATTCTCTGCTGAACGCTTTTGAGCGCCTCGCCTTCAATAGCTAAGAGAGAAGTCCCATAGCGGCTGAGGCCCGGCGATATGTCTCGGCTGCAATCGGCTCCGCTTTACCTGCACCAATCGTCGCCAGTCGCGCCAATTCAGCGGGATCGCTAAGCAAATCTTCGTATCTCAACCTGATGGGAGTGAGGGTCTCGACAAGTGCTTCTGTTAGATCTGCCTTTAAATCGCCATAGCGAGTGTACGAGGCTGCTATTTCAACTGGGGATCGATTGGTGAGCGCTCCAAAAATATCCAAAAGGTTGGACAAACCTCGCTTGCTTTCCCAGTCGTACTTCACTTCGTTGTCGGTGTCGGTAACGGCTCGTTTAATCTTCTTGGCGATTGATGACTCGGACTCAAAGAGGTCGATGGAGCCCTGAGGGCTGCTCACCGACTTTGACATCTTCCGGATCGGTTCTTGAAGATCCATAACTCGGCCGCCGAATTGAGGAACCATGCCTTCCGGTACTACGAAAGTTTGGCCGTATCTATTATTAAATCGTTCGGCAAGCTCACGCGCAAGCTCAAGATGTTGCCTTTGATCGTCACCAACGGGAACGTGCGTTGTTTGATACAGCAAGATATCTGCCGCCATCAATACTGGGTACGTGAGCAAACCGACTCTATAACCACTCTGGCGGTCGGCCTTTTCTTTAAATTGCGTCATCCGCTTGAGTTCGCCGTAGGACGCTACACATTCGAGTAACCAGTTGAGCTGGGAGTGCCAAGGAACTTGACTTTGGATGAAGAGCGTGCATTTATCATGGTCAATGCCACAGGCCAAGAGTGCGGCAAATAAGTGCCGAGTGTTGGCATTCAGGGTCGCCGGATCGATGTCTCCGGTGAGCGAATGAAGATCGACGACACAATAGAGCGAATCTTCATTCTGATTGGCAACCCAATTACGTATAGCGCCCAGATAATTTCCTAGATGTGGGGTGCCGGTGGGTTGAATCCCAGAGAGAATACGCATGGCTCAAGCGTACTAATGAGGTCCCCACTAAAGGCGCAGGCTCGCCGGAAATTGAGTAATCTTGTTGAGTGACTTTCGTCGTGACGACGCCGTCATTTACCGGCCCAATCGAACTCCTTCTCCAGCTGATCAGCACGAGAGAGAAGGACATTCTCGACGTGCCACTTGGACCAATTGTTGACGAGTTTGTTTATGCTCTACGAGATGCTGCAAACGTTGTCGGCGTGGAGGAGCTCTCTGAGTTCCTGTTAGTGGCGGCAATTTTGCTGGAGATGAAGAGTCACGCCTTGCTGCCTGGAAAAGCCGAGTCCGATCCAGACGAAGAGTTCATTGGCTGGGAGGAGCGGGATGTTCTCCTCGCACGCCTCTTGGAGCTTCGGACATACTCCGGCGCTTCTGACTCCTTTATAGCCCTTTTTGAACGAGCGGCTCGAAGTTATCCTCGACTCGCTGGACTTAATGAAGGCTTCGACGTTACGCCACCCGATCTTCTCCAGGGTGTCACTCCTGAGTCGTTAGCGTTGGCCTATCTCAAGGGTATCGAGGAGAAGCCGGTCCCAGTAGTGCGTCTTCATCACGTAACGGTCGACGCAGTGACGGTGGCGGAGACCGTGGCATCGTTGGCTCAACGGCTACCCACCCTCGGCCGTATCACTTTTAGGGACCTCGTGATAGGCCTCGACACACGAATCGAGATAATCGTTCACTTTCTAGCGCTCCTAGAGCTGTGCAAGCTTGGTCGTATCGATCTCGGTCAAGGAGACACATTCGGTGAAGTGAATATTGAATGGGTGGGCGACGACAGCCGACTCGAAATTGGAATGGTGGATACCTATGAGGGTTAGCGGATCGTTGGAACAGCAACTCGAGGCAATGCTAACTGTGGCACTCGAGCCGATCACAGCCGCCGAATTGGCTGACGTGCTGGCGGTGGACGCAGACTCTGTCACAAAAACGCTGCGGACACTTCAAGTGGAATTAATCGAGAAAAAACGGGGGTATATCTTCGTTGAGCTAGCGAGTGGCTGGACTATGCAAAGTTCATCCGAAGTTGCTGACGCGGTCGCACGCTTTGCGAACCGCGATGTGTCGCACCGTCTGAGTGCTGCGGCTCTGGAGACCTTGGCGATTATCGCTTACCGGCAGCCAATATCCCGTGTCCAGATCTCGGCATTACGAGGCGTGAACGTTGACGGTGTATCACGATTATTGGAGCAACGGGGCTATATCGAAGTTGTAGGAAAAGCGGAGGGACCCGGCCAACCAGTTCTCTATGGAACGACAGAAACTTTTCTAGATCGCATGGGACTCGCGTCCATTGGCATGTTGCCGCCAATTGAGAATTTTCTTCCACCAGTTAGCCTCGCCCACGAATACGCCGACGACATGAGCCCTTCGGTAGAGGTTCAAGATGGCAGTGCCGAGTGAGCGAAGGTGAGCGACTACAGAAAGCACTAGCCCGTGCAGGGCTAGGTTCACGGCGAATGGCTGAAATTCTCATCGAAGCGGGTCGCGTAACTATTGATGGCCGCGTCGCCGATTTGGGAAACCGTGTGGACGCCGATTCGCAAGAAATTCGAGTCGACGGCAAATTGGTACCCGCCGCACCCAGCGCTGTTTATTTCCTCTTAAATAAACCTACAGGAGTCATAACCACTGCCGATGACCCTCATGGTCGGCCTACGGTCGTAGAGATGATCAACACCGACGTGAGGATCTTTCCTGTCGGTCGACTAGATATGACTACCGAGGGACTCCTTCTGCTAACCAACGACGGTCGATTGGCCCATCTGCTAACGCACCCATCCGTTGGCATCGAAAAGGAGTATCTCGTCCGAGTAGAGGGCGATCCCTCCCCAGCGTCGATTAGGCGATTACGTGAAGGTATTCAGCTGGAGGATGGTCTAACAGCGCCCGCCCAGGTAAGTCGTGTGAGTGACGGTGTGTTGAGGATTGTCATCCATGAAGGCAAGAATCGGCAAGTTCGGCGTATGTGCGAGGCTATCGGCCACGACGTAATCCGCCTAGTAAGAACCAGAATAGGACCTATTCAGGATGCGAAATTGACACCTGGCGGTTCACGTTCACTATCAGTTGGTGAAGTGAGAAAACTGATGGACGCTGTCGGCTTTGCGGGACAGCCAGAAACTACGATTACATCATGAAAGATCGCGTTGTAGCTTTGAGGGGCGCCACAACTGTGGAGTCTGACTCTGAAGAGGACGTGTTTCCAAGGGTCCAAGAGATGCTTCTCGAGTTAATGGCTCGTAATGGGTTGGCACACGATGACATCATCAGTGCATTTTTCACATCAACGCCAGACTTGACCTCTGTGTTTCCAGCGACGGCTTCGCGCGCTATCGGCTTTGGCGATATCCCGCTCATATGTGCCTGCGAGATCGCCGTCCTTGGAGCAACGCCACAGTGCGTCCGAGTGATGCTGCACGCGTACTCCTCGCATGCTCGAAATGAGATTCGACACGTGTACCTCCACGGTGCACAGGGTCTTCGTGATGACCTCCCAGGCTGATCAACACGCCCACGTTGTCGGTCTGGGGCTGATTGGCGGTTCAGTCGCCTTGGCGCTGAAAGATCAGGGTTGGTCTGTGACGGGCGTAGATCGTGACCAGAGTGTCGAATCTTTGGCGCTGAGCCGAGCCATGATTGTCAGTACGGTCGCCCATCGGGAAACCACCCTTCTCTTTGTATGCACCCCGGCGGGTCAGGTTATTGAAATTGCCAAGCAGCTCCTGAATGATTTTGACTCCGAAAAAGTTGTCGTTACAGACGTGGCCGGCGTAAAAGGATCCATTGCTTCCCAGATTTCCGATGGGCGCTTTATTGGGGGACACCCGATGGCTGGTTCTGAGATGAGAGGCCTCGAAGGTGCGGACGCAGCCTTATTCACGGGTTGCACCTGGGTACTAACCCCCTCATCAACCACCTCACCGGATAGTTATGCCAGATTGCACGGCGTACTTCGTGACATTGGTGCAGTTGTGATGGCGCTCGATGCGGCAGATCACGACCGAATGGTAGCGATGGCGAGCCATGTGCCGCATTTAGTGGCTGGCGCCTTAATGAATGAAGCGAACGACATGGCGCAGGCGGACGGCGCACTCTTGCAACTCGCCGCTGGCGGCTTTAGAGACATGACGCGGATTAGTGCAGGGGACCCCACAATTTGGCCCGATATTCTCTTCGAGAATAGCGACGCGGTTCTTGCGGGTCTTTCGCGATTGCAAGAGCGCATCACAGAACTAACCACGCTCGTGCATGCCAAAGATCGAGTGGCGTTGCTCAAGACCCTCGGGTCGGCGGCTGATGCCCGTCGGAGACTTCCAGGAAGCGCAGCGCTCACCACAAAGCTTACGGAGGTGCGTATTCCAGTTCCCGACCGCCCGGGCGTGCTCGCCGAGATTACGACCCTCGCCAGCGAACTACAGATCAATATTTTTGACATCGAAATAGGGCACAGCGTTGAAGGTTCACCCGGTGTACTCCTACTCTCAGTAGAGAGTACTCAAGCCCCGAAACTCATGGGTGCTCTTAGAGGTCGAGGGTTTGCCGCCGGGATGAAATCGCTGTGAAGTCGTTGACCATCTCGGCCTCGAGTGAGTTCACTCGCTCGATATCAACGCCTGGAGATAAAAGTATCTCCCACCGAGCGTTGATGCTATCTGCATTGGCTAATGGAAAGTCTGTCGTGCGCGGCCTCTCTCTAGGTGAAGATGTCGGACGGACAGCAAACATCATGCGGCAGCTAGGCGCCACTATCGAAGAAGCGTCCGGACTTTTCCTCGTCACGGGTTTGCCACAGGGCTTGCGAGCCACAGACGAGCAGCTTTACTGCGGTAACTCAGGTACGACAATTCGGCTTTTGTTGGGAATACTCAGTGGCATAAAGGGAACACACCGGGTCACCGGCGATGCCTCTCTTTCTCGGAGGCCCATGGATCGAGTGGCCATACCCCTGAATTTGATGGGCGTAAGAGTGAAAGGGGAGGGGCCTGCGATTACACCTCCGCTGACCTTGTCGGGCAGCGAAACTCTTCAGTCAATTGACTACACCATGCCGCGCGCTAGCGCTCAGGTGAAATCTGCACTTTTGCTTGCCGGCCTCTTTGCGCATGGAATCACCATTGTCCGCGAAGACGTCAGAACTCGTGCCAATACCGAGGAAATGCTCTCAGCGGCTGGGATCGTGGTTACGTCGACAGATCACGGCGACGGTCGGGTTGTGACGGTCGAGCCAGGCCGACCCCAACCTTGCGAATGGAATGTGCCGGGAGATCCTTCTCAGGCCGCCTTTTTTGTTGTAGCTGGCCTCATTCACCCCCGCGGCGATGTCAAGATCGCAGCAATCTACGACGGTGCCGAACGACTTGGCTACCTGTCAGTCTTAAATCGCATGGGTGCTCACATAACCCAAAGTCGCACAGCGGAGGGACTTCGCCTTCACGTTCGCCATAGCGAGTTGCGAGGTACCACCATTCATTGCAGTGAAATTCCGTCAGTTGACGAGGTACCAGCGTTGGTTGTTGCAGCTTGTGCGGCAGCAGGGGAGACCGTATTTGTTGATATGTCGGAATTGCGCATCAAAGAGTCGGATCGTTTTACCGAGTCGATCCGACTCGCCGAGGCACTCGGAGGGTCAGTGGAAGTGGATGGTGACAACTTCTCCATTACTGGCATGGGCTCTGCAAAGGATTTTCTTCCGTTCGAATTTGACGCCCCTGACGACCATCGGATGGCAATGGCTTCATCAGTGGCCGCCTTTTGTGGCCAAGGTGGAGTAATTCACGGCGTCGAATCTGTCGACACTTCATTTCCGGGGTTCTTCAGCCTTTTGACGAGTGCATCATGACAACTACGCCCGTAGTGGCTATCGACGGCCCGGCCGGTTCCGGTAAATCCACCATCGCCAAGCTGTTAGCCGAGCGGCTTAACTGGTCCTTTTTAGATACGGGTGCAATGTATCGCGCAGTAACTGCTCTGGCGCTTCGGCAGGGCATTGAGCCGCAAGACACGCTTGCTATCGCCGCAGTCGCCGCAAACGCGCGTATCGAAACAATTCCGTTTATTTCCATCAATGATTTGGATGTGACGATCGAAATCCGTCAACCTGCTGTAAATCACGCAGTATCAATCATCGCGGCTAACCCCATGGTTCGAGCTGCCATGGTTGAGCGTCAACGCGAGTGGTCGGTTCGACAACCAGTGGGCACCGTCGTCGAAGGAAGAGACATAGGTACCGTGGTCTTCCCGGACGCGCTTTTGAAAGTGTTTCTCACGGCTTCCGTCGAAGAACGTTCTCGGCGACGAGGAGATGAGACGGCCGCCTCGATACAACGAAGGGACGATATTGACTCAAATCGAGATCATTCGCCCCTGAGGGCGGATGCTGGAGCGGTCGTCATAGATACTACCGACAAGGATATTGCAAGCGTTATCGAGGAGATTGTTCAATGTCTGAATCTACGTTGAATCTGAAAATTAAGAAGACGATCGGCTACCGAATTGTTCGGCTAATCGTCGTCGTGGTCTGGCGCGTAATGTTCCGGCCGCGAGTAGTGGGCGCTGAGAACATTCCGTCAAGCGGTCCCGTTCTACTTGCTCCGATACATCGTTCCAATATCGACTTCGCGTATCTAGTGTTCGCCACGAACCGCAAAACATTCTTCATGGCTAAAGATTCACTCTGGAAGATTCGCCCCATAGGGGCTCTCATTCAACTTATGGGAGCATTTCCAGTGAAACGAGGTACTGCCGACCGTGATTCATTAAAGAATGCACAGCAGGTGCTCAATGAGGGCCAGGCCCTTGTCCTCTTCCCCGAAGGCACCCGACAGGAGGGAGACCTGGTTGGGCCCTTATTTGAAGGGGCAATGTTCATTGCGAGTCGCGTGGGAGCGCCCGTAATACCCGTAGGTTTAGGCAATACCGAGAAAGCCATGCGTAAAGGATCGAAATTCCCGAGACCCGTCCGCACCACTGTGGTTATCGGAACGCCGATAGCGCCACCGCAAAGCAACACACGCGTCACCCGTACCGAACTTAACGCGGCAACAGAAGAACTTCGAGCGGGATTGCAAAAGGCCTACGATCAGGCCCGAGCGATGTTGAATTAGCGTTCACGCCACCATGTTTTAAACACCACTCGGGCGTACCTAAATCCAAAAAGCCAGTTACTACCCTTTTTCGTGGTACCAGATTGACGAGGATGCCAAACGGTTGGCACCTCGCTGACGCGCCAACCCCGCTTGAGCGAAGTAATCAAGAGTTCTGACGTCTGGTACTGCTCTTGTTCCAAGCGGTCAATAACATCCGCCAGCATCGATACGCGCAACCCTCGATAACCAGTAGACGTATCCGTGAGGCGTTGCCTGGTCATGACATTCACAATGAAACTGAACACTCGTACGCCCACCGCGCGAAAATGATTCTCAGTTGTGTCTACGCCCAAACGTCGAGAAGCTAGGACAAAGTCGCTTCGGTCTTCAACAATGTCCCGAATAAGTTCGGGCAGCTCTACCGGATCATTTTGACCGTCAGCATCGAGGGTAACGATGTATTGAGCGCCCCGTTCAATACAGAAGCGATATCCAACCTGGAGAGCGACACCGTGTCCAAGATTCACGGGGAATTCAATGACGATGACCTCAGGAAAGGTGCGGCAAATCTCCGCCGTGCGGTCATCGCCTCCGTCTACCACCACAATCGTGGTGTAGGGCTCGCCCAAGACTAACGTCGGCATTTTCTCGAGAACTGGACCTATATTTCCTTCTTCTTCGTACGCTGCAATCAGTGCGACAAACGGCTTGGGTACGAAGCCGGGCCGCTCAGAGTCAAGCTGCTCCAGAGCTTGACGAATTGCATACTTCTTCATGGAGTCGTACCGGCGCTTCTCCAGATCAATCAACTTCGATGCCACAGGTGTCCTTTAGATGCTTCGGGGCTTACTGAACACTTGACGAACCATAGGTTCGAAATGCTCCAGCGGGCGAGATGTAAAAGCGGGGTCGAAACTTGTCTGGTCCCATTCGTCGGCGAACCGTATCGCCAGGTCGTAATAGGGCTTATCCGTGTGATTACGCCGCAAGTCGGGATCCATGCCGAGGTGTGAGTAGTAGTGCTTACCCTGGAAATCTTGATGCGCACAGATCATCCAATAGACGTCCTCTCGCACGTACGGACGCAAAATCTCTGCGGCAATCTTTGGATGATTGGCGACTGAAATAATTTTTCCGATGTCGTGACAAAGGGAGGCCACAATGACCTCCTCGTCCATGCCAGCGTCTTCGGCGCGCGTCGCTGTTTGTATAGCGTGTTCGAGCTGATTGACTGCAAAACCATCAGTCACATTTTCAAGGTCTGCCAGCATCGACAATATGCGATCGGCCACCCGAGGCTGTGCGGCTACCGTCACCTCGGCGATATGCATCCACTGTTCCCGTGTTGATTCGTCCATACGAGCAAAAGAAGTCACACTCATATTGTCGCACTTCACCGAAGCGCCTCGGTGTGTATGGGTTCAATTACGCCGAGAGCACCGTGGCGGCTGAGAAGTCTCGATCCCGAGCGGCCACGTCATCAGCCGGCAACGAACCGCTGAAACTAAGGCAGATGAGAGATTCCAGAGAGCGGAGCAGTTCACGAAGTTCCGGTGGAGGAGGGAAGTACTCATCCTCAATCGTAACGGGATTGACATAAACACCATCACGAGGACTCAACTTCTTGAGTACTTCGTCAACAAGAGATTCTGGCGCCGATGCGCCCGCAGTTACGCCAATGGTTCCTGAGAGGTCGTCTGGTAGTTCTGACGCCTCATTCACTCGATACACACGTTCGCAGCCCACTGACGTTGCGACCTTTGTTAACGCAACGGTGTTTGAGGAGTTGGCCGATCCAATGACCACGACGGCATCAGCCGTCGCTGCGATCTCACGAAGAGCGGCCTGTCGATTGGTCGTGGCAAAGCAGAGGTCGGAGCGATTCGGAAGCCAAAGATCAGGAATCTTCCCGATTGCGTAATCACGGAGATACTGCCATTCATCGAGAGACAAGGTGGTCTGACTTAGTAGGGCGAATGGCCCGGAGAGGAGGGCGACGGCATCAATATCTGACTCACTCTGTATCAAATGAACCGAATCTGGCGCTACGGCCATTGTTCCAACAGCCTCCTCGTGACCCTCGTGGCCTACGTACAACACCGTGTAGCCCTTCCGTGATCGCACCTTGAGTTCGTGATGGACTTTGGTCACCAGTGGGCATACAGCGTCTATGACCGTTCCGCCATTTTCTTGGGCGGTGGCAATGACTGATGGTGGTGACCCATGTGCGCTCAACATCAAGGGTGCGCCTTGTGGAACCTCGCTAACGTCATCAACAAAAATAACGCCCAGCTGCTTAAAGTGATCAACCACATACTGGTTATGAACGATTTCGTGATAGCAGTAGACCGGCGGAGTGAAGACCTTCGTCATCCAGTCCAACGCCTTAATAGCCTTCTCGACTCCGGCACAAAAGCCCCTCGGTGACGCTAGGAGCACCTTGTCGACGTTCATGATTCCAGCCTAACGAGAAGTGACCGCTGAGCGGGACCTAGTCTTATGGGGTGTCGGGCGCTGTAATTTCCTCAGTTTCACCTTCGTCGCCAGCGGCGACGTCAGGCCTGCTTGTCGGTGACACCATTACTTCGATTAACGGTGTCCCACCTACAGATGTTATTGAATATCAACGTTTAACCGATGGGGACGATGTCGTTCTCCTCATTCAACGTGAGAACGAGGAACTTCTAAGGCGATTCGCAATTTCAAAAGAGGCCGGTCAGCCCCTAGGTATAACGGTGGAGAGCGCGGTTTTCGACCGTATCCGAACGTGTGACAATCACTGCAGTTTCTGCTTTATCTACCAACTGCCCAAAGGAATGAGGCGGAGTCTCTACATCAAAGATGACGACTACCGCCTCTCCTTTCTTTACGGCAACTACACCACGATGACGCGCTTCACGGAATTTGATCTCGAACGCGTTGTCGATGAAGGGCTTTCACCCCTCTATGTCTCTATACACACGACTAATCCTGAGTTGCGGGCCGAGATGCTTCGAAATCCTCGAGGAGCCACATCCTTGCGTTGGCTTGGTGCGCTGCTCGAACTGGGTATTGCCGTTCATGGTCAAGTAGTTCTTTGCCCGGGAGTCAATGACGCCGACCACCTGGAGCAAACGTTGAGTGATGTTTTAACCAAATACGCAAATCTTCGAACGCTCAGCATTGTCCCGGTGGGCGTCTCCACGTTCTCAACAGAAGAGAGCATGCGGCCGATGACGAGCACAGAGGCCCTGCAAACCATTGGCACTGTTGAGCGATGGGCGCAAGTGGCCTTAGATGTTGTAGGAAGACCGGTCTTCTATGCCAGTGATGAGTTGTATCTGATTGCTGGCCTCCCTACACCGATGGTGAGCGACGAAGACATCGTTGACCTCATCGAGAATGGAGTCGGACTTTCGGCTACTTTCACGGATAGCTTTCTAAATAGAACCCCAATGAATTCGCTAGGGACCGGGTTCTTTCAGAGCGTTGATGGAGCTCCGGCTTTGGGGTATCGAGCGCCACGCCTCAGCCAAGATGCACCCACGCAGCTGGATTCGAGGGAGCAACTTTGCATCCTGACTGGTGAGTACGGAGCTGGAGTGCTGGAATCTGTCATTAAGGAAGATTTAATTGAAATCCGAGCCGTACGTAACGATTATTTCGGTGGCAATATCAAAGTTGCCGGACTGATGACCGGTGCAGACATCACTCGAACCATGCTCGAACGCGGTCTTAAGGGTGTCCGCTTCGTCCTACCTGATGTTTGTCTCTCCGAAGGCCGATTCCTAGACGGAATGACCCCAGCCGAGCTACCCGCCTTCGTAGATATCGTTCCAACCAGTGGTGTTTCACTTCGCGAGTATCTTGATATATGGCGATCTGACAGGAGCAAGCGTCCATGAAGCCACAAGTAGTTATTGTGGGGCGCCCCAATGTCGGGAAGTCCTCACTGGTTAATCGTCTAGCCGGACGGCGTGTCGCCGTCGTCGAGGAGCATCGCGGAGTTACACGCGACCGGAAAACATTCGAAGTCGAATGGACGGGTTCCAAGTTTGATGTAGTTGATACTGGCGGGTGGTTGCAGTCTGGTGACGAACTCGAAGAAAAAGTGTCCCAGCAAGCTGTCGCGGCGCTCGACCAGGCTGCGCTGATTTTGTTGGTTGTCGACGCCGCGGTCGGCATGACTGATGAAGATCAGTCAGCCGCTCGCTGGGTACTGCGAACGGGTCGGCCCGCAATGTTGATTGCCAATAAAGTTGACGATAATTCGCAAGAGGCTCTGATCTGGGAATTTATCGGACTCGGTATGGGGGAGCCCTTCCCGGTGAGTGCACTTCACGGCCGCGGCTCCGGAGACCTGCTGGACCGTTTGGTCGAGCATCTCACCAACGTTGAGTCAGAGGCCAGAATGGGTGACGTCGAAGACGAGCCAATCGATGAGGAGTCCCTACGCGTCGCCATTGTCGGCAGGCCTAACGTCGGCAAATCGACCCTCTTCAACCGCCTTATTGGCGAGGAACGCTCAGTGGTGCACGACATGCCCGGAACTACTCGTGATGCGGTCGACACCGTTGTCGACACGCCACACGGCAGAATCCGTTACATAGATACGGCTGGGATGCGTAAGAAGGCTCGTACCGAGGCAGGCCTTGAGACGTACGCCGTTCTTCGTAGTCTTGAGGCGCTCGATCGCGCCGACATTGCCGTACTTGTCATCGACGCCACTCAGGGTGCAACCGGACAGGATCAACGGCTTGCCGAGAGAATTTCGGCAGCTGGATGTCCCGCCGTCGTCGTTCTCAACAAGTGGGAGTTGCTTGATGCGGAAATGCGACTCGAATGTATGGCAACAGTGGGAGACAAGCTCGCTTTCCTTGGTGACGCACCCGTCCTCAAAGCCTCCGCGCTGACTGGCAAGGGCGTACATAAGTTGCTACCCGCTTTGACTGATAGTGCTGCTTCGTATGAGAAGCGTGTTCCGACCGGCTCCCTCAATCGGGCGATACGGGACATACAGATTAAGCAGCCCGCACCGTCAGGAAGGATTCGCTATGCCGTGCAAGGTGCCGTCGAGCCACCTACATTCACATTGTTCTGCTCGGGACGTCTACCCCAAACGTACTTGCGATATGTTGAACGTTCACTTCGGGAACGCTTTGAATTCGGAAGTACTCCACTCCGCATTCGAGTACGAGTTGACTAATCGTGAATTGGTGCGAGACCTGCGAACGACCTCAAGATGGCCTTACCTGCTCTAATTGTGGTGGCGAAATAGCTCCAGCGGTGCGGGCCCCGATTCCATGGCGCTGGAGATTGTTTCTCGTGGCTACCGTGGTCTATGTAATTTGGCGTATCTACCAATTGGTCAATTGGTTGACCTGAGGAGCAATAATGGCTATCTACGCACTCGGTGGACGAGTTCCATCAATCCATCCTGACGCCTTCGTGCACCCCGACGCAACCATTATCGGAGACGTCACGATAGGAGCACGGTCATCGGTTTGGCCTTCCGCCGTTCTCCGGGGAGACTACGGAACAATCATTATTGGCGAACGTACCTCGATCCAAGATGGTGCCGTCGTCCATGCTGTTGAAGCTTTCCCGACGATTGTTGGTGACGACGTAGTGGTCGGTCACCTCGCACATCTAGAGGGTTGTGTAATTCACAACGGGTCTTTGGTAGGGAGCGGGTCGATAGTCCTGCACCAGGCGCACGTTCACACGGGAGCGACAGTTGGCGCTGGTGCCGTAGTGACCAACAACCAGATCGTGCCCGAAGGCGCTCTCGCCGTAGGCGTACCAGCGAAGATTAGAGAGGGTGCGAGTAGTGGGCCCCTTATTGCAGCATCGGCCGCTGTTTACGTGGCCAACACAATTCGTTACAAGCAAGAACTCACGAGATTGGATTAATGATGCAAATTGCACGCTCTAGTAACCGCCTGTTGCTCCACGAGAGTGGACATTTTTACGAAATTGTTGGTGCCGAGGACACGCTCGGTTTTGGGGTGGGATCAGTCCTGGGCCAGCTCGAGTCGCTTCAACGGGGTGACGAAGTGATGGATATTGGAGAACTCCAGTCTCCATTCCCTCGCCCCTCACAGATTTTCGCTGTCGGACTCAATTACAAGAATCATGCTGCTGAGATGAACCTTCCCCTTCCCGTGACTCCGATGGTCTTCGGGAAATTTGCTTCGTGTATTGCCGATCCCAATTCGGATGTGGTTATCCCAGGCGAGACGACCGATTGGGAGGCCGAACTGGTCATCGTAATTGGTGAATCTGGTCGAAATATTTCGAGCGCTAACGCACTTTCCCATGTGGCGGGCTACATGGTGGGACAGGATGTCTCTGAGAGAACGGTCCAGATGGCGTCTACGCCAGCGCAATTCAGCATGGGCAAGAGTTTTCAAAATTTTGCACCGATGGGCCCTTGGTTCACCAGCGCTTCGGAAGTTGCGAATCCGAACGATTTGCTAATTCAATGCTCACTTAACGGCGTGCTCATGCAGGACGAATCAACCGAAGACATGGCATTCCATGTGCCAGAAATCATCGCATTCATATCTTCAGTCTGCGAAGTAAGAACGGGGGACCTGATTTTCACCGGAAGTCCAGCGGGTGTGGGGCAAGGCCAGAATCCCAAACGGTTTCTGCGTGACGGAGACGTGCTGACAACGTCTATTGAAAAACTAGGAACTATTACAAATACGTTTCGTGGTAGCAACTAGCGATGAGTACAACCGAGCGCAAGAACGCAACTAGCCATACAAGGACCCTCCTCGCCGCCAGCTTGGGTTCTCTGCCTTTTGAAGATCGCTCCGATTTCGACCGGGCCATAAGAGGCAAACTCGCAGAAGCTACGGATCGCCAAATAATTGGTCGATTTGGACACGCTGTTTGGGATTTAGACGCTTACGAGTTTGAATCGGCCGCTGGATCTGATTCCGTTCATCCGAGTTTGTGGCGTCAAGCTCAACTCAATAATGCCTCCGGTTTATTTCAAGTCACAGATGGCGTCTACCAAGTTCGTGGACTAGATATCTCGAATATCACCTTCATTAGGGGGCACGAGGGCTGGATTGTGATTGACCCTCTCACAGGCACCGAGACCGCGGCGGCATCACTGCAGTTGATAAATAGCCATCTTGGTGAGCGACCAGTGAAGGCAGTGATTTACACGCACTCTCACACCGATCATTTTGGAGGCATTCTCGGCGTCGTAACTGAGGAGGAAGTCTCGAATGGTTCAGTTGAGATCTTTGCCCCAGCGGGCTTTTTGGAGGCAGCGGTTTCAGAGAACGTCATCGCTGGCACCGCGATGCTTCGTAGAGCGATGTACATGTACGGCGTGCTCTTGCCTAAGGACGAACTTGGACACGTTGATACCGGCCTAGGTAAATCCTTGCCAGCCATGCCGGGGGTGACGCTGATTGCACCAACAATCGATATTCACCTGACTGGCGAACGCCATGTTGTTGACGGCGTTACTCTTGAATTCCAGATGACGCCGGGAACCGAAGCACCAGCGGAGATGAACATCTTTCTTCCCGACTTCCAGGCTCTTTGTCTCGCCGAGAACTGCACGGCCAACCTTCACAACCTCTACACATTGCGTGGAGCGCAAGTCCGAGACGCCCTTGGTTGGTCAAAATACATCAACGAATGCTTAACAGAATTCTTGCCGAAGATTGACGTCGCCTTCGCGTCGCATCATTGGCCGCGTTGGGGTGTAGATGAGATCCGGGAATATCTAGAGAACCAAAGGGACCTATACCGTTCGATTCACGATCAAACCATGCGACTCGCCAATCACGGCCTCACCATGAACGAGATTGCGGAGGAAATTGCGCTTCCGCCGCATCTAGCGAAACAATTCTACAACCGCGACTACTACGGCACCGTTCGTCACAATGCCAAAGCGGTCTACCAGCGTTACCTGGGCTGGTTCGACGCTAATCCAGCTCACCTCAACCCACATACGCCAGTTGAAGCTGGGAAGCGTTACGTAGAGTTCATTGGAGGCTCGGAGACCCTTTTGGCTCAAGCTCGAAGTAGCTTTGAAAAGGGTGACTACCGCTGGGTGTGCGAAGTAGTCAACCACCTAGTTTTCGCGGAGCCGGAGAACATCGAAGCCCGGTACCTACAAGCCGATGCGCTTGAACAGTTGGGATACCAGAGCGAATCTGGTCCGTGGCGCGACTTTTACCTGACTGGAGCCCAAGAACTCCGTGCCGGAGGAAGTGCGCTCAAGGGAGTTCGAGGGAACTCGACCGGACCATCATTTATGAGAGCTATGACGATGAACATGATGACCGACGTAATCGGAGTCCGGCTTAACGGTCCCGCCACCAAGGATCTTTGGTTAACCATCAGTGTGACCCTTACAGATCGCGACGAGCCAACCGAACGTATTGAAATTCGTGGGGGCGTGCTCTCGTCACGCCACGCGCTGGAGAGCGAGGTGGTTGACATCGCAATCACATGCGAGCAGTCTGCGTTCGCCAGATTTGCAGGTGGTTCAAATACGATCGACGAGATTATGGGAGATTCCATGTTCTTGATCGATGGTGACCTGGACGCAATGAGACTTCTGGAAAATCATCTCGACATATTTGAGTTTGGCTTTGAGGTCGTGCTTCCTTAGCTCTCAACAATGCCCACTAGTCGGGCTGGATTGCCCGCAACTATCTGGTTCTCAGCCACATTTTCCAAAACCACGGCATTGGCGCCAACAACTGCGTTATCGCCCACCTGGACGGCACCCAATACCACAGCGCCCGGATAGAGGGTTACCCCATTCCCGATCGTTGGGTAGGAGATCCCGTCCCGAGAGCCGAGTGTGACATTATGAAAAATACGACAATCCCGCCCCACGACAACACCGGGGCCAATCACGACTCCCGTGCCGTGAATGAAAACAGTACCTTCGCCGATCACGGCGCCATGCACTATTTCTATTCCAGAAATGAATTTCCCGACGGAGAGAAGTAGGGACGCAATATCTCCATGTCCTAGTGAATCCGCCCTTCTAGACAGCCGATAGAGGCGCAGAGCGTGCCACTGTGTTGCAAGGATTCGAGAGAGGAATCGTGTCATTTCAAGCCCTCCTAGGTAGAACAAGAACCGGACATGTCGTCCGATTCTTGTTCTTGGTCGGGCTAGCGGGATTTGAACCCACGACCTCTTGACCCCCAGTCAAGCGCGCTAACCAAGCTGCGCCATAGCCCGTGAAGTACCTACTGTACTACGCCTCATCCGCCAGCAGCCGCAGTGACAATCTCAATAACATCTGCATGGAGAAGTGCAGTCACAGCCCACTCTGACCTTGGAATAACACTCCCATTAATTGCTACGGCCACTCCAACCCTAGGAAGCGAGCGTTCCTCCACAAAGTCCGCCACACTTGTCGCCAACGATGAAACCGACGACCCGTTGAATTCGACTTCAATCATTCCAGAACTCCTGCGCGCGGCGATAGGCCAGCGGGGCCATCAGAACGCCGTGACGGTAATAGCCAGTGTGCCAAGCCCACGAACCGTTAAGTCGCTCAAGGAACGACTGTCCACTTGGGCCCACTGGTCGTAATCCCGATCGAGCCTCTAGAAATTCCGCATCATCGAGTGAAGGGCAGAGCTGAATTCCCAACCGCAAAAGGTCGGCGACCGCTTGTGCATCCACATATCGCTCATCACTCTCGTCTGAGCTTGCGCCAATAATTACTTCGCCATTGGGTCGGTCGACTACGTAGATAGAACGGCCATCGATCAGCGCGCGCACCATGCGAGGAGGAACCAACTCACGGCGTCTCAATCGGAGCGTGACCCCTCGAACTGAACGGAACGATTTGGCAGCGGCTGTATCTACGAGAGATTTTTGAGATCCCGTACAGAGTATGCCTGAATCAAATTCGTACCTACCCTTTTCAGTTCGAACAACAGCGGTAGTGCCACCCTCGATTGCGACGACGCACTCCGTAATTATCGAAACGCCATTAAGTTGCAGATTCGCTAATAGTGCCTCGACCAATTTCTCGACGTCCACAAAGCCGTCATCTGGGAAGAGGACTCCTTGAGTGAATCTCGGCGAGATGCCCGAAAACAGTGATGAGTTGCTTAATCGGGTCACGTGCTCCATTTCAAGCGAGGATTTCTGGGCGAACGCAGTCAGCCTCTTCACTTCTTCACTATCGCCTCTTGAGAAGCCCGTCAAAAGAGAACTTGTGCGCGGGAAGAAGATATTCGGGGGGCCTTTGATGACGTCGAGGAGTGCCGGCCAATCCGCTAGAGATTGTGCTGCATCCTCCAGGGCGTGAGCCTCGCCCGCGAGAAGCTCTGCACCCGGTGAAAGCATGCCGGCGGCCGCATACGTGGCCCCAGAGCCGATCCCTGGGTCAAATATCGTGACTGGACCAAGTTCGAGAGCGGCCAGTGCGGATACCAGGCCGATAATTCCACCACCAACGACAACCTTGGGTTTGGTGGACATCTCCATATGTTCAATGTAGGCGTTGCAAATACGGACAGTTCGTCTGTACAATGGGCACGGGCCAGCGTCGTCCCGGTTAGAAGGAAGACGCGATGAACCAGATCTATGACCCGCAAGGCGAACACGACGCGTGTGGCGTTGGAATGGTCGCCAATCTTGACGCCATACCAACGGCGAGCACGGTCTCCGACGCCCTCACCATTCTGGAGAACCTCGAACACCGGGGAGCAACTGGTTCCGACCCAAATAGTGGGGATGGCGCGGGCATTCTCCTGCAGCTACCGCATTCATTTCTGGCGGCGGTGACTCAAGATCTTGGGATTTCCCTCCCTGAAGCAGGCCAGTACGGAGTGGGGCAGTGGATGCTGCCCGCTGCAGACTCTGCAGAATCAAGAGTGATCATCGAAGAGGCCTGCACTGAAACTGGCCTGACCACGTTGGGGTGGCGCGAGGTACCTGTGGACTCCTCACTGCTGGGTGGTGCTTCGAGGGGTTCCGAACCAGTCCACATGATGCAGTTCGTATCGGGCGATTTAGCCTGGAGTCAAGATCAGTTGGAATATCGCCTCTACATTGCACGCAAGCGCGTGGCAAGAAAGTCTTCAGCGTACGCTTCATCATTTTCAACAAGAACCATTGTCTACAAGGGCATGTTGACATCAGCGCAACTCCGTCGTTACTTTGCGGATCTCCGTGATCCGCGCCTCGAGACAGCCATCGCTCTGGTGCATTCGCGCTTTTCGACGAATACCTTCCCTCGCTGGGAGCTCGCTCAACCGTTCCGTTTTATCGCCCACAACGGTGAAATTAATACCGTCCGCTCCAATCGATCCTGGATGGCGGCACGCGAGTCGAAGTTCAAAACAGACAATTGGTCCGATGCGTCCGATCTCGCACCCGTCATCACGCCATCCATGAGTGACTCGGCGAGCTTTGACGAGGCTGCCGAATTGCTCTTTATGAATGGACGTTCGCTCCCACACTCCATTCTCATGATGATTCCTGAAGCTTGGGAACGGGCCACCACGATGGATCCAAAAAAGCGTGATTTCTATCGTTTTAACGCTGCCTTGATGGAGCCTTGGGACGGCCCCGCGAGCGTCAGCTTCTGCGACGGAACGCGTGTTGGCGCCGTTCTGGACCGCAATGGACTGCGACCTGCACGGTACTGGGTCACCGGTGACCGTCGGGTCATATTCTCATCAGAAGTAGGGGTTCTGGACATTGAACCCTCAAACGTCATCGCCAAGGGCCGGCTTCGTCCTGGACGTATGTTCTTGGTCGACATTGAACGAGGGGTCATCGTTGACGATGCGGATATCAAAGATGAACTGGCCTCAACTCATCCCTATACCGAATGGCTCGAAGAACATCAGATCGATCTGGACACACTTGCCAAACAGTCCATGCTCTTACCAGAGCACGAATCTCTCGTGCGGCTTCAACACCTTTTTGGCTATACCGAAGAAGAGATTCGTTTAATTCTTACGCCAATGGCGCGCAACGGTGAGGAACCCATCGGCTCCATGGGCTCCGATTCACCAATTGCTGTTCTGTCGACTAAATCGAAACCGGTATTCGACTTCTTCACACAGCAATTCGCACAGGTAACGAACCCTCCCCTTGACGCCATCAGAGAGGAGCTAGTTACGTCACTACGCGTGGGTATCGGCGGACACGGAAATCTCTTGAGCGCCACGCCCGACCATGTGCGACAGATAGTGCTTTCTGCGCCCGTCATCGACTTAGAGGATTTGGCCAAAATTCGATACATTGAAGATTCCGGTGTAGGTACCTTCAAATCAACCGCTATTGATGGTCTTTTCGATGTGGCCAACGCCTCGAAGGATCCTCGTCAAGCAATGCTTGCCGGCTTAAAAGAACTTGAGGACCACGTCGTTGCCAGTGTCCGCTCTGGAGTCAATCTCGTAATTCTGTCGGACCGTAATTCCACCGTGAATTCAGCGCCTATTCCAAGCCTGCTGCAAGTGGCGTCAGTCCATAACCGGCTCGTCCGAGAGCACTTACGCGCCGATACCGCACTGATTGTTGAAGCGGGCGATGTAAAGGAAGTGCATCATGTTGCGCTCTTGCTGGGCTTTGGCGCCTCTGCGGTCTGTCCCTACTTAGCACTCGACACCATCGAGGAGTTGGCCCGTCTCGGACAGTTTGAGGACGAGGCTCCCGGACAAGCGCGCTACCGCTATAACAAAGCCTTGTCGAAGGGTGTTCTCAAGGTCATGTCCAAGATGGGCGTCTCGACGGTGGCTAGCTACATCGGCTCGCAACTTTTCGAAGCGATTGGCGTCGACCAAGAAGTGGTCGATCGTTGTTTCCCCGGAATAGCTTCAAAGATTGGCGGTCGGGGCTTCGCCGGTTTCGCTCAAGACGTGCTGCGTCGTCACGAAGTGGCCCACGGTCTCGAGGTCTCTCAGGAACTAGAGACCCGTGGTGAGTACCAGTGGCGCCGCGAAGGCGAACCGCATCTCTTCAATCCCCAGACCGTCTACACATTGCAGCATGCGACGCGGGAAGGTCGGATGGATGTGTTCCGCACTTACACCCGCCTGGTCGATCAACAGGAACGCCAGCGTGTCACGTTACGGAGTTTTTTCGAAGTACAGCCGCTCGGTCAAGCTATAGATATTTCCGAAGTTGAGCCTGTGTCAACCATTATGAAGCGCTTCTCCACAGGTGCGATGTCCTATGGCTCAATCTCTGCTGAGGCTCATGAAAACCTCGCCATTGCCATGAACCGTCTAGGTGGTCGTTCGAACACCGGTGAGGGTGGAGAAGACGAGGAACGCGACACATTCACGGACCCACGGTTCAATCGTCGTTCGGCAATTAAGCAGGTTGCCTCAGGTCGATTTGGTGTCACGAGTCGCTACCTTGTCAATGCCGATGACCTGCAGATCAAAGTAAGTCAAGGTGCGAAGCCAGGAGAGGGAGGGCAGCTGCCGGGTCACAAGGTCTACCCATGGGTTGCCAAGACCCGACACTCCACTCCAGGAGTGGGTCTCATTTCACCACCACCTCACCATGACATCTATTCGATTGAGGATTTGGCGCAACTTATATTCGACCTGAAGAACGCCAATAATCAAGCGCGTGTTCACGTCAAATTGGTGAGCGAGGCTGGGGTCGGTACGGTCGCCGCCGGTGTTGCCAAGGCCAAGGCCGACGTGATCTTGATATCTGGTTATGACGGTGGAACGGGAGCAGCGCCACTCACTTCACTCAAACACGCTGGCACGCCATGGGAAATTGGACTCTCCGAAACGCAGCAGACACTCGCCGCCAACGGGCTCCGTGATCGCGTCACCGTCCAAGTTGATGGTCAGCTAAAGACTGGTCGCGATGTGTTGATTGCAGCACTTCTAGGCGCAGAGGAGTATGGATTCGCCACAGCACCCCTGATTGTCTCGGGCTGCGTGATGATGCGCGTTTGCCATCTCGACACATGCCCGGTCGGCATCGCCACGCAAAACCCCGTTCTGCGAGAACGGTTTACCGGCAAACCAGAGTTTGTTGAGAACTTCTTCGAATTCATCGCCACTGAAATCCGCGAGTATCTCGCAGCAATGGGCGCGCGTACTCTGGATGAAGTTATAGGGCGTAGCGACCTGATCTCGGTGGAGGAATCCACTGAATTGCGCGATGCCGGGGTTGATTTCAATGCAATCCTGCAACCACCCGTGGATGGTCAGCGCATTCGGCTTGAAGCACAAGATGACCTCTTGGCAGACAGCTTGGACTGGCAGTATTTATCTGCGGCCGCCGATGCTGCTGAACGTGGAGTTCCCTATCGCTTTGATGGATTCATCAACAACGTGCAGCGGACTGTGGGTACGCTCACAGGATCAGAGATCACTCGCCGGGGCGTCCGAATGACACAAGATGATCAGATTGTGCTCAACTTTGAAGGTTCAGCCGGACAGTCATTGGGCGCATTCATGCCCAAGGGTCTAACGATTCAGCTCACGGGCGACGCCAACGACTACGTCGGTAAGGGACTCTCTGGGGGCCGAATTGTTGTGCAGCCCCATGTTGATTCACCTTTCGCGAGCGAGGAGAACATCATCGCAGGGAACGTGATTGGCTATGGGGCGACCAGTGGGGAGATTTTCCTCCGGGGCATTGTTGGAGAACGACTCGCCGTACGAAACTCTGGAGCGACCATTGTGGTCGAAGGTACAGGGGACCACGTCGCGGAATATATGACCGGCGGGGTAGTCGTAGTCCTAGGACCTACTGGTAGGAATGTAGCGGCCGGCATGTCGGGTGGGAGCGCATACTTCTACGATCCCGAACAGCAGTTAACGACAAACTTGAGCGCGGGGCTTTTCGATGTTGACCCGCTCGAATTCGATGATGATCATTTCTTGCACGATCTCCTGAAGAGATTTGTTGCTGCGACCGGTTCCGAGATTGCCAAGGCGATGATCTCCGATTGGGCTAGCGAGCGGATGAACTTCGTTCGCGTACAGAGCGTCGAATACCGCAAAGCATTGGAGGTGAGCAATGGGTAAGATTGACGGCTTCCTAACCATTGGACGAGAGAATCCCGCTCGCAGGCCGGTTCCCGTGCGTCTTCGTGACTGGCGCGAGGTTTACGAGCCACAGTCAGATGAGCAGTCTCGGGATCAGGCTGCCCGCTGCATGGACTGCGGTATACCTTTCTGCCACCAAGGGTGTCCTCTCGGCAACTTGATTCCAGAGTGGAACGACCTCTACTACAAAGGTAACTTTTCCAGCGCCCTTGAGCGGTTACACCAGACCAATAACTTTCCCGAGTTCACTGGACGACTCTGTCCGGCCCCGTGCGAATCGGCCTGCGTCGTGTCAATATCTAGAGACGCAGTATCCATTGAGAGAACCGAATACGAAATCATTGAGCACGGTTTTGCTGCCGGCATTGTTATGCCAGATATCGCTCCACTGAGAACTGGAATGAGCGTTGCGATTATTGGCTCCGGCCCCAGTGGTCTTGCGGCTGCGCAACAACTCGCTCGCCAGGGCCATGACGTAACGGTGTTTGAGCGTCAAGAAGCTATTGGCGGACTTTTGCGTTTCGGAATCCCAGAGTTCAAAATGGAGAAGGCGATTTTGGATCGCCGGTTAGATCAGATGACCGCGGAGGGCGTGCGGTTTAGGCCCGCCACGACAGTCGGTGACGATGGCGATATTTCGATCACGCAGTTGCGAAGTGAGTACGATGCCGTCATCTTTGCGATAGGTTCCACCATCCCTCGTGACATCCCCGCCCCAGGGCGACAGCTGCGTGGCATTTATCCCGCTATGGCATATCTCAAACCAGCCAACATCGAAGCAATAGGCGGTTCCGTTTCACCCATCCAGGCCACCGGAAAACACGTCGTTATCCTCGGCGGCGGTGACACTGGTGCAGACTGCCTTGGCACTGCACACCGTCAGGGTGCCGCCTCGGTGACCCAGGTGGAGTTACTACCACAGCCAACTCCCACGCGTCCACAGAGCCAGCCATGGCCGACGATGCCGACGATCTACAAGGTGACGAGTGCTCACGAAGAGGGTGGCGGTCGGGAATACGCGATGCGCACGAAGGAATTCCTGAGTCGAGACGGTACTTCACTATCTGGAATTGTTGTCGAACACTTGGTTTACGCCAGTGACGGCACAGTAACGATTGACCGTGAAGAGGAGATCCCAGCCGAGATGGTCTTCATTGCTGCAGGATTTGTGGGTCCCGAACTCGATTTTCTTAGCGCCCTAGACCGGGATGCGAGACAGCACATTAGGGTCGATGCGCGCTGGCAGGTATCACCCGCTGAGGGCGAATTGGCACCTCTGTTTGCCGCCGGTGATGCAGTTCGAGGTCAGAGTCTCATTGTTTGGGCGATAGCCGAAGGTCGATCGGTAGCTGCCTCGGTACACGCCTTTCTCACTCCTGATGCGCCGGAGCTACCCGCTCCGCTCGTTCCATATGAGAAATCTTGGACTGCCTGATAGCCGGCCAACAATTTTGTATTATCTAGAAAATCATTTGTAGGGGGAAATAGTGAAAAGTACGATGCAAGATGCGCCATTGCTAATCAGCAATATTGTTCGCCACGGCGAATGGCTCTACGCTGACAAAAAAGTGTTTACCGTGCACGCAGATCGTGTTCAAGAAGCTACGTTTTATGAGATTTCGAAGCGAGCGGAGCGGCTCGCTAGGGCGCTGGCCAAGCTTGGTGTGCAGGCAGGGGACCGCGTGGCGACATTCCAATGGAACAATCAAAGCCACATGGAGTCCTACATCGCAGTTCCTTCTATGGGTGCGGTGCTTCATACACTCAATATTCGGCTCTTCCCAGAGCAACTCTCCTACATCATTAATCACGCCGAAGACAAGGTCATAATTGTCGATGGCTCCTTGATTCCACTGCTGGCCAAAGTGAAGGACGAAATCAAGGGAGTCAAGCACTTCATCGTTTCGGGACCTGGTGATCGCTCCCTCCTCGGTGACACCCTTGACTACGAAGAACTGGTTATGTCGGAGGAGCCCGGATTCGTCTGGCCTGAATTCGATGAGCGCAACGCAGCAGCGATGTGCTACACCTCTGGGACCACGGGAAACCCTAAGGGCGTGGTCTATTCGCATCGGTCAACATGGCTCCACTCCCTGGCATCGATGTCATCAAACTCAATTGGACTCTCCGAACGCGACCGCGTTCTGCTCATTGTTCCAATGTTCCATGTGAACGCATGGGGAGTGGCTTACACCGCGCTCTTTAGTGGATGCGAAATCATCATGCCGCAAATGTTTCTGCAAGGCGAGCCGATATTGAACATGACCAAGACGCTCCGTCCAACAATCGCTTTGGGTGTTCCCACAATTTGGAATGATGTATTGCGCGTGGCCGAGAGCGACCCGACGGCTGACCTGTCAAGCCTTCGCGGCATTCTCTGTGGTGGCGCCGCCGTACCTCGGTCAATGATTGAAGCCTTCCGCGATCGCCACAATCTTGATGTCATTCAAGGTTGGGGTATGACCGAAACGAGCCCCCTCGCGGCCGTTTCCATTCCTCCATTTGGTAGCAACCCCGAACACGACGTTGATTATCGTGTCAAGGCTGGTCGCATTGTTGGTGGTGTTCAGATTCGAACTGTCGGAGAGGACGGATCTGTACTCGCTCACGATGGCAAGAGTGTCGGCGAGTTCGAAATCCGCGGACCCTGGATTACGGGCTCATACTTTGGTGTTGATGACCACGAGAAGTTCCACGATGGTTGGCTTCGCACGGGAGACGTCGGCACTCTCGATGGTGAAGGTTTTATGGTCATCTCTGACCGTAGCAAGGACGTCATCAAGTCTGGTGGTGAATGGATCAGTTCCGTCGAGCTCGAGAACGAAGTGATTGCCCACCCCGAGGTGTTCGAGGCCGCTGTCGTTGCTGTTCCCGATGCTCGCTGGGATGAACGCCCAATGTGCTGCGTAGTTCGCAATCCTGACTCCACGGTAACGCTCGAGGAAATTCGAGCCTTCTTAGAGCCTCGAATTGCGAAGTGGTGGATGCCGGAACGATGGTGCTTTATCGACTCAGTCCCCAAGACCAGCGTTGGTAAGTTCGACAAGAAGGTTCTACGCGCGCAGTACGCAGCGAACGAGCTGACTGTCACGACCTTTGAGTAGGCATGAACGCAGAAGAACTAGAAGAACTCGCTGGTCAGATTAGTTCAATTATCGACCGGGTAACTGATTTAGCGTACGTTGCTCTTCGTGAACAAACCGCAGGTAACGCAGAGTTCAAGGATATCGAGAAGAAGCTCAGTACGGTCCGTCGCTCGCTCGTAAAAGCAGAGGGAACTCTTCGTACGTTGAATTAATCGACCCAGCTATTAATTGCAGATATGAGGTCGCGCACCTCACCGTAGCTACGCCGATCGAATGTGAAAGCCACCCGTGCAAGATTCACTTGATCGTACGAAGAACGCTCCGGACCTGTCGCATCGATGACCTCAATAACACCTTCGGTCACAATATGACTGAAACGTGATCGGATTTCTTCCAACTGCTCACTAGTGGGACCGTGATGCATCCGCAGCACCATACGGTGACCGACCATCCTCAAAGAGTGGTAGTTGCGATAGAAGCTGGTTAGAGCGTCCTGAGCCGTAGCGACATCTGTGGCAATCGTAAAAAAACGATGATCGAGTTCGCTGACATAGCCATCACTGATGACCGCACCACGAATAAAAGCAAGCCAGTCGTTCCAATAGTGCCCATCGGGCGTGTCAATCAGTACAACGGGTGCCGGTACTGCCTTACCGGTTTGCAACAGCGTGAGTAACTCAAAGCATTCATCGAGAGTTCCGTAGCCGCCAGGAAAAATTGCGAAGCCCTTCGACTCTTTAGTGAGGGCAACTTTTCGTGTGAAAAAGTAACGCATCTCTACCAATTTCACGTCCGATGCGATGAACTCGTTAGCACCCTGTTCGAACGGAAGTCGGATGTTGACTCCGAACGACTTCTCCCGCCCAGCCCCCTCAATGCCGGCAGCCATAATGCCGGGTCCAGCACCCGTGATGATCATCCAGCCCTCTTGAGCCATCGCTGCGGCGAATGCCTTAGTCAATTGATAAAGGGGATGAGTATCTGGTGTTCGCGCCGATCCGAATATTGTTACCTTCGAAACATTTCGGTACGGTGCGAAGACTTCAAAGGCCTCAACCAGTTCAGCGAGTGCTGTTTCGGCAATTTTGAGATCCAGGGTGTCGGGATCTTGTTCGGCCAGTAGCACCACATTTTCAAGGAGGGATCGCAGAAGAGCACTTCTCTGGTTTGTTTGGGGCTTCGAGGCAGTGATTGCTGTAAGCAGCGAGGCGATTTCAGCGTCGTGGGTCACGCCACACCGTAAAGAGTTGTTCGCTGGCGTAGCGGGCGCCCTAGAGGTGCTACGAGGGCTTCTAGCGTCGCCACATCCATCTCCTGGCCGTGGGCAGCACCGGCTGCGCGCGAGATATTCTCGTCCATCAGCGTGCCTCCGAGATCGTTGGCACCGGCCTTAAGGAGTTCACGGCTGCCTTCAACGCCCAATTTCACCCAGCTGACCTGAATATTGTTGATCAGGCTGGCGTAGTGGAGCCGTGCTACTGAGTGCATGAGAACCGTCTCACGGAAGGTCGGCCCCTTGCGACTACGACCCTTTAGGAAAATTGGCGTGGCCATATGAACGAATGGGAGAGGAACAAATTCGGTAAATCCGCCCGTCCTCTTTTGAAGCTCTCTGGTTACCAAGAGGTGTCTGGCCCAGCTACGTGGCTCTTCGACGGCACCAAACATGATGGTGATATTCGAACGCAGCCCAATACTGTGCGCTGCTTCATGAACTTCGAGCCATTGGGCTGTGTTGATTTTGTCCGGGCAGAGTATGGCTCGCACGGGATCATCCAAAATTTCGGCCGCCGTGCCAGGCAGGGTCTTGAGGCCGGCATTCTTCAAACGCGTCAGATAGTCCACCAGGCTCATCTCGCTTCGACGCGCTCCCTCAAAGACCTCGAGAGCGCTAAAGGCGTGGATGTGTATATCGGGGGAGCCCGCACGGACAGCCGCAATAACGTCGACGTAGTAGTCACCATCAAACTTGGGATGAATTCCACCCTGCAGGCAGACTTCAGTGGCGCCCTTTTCAGCGGCTACTTGGACTCGCTCGGAGATCTCGTCGAGAGTTAGTAGGTACGGGTCACCTCGCAAATTGAGCGAAAGTGGACCCTTGGAGAAAGCGCAGAACTTGCACTTGAAGGTACACACATTCGTGTAGTTGATGTTTCGGTTAATGACGAAGGTGACGTCTTCACCAACTAGGTCGCGACGAACACCGTCGGCTAGGTCGGCGATGGCTGCGACATTTGTGCCACGAGCGCTAAAGAGCGTCACAATCTCATCCTCTGAGAACTCATAGCCCGGCTCGTAGCGATGGAGGATTTGCTCAATTCTTCCGGTCAGGGGACCTTTGGTGAACGTTGGTGGTGTGGAATCTCCACCTGAGAACCACTCATCATCACGTCGATGGCCGTGCGAGTTAGAAAGCGCCAACACGGACGGTCTCACGTGGTCGTCTAGGAAATTATCGCCATGCCATTGGGGATAGACGGTCAAGCGAGGCGCAAGATGCAGTCCTCGGCGCTCTACTTCGCCGCTGAGGGTCTCTACTACG
This sequence comes from Actinomycetota bacterium, assembly GCA_009726065.1. Taxonomy (GTDB): domain Bacteria; phylum Actinomycetota; class Acidimicrobiia; order Acidimicrobiales; family RAAP-2; genus RAAP-2. The sequence continues at coordinate 106,491 of WLNA01000001.1, forward strand.
GGCCACTGCCGCTCGGGATTGACGTGGTCTTTCGTAATTGGAGAAATACCACCAAAGTCGTCGATGCCATAGGCGAGGAGTCGTGCCGGATCGTCGCTGAGGTTAGGGGGAGCCTGTAGATGAATGTCGGCGGGCAACATGAGTCGCGCGGCAGCAATAGTCCAGAAGAACTCTTCCTCCTCGGCGGCGGGATGATCAGCCATGGCCGTTTTGGCCTTAGGTAAGAAATTCTGAATAATCACTTCTTGAACATGACCAAACTGCCGATGCGACTCCGCAATAGCGAACAAAGCTTCTATGCGGTCTCGTCGGTCTTCGCCAATGCCAACTAGAAGTCCCGTGGTGAAGGGAATCTGCAGTTCACCGGCGGCACGCAACGTAGCCAATCTCCGAACGGGTGCCTTATCTGGGGCTAAGCGATGAGCTTCTAAGGGGCGCAAGGTTTCGAGCATCATGCCCTGCGAGGCGGTGACGGTGCGCAGCTGTGCTAGCTCGTAGGAGAACAGGGCTCCAGCGTTCGCATGGGGGAGCATTCCCGTTGTGTGCAAGATCGTGCGGGCAACTTCGGCCACATAGTCCACGGTCGACCGATATCCGTGTGAGGCCAACCACCGCGCCGCATCGTCATAGCGGAGTTCGGGCCGCTCACCGAGAGTTAAGAGGGCCTCAGTAACACCAACCTTCTGTCCGGCCTCCACAATCTCCATCACTTCTTCAATGCTCATATACGGAGAAGGCAGATGGGCGGGTGGCTGCGCGAAGGTGCAGTAGCCACAACGATCACGACAAAGTTTGGTCAATGGAATAAAAACCTTGGGGGAGTATGTGACGACGTCCCCAAACTGCTTCCGGGCCATGGCGTACGCGTCTGGGGCGAGCGAGTTTGATGATTCCCCCTCGAGCTGAAAGTGCTGCGAGGCGTTCTTCGAGGCGATGGAGGTGTCAGCCATTGGCATGAACCTTAGTGAAGTAGGCCGAGTAAATGCTCACCTGGGGCTAGTTTCACTCTTACAACGTCACGGCCACGGCCAGTTAGGTCCTGAAAGTCACCTCGAGCTTGTGCGCCTAATAAATCATGGAACGAGTATTCGCGACCCGATATTCGCTCAGGTGTACTCGATGGTTCAATAAGAATCTGCAAAAAACGAAGCGAAGCAGAGCCGCCCTTATGAATCTGGCCTGTGGAGTGGAGGTATCGGGGACCTAGGCCGGCGCTGACCTCATGGCCCATCATTGCCATCGAGGACCGTAGCGAGGCGACTTCTGGGGCGCAGCTGAGTGGTCCGTAGACCTGGAGCACAAAGGGACCACCTCGTTCGATCCAACCCCCCAGGTTGGCAGGATCGATAAATTCATCCGGCGTCGGACTGCTCAGCTCTGCGAACGTTCTCCGCTTTGCAGACTCCACATCGGGTTGATCGAATGGATTGACTCCAAGGGCCGTACAAAGCCCCACGGTAAAGGCGTGCGTACGTTGGACATGGAGTGCAATATCTAATATCTTCCGGGGTGCGCCAGGCGTAGGTAGTAGCCCTTTGCCATCTTTTCCCGTGGATTCAGCGAGCAGTTGTTCCTCCCAGAGAGCGGTAAAGGACGTTAGAGGGTCTCCCGACACTGTCATCGTGTCCCATCCTGATGGTGGGGCAGCCTGCATTCCGTGGACGAATGATTCGATCCACTCTTCCTCGCCTAAGACAGTCTCTGGGACGCTCGTGGCGCCCGCTATCAAGATGGGGGCAATCCCAAAGACAGAGAGTGCCGAAAAGCGCCCACCAGTTTGGGGGTCACCCTGGAGCACTACTGCTCCCAGTGATTGACCTAGTTCATCTAAGGGAGTTCCCGGATCCGTGATAATCGTCAAGTCGCTGGCCCGAGCACCATGCGAAAGGGCGTAGGCCATCGAGGCGATCGTTTCCACGGTTCCACCCGACTTGGAACTGACCACAAGATTGACATTCTCAAAATTCGTAGATTGAATCGTGTCGGGGTGGGAAGTATCAAGAATGGTCAAGTCCGTACAACCCAACTCGCTCGCCAGCATGCCGGCTCCAGAAGAACTACCTCCCATGCCGACAAGAACTGTCTTTTCGTGGTGTCGAAGGTGTGCCCGTTGGACACTCCCAACTACTGAACCAAGCGCCGCCGGGTGAGACATCCAACCCATCCAGTTGTGGGGATCACCAGGAATGGCTGCACAGTCGCCCGTGACTATGCGCCGTGCAATACCATGCGGGTCCATTACCGTTTAACCGCGCAGCTTCTGAGACACCGTGGCTAGTAGTTCGTCGTAGGACGAAATGAATGCGCTGACACCTTCATCTTCGAGGCGTTGCGTCACTTCGGCCAAGTCAATTCCGGCAGCGGCGAGTTGAGCAAGCGTCCCGGCCAGAACCCGGCGATCCGACTCCCGTAGTAGTCGGCTCTTCGCTGAGTCTCCGTGGTCGGCATAAGCCTCTAGAGTCGGATCTGGCAGGGTATTTACCGTGTCGTGCGCGACGAGCGTATCGACGTACAGGAGATCCGAATAGGCCGAATTCTTCGTGCTCGTCGAGGCCCACAGGGGTCGTTGTAGTTGTGCGCCCGCCGCTAGGAGGGCCTGAAACCTTGGGGTTGCTACCCGCTCTTGAAAGATGTCGTAGGCCCCCGCCGCTTGTGCGATTGCGGCCGTGCCACGAAGTTGAGAGTCATCGGGGAGGAGTGGATCGATAGCGGTGTCGACCCGGCTGATAAAAAATGATGCAACGCTCGCTATTCTCGAAATATCTTTACCCGCGACACGGGCCTGCTCTATTCCACTCACGAAAGCATCGAGCACTTCGGCGTAGCGCTCGAGTGAGAAAATAAGCGTTACATTTACGTTTATTCCCTCCGCTAGCACTGCACTAATGGCTGGTAGACCAGCAGTCGTTGCTGGAATCTTGATCATCAGATTTGGCGAACTGCTTAGATTGCCCGCTAGGCGCTTAGCGGCGGCAATCGTTCCTTCAGTGTCATGCGCTAATCGAGGGGAAACTTCGAGCGAGACGAAGCCATCAAGCGAACGTCGTTCGCCTGTCGATAGTGATCGAACGGATGCTTCATAGACCGGGCGCAAAATCGCACACGCATCACGAACATCTTGTACGGCGAGCAACTCAAAGGCTTCTTCCGGATCGGTCGTTGGCAGCCCGGCAATCAAAGCGTCATAGGCGTTGGAGGAAGCAACGGCCTTGGCAAAGATTGAGGGGTTGGACGTGACGCCCCTGACGCCGCGGTCAACAAGATTCTGAAGCGTTCCGTCGTTGAGCCAGTCGCGTCGGATGTTGTCGACCCAGGCACTTTGCCCGTGTTCCAAATACAAGGCGTCAAGCTTGGTCATGACTGCTCCAAGCGATGGCGAACAGCTGCAGCTACCGAACTGGGAGTCAAGTTGAAATATTCGAAAACAAAATCTGCGGGAGCACTGATACCAAAGGTGTCAATCCCAAGTGACTCATCGGCATATTTCGCCCAACCTAGAGTGGCGCCTGCCTCAATCGAAAGACTGGGAATATCGCGCCGGATAACGGCCTGTCGATAATCCTTGGGCTGTTCTTCGAAGCACTCCCAGCAGGGCAGGGCGACTATTCGAACGTTGATACCTTCAATCTCTAATTCATCGGCCGCACCAACTGCCGTACCTACTTCGGAGCCAGTCGCCACAAGAGTGAAGGCGGCATTTGGATGGTCCCGAAGTATGTAGCCACCGCGCCGAGCGCCGGCGGTTGAGTTTTCAGCATCCGAACCTCGAAGCACGGGCAGGTCTTGACGGCTCAATATCAGCGCGGTCGGACCATGAGTGTGCGTGGTCATGACATCACCAATCAGCTGTAGTGCCTCATTGGCGTCGGATGGTCGCACCACGTGAAGGCCGGGCATGGCCCTCAGCGCCATTAGATGCTCCACCGGTTGATGGGTGGGACCGTCTTCTCCCACTCCGATCGAGTCATGTGTAAAGACGAAAGTCACCGAGGCTTCACTCAATGCGGCCAGACGGATCGCCGGCCGTACGTAGTCAGAGAAGACGAAGAAAGTTGAGCCGACCGGGCGTACGCCACCATGCAGTGCCATTCCCACCATGGCGGCACCCATTGCAAACTCCCGGATTCCATAGTAAATCTGACGACCGCCAGGGTTCTCGGCAGACTGGGCCGGCTCGTTCGGCAAGAGGACGCCCGTGTTGTCAGTAAGGTCGGCCGAACCCGAGAGGAGTCCTGGCGCAAGTGGGGCCAGGACATCGATCGCCCGTTGCATCGCCTTGCGGGTAGCAACCTTCGTGCCTTCTTCGTAGCGAGCCATCAGCGGAGCTGTGGTTGGCACTCCACCGGAAGCCACTTGGGCCAACAGTCGTACTCCCAGTTCACCTGAGGCCGTAAGGCGACCTTCCCAGTGTGTTCGCTCCGACCTCTGCTCTACAAGCGACTCAACCATCGCAGAGGGAAGATCGTCTGCAACATTGAAGCTGATGTCGGGATCTAATCCGAGTGCCACCTTGGTGTCGCGTATGACCTCGGCGCTAAAGGGTGAACCGTGTGCCTCGCGCCGATCAATCATCGTTAGCGCTGGAAAGCCGATGTGCGACCGAAGGACGAGCAGAGTCGGACGCTGGGTCTCCGCTTTGGCTGCGCGCAGACCAACCTCCAGTGCATCACAGTCGTTAGCCACTTCGCCCAGCTCGATGACATTCCAGCCGTAGGCACGGAATCGAGCCGGGGTGTCATCCGCCAGAGCCAAATTGGTCTCACCATCAATGGTGATGCGGTTGTCGTCATAGATAACCGTCAAGCCTGCCAATTTGAGGGATCCGGCAAGGGACGCGGCCTCATGGGAAATTCCCTCTTCGATACATCCATCACCGGCAATAACCCAGGTGTGATGCTCAATCAGATTGGCGCCAAAGGATGCACGCAGAAATCGCTCCGCGAGGGCCATGCCAACGCCATTGGCGATTCCTTGACCGAGCGGTCCGGTCGTTACCTCAACCGTCGGAGCCACCCCAACCTCGGGGTGGCCTGGAGTTCGGCTGTGGGGTTGCCGGAATTCCAAAAGGTCTTCTCGGGTAATCCCGTACCCGAAAACACGTGCGATTCCGTACTGCAGAATTGAAGCGTGGCCGCAACTCAAAATAAAACGATCACGATCCAACCAACCAGGGTGAGTTGGATCGTGACGGAACACTCGCGAGAACAAAGTGACCGCAAGTGGGGCAAGCGCCATAGCCGTTCCGGGGTGACCCGACTTCGCCTTCGCCGGGGCGTCCATGGCCAGTGCGACTATTTCACGGATCGCCCGGTCCTCTAGCTGTGATGCATGCTCGTATTTAACGGTCTTCACCGTCAGCAGAGTAGTTAAAAATTAACGACATCAAGGTGAATGGGGTCGGTAGCCTGAACCTATGGCCCTCCAAGTACCACCAAACTGCGATCTCACCCTCGGCCTGAGGTGCGTCGACAAGTCTGTGCCGGGGGCCACTGTCTGGGAGATGCGCGCCGACGAGCGTTTCGCAAACCCGGCGGGGATTATCCAGGGGGGATTCCTGGCCGCCATGCTTGACAGCTCCATGGGGGCAAGTGCCGTCACGGCCTTGCGTGGTCGCAAGGCCAATGTGGCCAATGCGGAGATGAAGGTTTCGTATCTCAGGCCGGCCAAAGTGGGTGGAATACTGCGTTGTGAGACTCAAACGACCCATGCCGGCAGCACCGTACTATTCCTGGAGGGGCGTGTTCTCGATGAACAGGGCCAAATAGTGGCGCAAGCGACGTCTTCTTACATAGCCCGAGACCGGACGTAGGCTCTCGTTGTGAAGTTTGGCGACATAAAGAATGTATTCCGAGGCCAGACATTGGCCGAAGAGGCAGAAATGATTCGGGATGTGGCCCAGCGCTACGTCCGAGAAGAGACGCTCGATCCAGTGAAGGCCCTGGGCCGCTACACGGCCTTCGGCTGCCTCGGCTCCTTTCTTGTAGGGACGGGCGGACTACTGATTCTCGTGGGCCTCCTTCGTCTCCTACAGAATCAGTTCCATGGAACCACTAGTTGGATTCCCTATTTGCTAGTCACCATTGGTGGAGCCGCTGCACTTGCGCTGACTGCACTTAAAATTCAAAGCGGTCCGAGTCGACGAAGGCTTGCCGCCCGTAAGGACAAAAAGTAGTGAGAGCCCAGTCACCAACCAGAGTTGAGTTAGAGGAAAGAGTCCGTTCCTTTATAAGTTTCGCCAATGATGGCGAAGGCGAGAATTCGGCCGCAACCCAGTCTGCTGGCCTCGCCCTGGGCGTCTTAGGTGCACTCGGTGCGTTCATGTGGGGAAGGCGTCGAGGACGTCGGCGTCGCAAATGATTCAAAAGGTTCTCGGAGGAGCAATCGCATTAGCGGTACGCCAAGCTCGCAGACAGATTAAACGTGAGATGGCGTGGCTCTGGTGGGCCATAGCCGGCGTGGCGTGGTTCATCCGACACGGCGAACGACGTCGCGTCAGAGCCGATACCAAGGCGCAGCGGAAGGCTAAATAGTGAGCGCATCAATAATTCACGATGGAGAACGGGTTATGTTGATCGATCAGAAAGATCGGCGCTACCTGATTACCCTGCGGCCGGGAGCCTCTTTTCACACCCACGCTGGAATAGTGCAGCACGACGCGATCATTGGCCTCGAAGAGGGTGACTCAGTAGATGGAAGCACCGGTCGACCGTTCTTGGTTCTTCGACCGATGCTCAGCGACGTCGTATTGAAAATGCCTCGAGGGGCGCAGGTGATTTATCCGAAGGATCTCGGCGCCATCTTGATGGCTGCAGACATTGGTCCAGGAATGAAGGTGCTCGAAGCGGGCATTGGGTCGGGCGCACTATCGATGACGATTCTTCGGGCGGGTGCCCTCATTACCGGCTACGAAATTCGAGAAGATTTTGCACAGCGGGCCAAGGAAAATGTCACCGCAATGTTGGGGGAAGACGTTCCGTATGACATCCACATTCGTGACGTTACCCAGGGTATCGACGGAGATGACTTTGATCGCGTCGTGCTCGATATGCCGGAGCCTTGGGCCGTAGTGGAGCACGCTGAAAAGGCTCTAAGGCCTGGGGGAATATTTCTCGCCTACTTGCCCACAATCAACCAGACGCAGCAACTTCGTCAAACACTCGATCGCCACGCATTTGGTTTAGCTGAGACTGTGGAGATTCTTCGTCGCACGTGGCACATAGATGGTCGAAGCGTTCGACCTGACCACCGGATGGTTGCCCACACGGGCTTCTTAACGAGCGCGCGCAGACTTGTCCGACGGATGCATATTGAGTCGCGGGGCGAAGATATCTAGTCGCGTTCGATGAAGATGCACTCGCCGGGACACTCTTCTGAGGCCTCGACTACTGCATCCTCGAGCTCTTCAGGCACGGCGGCAAGGCCGGTGGCACCACCGGGGCTGCTCTTTACGTCGGTGCCTTCTTTAACGTAGGCCAGACCATCGTCGAGCAGGGTGAATACCGCTGGGGCAATTTCCTCGCATAGGCCATCGCCTGTACAGAGATCTTGGTCGATCCAAACCTTCATTTGTCCTCCGAAGCGTGAACGTTGGTTTTCATTCTAATCGGCCCCTGTGGCACCAGGAACGTTTCACGCTTGAACCAAACCACTGAGCCGTGGATACGCTAAATGTATGGAAGAGTCAGCAGTCTCTCAAGAACCACTTCGCGATGCCCTGAGGGACGCCCTCGAAGAGATCGATTCCTTGAAACGTCGCCTCCAGGACCAACCACTTCGAGTTGAGACGCTCGAAGAGCAACTCCTCGAAGCGAGAGGCCAGTTGACTCAATCTCGCTCCAGTAACGAGAAGCTAGCGGCGGCCATGCAGCAGACGCGAGACCAGTTGGCTACCTTGCGAGAAGAAGTCGAACGACTCACCCAGCCACCAGCCGTCTACGGGACTTTCTCTAACTTCAACGCCGATGGAACTGTTGACATCATCGCTACAGGGCGCAAAATGCGCGTGTCGATTATTCCGGCCCTTGATCCAGGCCAACTCCACCGAGGAGACGAAGTGGTGCTGAATGAGTCATTCACGGTTATTGGCATTCGCAACTTCGACGGGCAGGGCGAAGTTGTCACCGTCAAGGAGGTCATCGACGAACGCCGAATTCTCATCTACTCACGAGGGAGCGAGGAGCGAGTCGTCGAATTGGCGGACGCTCTCGCTGACGAGAAGTTACGCTCGGGCGACACTCTGCTCTTCGATGTTCGGAGCGGGTTTGTTGTAGAGAAGCTGGCCCGACAAGAAGTTGAGGATCTGCTTCTCGAAGAGGTACCCGACATCAGCTACGCCGATGTGGGCGGACTTGACGCTCAGATCGAAAGTATTACCGACGCCGTGGAATTGCCCTACGTTCATCGGGCCCTCTTCAAGGATTACGAGTTACCCGCACCCAAGGGCATATTGCTTTACGGGCCACCTGGTTGTGGCAAGACAATGATTGCCAAAGCCGTCGCAAACTCTCTGGCTGCCAAAGTTGCGGCCATCACGGGCAATACCAACGTGCGTTCCTACTTCCTCAACATCAAGGGTCCCGAACTGCTCAATAAATACGTAGGGGAGACCGAGCGACAGATCAGATTGGTTTTCCAACGAGCGCGCGAGAAGGCTGAAGAAGGCGTCCCAGTCATTATCTTCTTTGACGAAATGGACTCGCTCTTTCGAACCAGGGGAACTGGAATCAGTTCCGATATGGAGTCAACAATCGTTCCCCAACTGTTGGCCGAGATTGATGGTGTCGAGTCATTGCGTGACGTGATTGTTATCGGGGCTACCAACCGTGAAGACCTCATTGATCCAGCCATCTTGCGTCCGGGGCGACTTGATGTGAAAATCAAGATTGAGCGGCCCAATGCCGAGGCGGCGACTCAAATTTTTGAAAGATACCTACACGACGCCTTACCTCTCGACGGCGGTGAAGTGGCAGGAATCGGAGGCGGTGATTCGCACAAGGCAGCCAATGCCATGATTGAAAAGACAGTCGAAGAGATGTATCGCTCTGACGATGCGAACCGTTTTCTAGAAGTCACCTATCAAGGTGGCGATAAGGAGACCCTTTATTTTAAAGACTTTGCTTCGGGCGCCATGATTGAAAATATCGTGCGACGAGCCAAGAAGCTCGCTGTGAAACGAGAGATTGGTGGCGGGACTCGAGGGATTAAGACAGAAGACCTGGTGAGTTCGATTCGCCAGGAATTCCGCGAGAACGAGGACCTTCCCAACACCACAAATCCCGATGACTGGGCCCGAATCTCGGGCAAGAAAGGCGAGCGAATCGTCTTCATCAGGACGCTCGTCAATCAAGAGGCTCCTGATCCCACAGGGGGACGTTCAATCGACCACGTGGGCACGGGTCAGTACCTCTAGTTATGGCCATCGCCAAAGTATTGGGAATCGAAACTGAATATGGGATTACGGGCGGACCCGATGGAGATCCAGTAACCGCTTCGAGCATTCTCGTTAATGCATTTGCCCGCAACGGTGTGACGCGCATTAACTGGGATTTCGGCGACGAATCTCCGGCGAATGATGCCCGACACATGCCCCTATTGACATCGGTGGCGCCGATGGTCGAGACACATCTGGCGAACACTGTTCTCACGAATGGAGCCAGGTTCTACGTTGACCACGCCCACCCGGAGTACTCATCCCCCGAATGTCGCACACCGCTTTCGGGCCTGCTCTACGACCGCGTTGGCGAAGACGTCCTCTTGCACGCAGTCCGAGTAGCCAATCAGACCTCAGAGGGTATGCCTCCCATTACGGTGTACAAGAACAACACCGACGGCAAGGGAAATTCCTACGGGACCCACGAGAACTATCTCGTAGACCGCGAAATACCCTTCGCCGAGATAGTTCGAGCGATGGCACCACATCTGATTTCTCGCCAAGTGATTCTGGGCGCCGGCAAGGTTGGCTTCGAAACGGAGTACTTCGAAGAGTTGGCGCCACGGTTTCAAATAGCTCAACGATCAGAGTTTTTCGAAGAGTTGGTTGGCCTGGAAACGACACTAAAGCGACCCATTGTCAATACCCGAGACGAGCCCCATGGTGACCCCGAACGCTTCCGTCGTCTCCATGTAATCATCGGTGATGCCAACATGAGCGAGGTTGCTACCTTCGTCAAATTGGGAAGCACGGCGCTCTTGTTGGCCGTCCTCGAAGACCGCGGCTCAGGCGTCTTCCCACCAATGCCAAAAACGCCGGTACGGGCGGTGCGGGAATACGGGGCGGACTTAACCTTGACACACGGTCAAGAGGCCGTGGATGGTCGCACGCGCTCAGCTTGGGACTATCAGGATGAACTTTGGAATCTGGCCGAAGGGTACGTCAATGGTGGAGACGGTTCAGCGGTCGCTTCCGAGGCCGAACTTACGCTTCTCTTAACTAATTGGCGCGAGATGCTCGATGGTGTACGCGACGCTCCCGAGAGCGTGGCCGATCGGGTTGATTGGGTCGCCAAGCTCCGACTGGTGAATGGCATGAGGGAACGTCACGGTCTCAGCGATGAAGATCCACGACTCGCCGCCATCGACATTCAATATCACGACATACGGCCCGAAAAGAGCTTGGCACGCAGGGTGGGCCTGCGGAAGCTCCTCGAAGCCAGTGCGATTGGTGAAGCCTTTCACAACCCACCACGAGATACGAGGGCTTACTTTCGTGGACGTTGTATTGCCCAATATCCCAATGAAATAGCCGCCGCCAACTGGGACTCCATCATCTTTGACCTCGGAGTCGACCCGTTGCACCGTGTTCCTATGATGGACCCATTGAAGGGTACGGCAGAACTCCTGGGAGAATTACTCGACAACGCGTCAAGCGCTGAGGAGCTCCTGCGAGCCCTTGGAACACTTTGAGGATCTATGACCGAGCAAGAGCATCTACAAAAACCATCACCCGAGAAAAACACTGAGACGACGAGCGTCGATCTTGTTGCCAATGCATCTAAGAACGAGCAGTTGAAGCATGACCTCGACAGCCTTCTCGATGAAATTGATGAAGTACTCGAAGACAATGCCGAAGAGTTTGTTCGCAATTACATCCAAAAGGGTGGTGAGTAGTGGCCCTGCCTATTTTTGACGTCACGACAGACCCCGGACCCTCCTTTCAGAACCTTCTAAAAAAGCTGAATATTCCTCTCAGCGTGCCGGGAGCTACGGACGATCCGATCCATGCCACGACAGTGGTGGCATTGCGATGCGATGAAGGTGTCGTGCTAGTCGCAGATCGGCAGGCCACGGCCCAGGCGATTGCGGCTCGAGATATGCGCAAGATTGCCGAGGCTGACCGCTTTACGGCCATTGCCATTTCCGGAACCGCCGCTGCTGGCATGGAATTCATCCGTATCAGCCAACTCTCATTTGAGCATTACGAAAAAATGATGGACGAGACGTTGAGTCTCGAGGGTAAGTCCAACTATCTCTCTGCATTGATTCAAGAAGTAAATCTAGGCACTCCGTTCACAGTTCTGCCGCTTGTCGCCGGCTTTGACATCAACCACAACAGGGGCCGAGTGTTTGAATACGACGGTGCCGGTGGATGCTACGAAAAAGACGACTTTGGGGTTATTGGTTCCGGTACGCCTTTCGCCGAATCTGCGCTTCGATTGGGGTACCGCGAAGGCCTAACGCTGAACGAATGTATCGAGCTCGGCGCATTGGCGATCTACGAAGCGGGCGACAACGACCCTTTCACGGGTGGACCGGACTTCGTTCGGGGGATATTTCCAATCGTGGTCACCGTAACGTCCGATGGATTCACCGAACAGCCAGAGTCTGAAACAAAGGCAATCTTCGAGGCCATTAATCAGCGACGTACGGCCAGCAAGGGTCGAGCTGGTGGTGATCTTCGATGACGATGCCGTTCTACGTAACCCCCGAACAACAGATGAAGGACCGGGCCGAGTACGCCCAGAAGGGCATTGCTCGCGGTCGCTCTCTGATTGCCTGCATCTATAACGATGGCGTTCTATTCGTCGCCGAGAATCCTTCGGCGTCATTGAACAAAATAAGTGAGATTTATGACCGCATTGGGTTTGCGGGGGTTGGCAAGTACAACGAGTTCCACGAGCTCCGTACCGCCGGTGTCCGTTGGGCCGACTCTACGGGATTTCGTTATTCCCGTGAAGATGTGGATGCACGGTCTCTTGCCAATGTCTATGCGCAATACCTCGGGACTAGCTTCACCGATGGCGGCAAGCCCCTCGAAGTAGAGGTTCTCGTAGCTCAACTGGGCATTCGAAATAAGCCGACCAAGATTTACCACATAGCTTTCGAAGGCACTATCACTGACGAGACTCGCTTTGCGGTCTTGGGTGGTGATAGCGAGACGATTCGCACGCGCTTTGTAGCCGAGGGCGATGACGTAACAACTTTGGGGATCACGTTGCAACGAGCGGTTCGTGCGCTTTCAGGCCCCGACCGAACGTTGCCCGCTGCTGATCTCGAGGTCGCTCGCCTAGAGGATTTAGGAAATCGAAGGACCTTCACCCGCTTGAGCGATGACCTCGTCGGTCAATTGCTGGCCTAGTTCCGTTCAACGGGCTGAGGTACGGTTCTCTCATGCACCGGCGAATCTACGGTCTTGAGACTGAATACGGAATCACCTACAGCTTTAACGGTCAACGCCGGCTCAGTCCCGATGACGTTTCACGTGTTCTTTTCAGAAAAGTGGTGGCGTGGGGTAGGTCGAGCAACGTTTTTCTTGAAAATGGTTCCCGACTGTATCTCGACGTCGGTAGCCACCCTGAATATGCCACAGCGGAGTGCGACAATCTCTACGACCTGGTCGCGCAAGACAGCGCGGGGGAGCGCATCCTTCAGAGCTTGGTGGCGTCAGCGCAACGCCAACTCAGCGATGAGGGCAGTAACGGTTCGATCTATCTCTTTCGGAATAACACGGATTCGGCCGGCAACAGCTACGGCTGTCACGAGAACTACTGCACCGAACGCGATGAAGACCTCAAGCGGCACGAGCAGTTCCTCATTCCTTTTTTGGTGAGCCGGCAGATATGGAGTGGCGCCGGCAAGGTTGTCACGACTGCCTCACGGGGTACCCATTTCGGACTCAGTCAGCGGGCCGAACATATATGGGAGTCAATTTCGTCAGCGACTACGCGTAGTAGGCCCATTATTAATACGAGAGATGAGCCACACGCTGATCCCGAGAAATACCGCCGACTACACGTCATAGTGGGGGACTCCAATATGAGCGAATTCGCCACGTTCGTCAAGGTCGGTGCAACTTGTCTCATATTGTCGATGATCGAGGATCGTCACACCATCTTGAGGGACCTGACTCTCGAACAGCCAATTAAAGCGTTTCGAGAAATTTCAATGGATCCCTTTGGTGACGGTCACTGCAAGGTCCGACTAGCCAATGGACGAGAGATGACGCCCCTCGAGTTGCAAGAAGAGATCTGCGAACGAGTTGAGGCTTACACGGTAAAGCGCGAGATACCTTCAGACCAACTCGAAGCACTTCGTCTATGGCGGGGGGTGTTGACCCAGTTGCGTCTTGACCCGCTGGTACTCGCCGACAGGCTGGACTGGGTAGCCAAGTACTCCTTGATCGAAGCACTCCGCGCCAAAGAACACGTGCCCCTCACGGATCCCAAAGTGCAGCTCATAGATCTCCTCTATCACGACACAGATCCTCAGCGGGGCCTCTATCACCGCCTGGCCGCTAAAGGCAACTTGATTCGAATGGTTGACGAGCCACTTGTTCAGTCAGCAATAACACAGGCACCCGAGACCACTAGAGCCAGGATGCGAGGAGCCTTCGTTCGACGTGCCAAGGAAAAAAATCGGGACTTCACCGTTGACTGGGTGCATCTGAAGTTGAATGATCAAGTACAACGGACCGTCCTTCTAAAGGACCCATTCACGAGCCATGACGATCGGTTCGATCGTCTCTTAAATTCCCTCTAACTAAATGGGAGGTCGTGCCGACTAGGGTTAGCAGTCGTGGGGGACAATCAGGCAGACGATGTAGTGTCGGATGTCAGTGCCGTGGTTGATGTCTCCCCTGAAGGCAACCAGCAGCCAGGTGCCGGAAGAAAATCGCTGACTCGCTGGCTCGCCGAGTGGCTGGGCATAATCCTGATTGCTCTTAGCGCAGCGTTTCTCATTCGCGCCTACGTCTTCCAAACTTTCTACATACCTTCAGTATCGATGGTTCCAACGCTTCAAGTTGGCGACCGAATAATTGTTTCTAAGTTGTCGACGGCTTTTGGCGACATCAACCGTGGAGATGTCATTGTTTTCAAGCACCCGCCACAGGAGCAGTGCGGGGGTGACACCGGGCCGAATTCCGACCTCGTCAAGCGAGTCATCGGCTTGCCGGGAGACCGACTGACGAGTCGTAATAACAAAATCTACATCAACGGAGAACTACTGATCGAACACTGGGAGCATGCGCCAGACCTCGGAAACGAAATTGGCAATGTCAAGGTGCCTAAGAATCAGTACTTCATGATGGGTGATAATCGACCCAGCTCGTGCGACAGTCGGATATGGGGTACCTTGCCAAAATCACTGATTGTGGGCAAGGTTGTCCTGCGGATCTGGCCTCTTTCGCAAATCGGACACCCGTAGTACCGGACCCATAAATGAGTCCTACAATGGCACTGTGTTCAACCTGAGCCCTTTCAAGTTGATGATCATTGTGGCAGTCATCTTGATCTTCCTCGGACCCGACAAATTGCCACAAGCAGCGCGCCAGATCGGCGAAGGCTGGCGTTCGCTCAAGAAGTTCCAACAGCGTGTGGAGTCTGAGGTTCGAGAAGCGATTCCGTCCCTCCCCAGTAGTGGAGATTTAGCGCGCGTCGTGCGTAGCCCCGTGAATCTCTTGAATGAAATTGCCAGTCGCACCCAATCAATCGACGATCTTGTCGAGGACAGCCCGCCGCCAGCAGATACCAACGACGATGAAATCGAACCGGATACTTTGATAGTTGGCGAGTTCACGCCACCGCCGCCACCGCCAGACCCTTCTTGGAATTGAGTAATCGTGGATAGTTCCTTTCAACGGGCCTCTCGTGGCATGACGCTGACGCAGCATCTCAGCGAAGCACGTCGGCGCATACTCCTCAGTTTTTTGGCGGTCGTCGTCTTTGGCATATTGGCCTTCGTCGAATACAACGCAATACTGACATTCCTTGAGAAGCCCTACTGTGACTTGAACTTGGCGGAATCATGCCAGCTAACCGCCATTGGCGCGTTGAGCGCATTCTCAATCAGGATCAAGATTGCTTACTACTGCGGAATGCTCTTTGCGTCGCCGGTAGTCCTCTGGCAAATATGGCGGTTCATTACTCCTGGATTGAAGAAGAGGGAACGGCGCTACGCTCTCTCCTTTCTGATCGCCGCCACTATGTTCTTCGCCGGTGGATGCTCAATGGCTTTCTTGATGTTTAACCACGCTCTTCAATTCCTCAACGCCATCGGTGGTTCCGGCATAACTACTTTGTACACCGCCGACTCCTACATCGGTCTAATTATTTTGATGATGTTCGTCTTTGGCTTGACCTTTGAGTTCCCAGTCATTTTGGTGGGGCTCCAACTCGGGCGAGTGGTCACCTCCCGCCAACTCTTGAAGTTTTGGCGGTACGCCATCATCCTCATTACGGTGGCCTCCGCCGTCTTCACCCCGAGCGGTGACCCACTTTCGATGATGGCAATGATGATCCCGCTTCTTGCTTTCTACTTTTTGGCCATTGGCGTCGGAAAGTTGGCCAAGCGGTGACATCAATAAACCGTGATGAATTCATCGCGGGTCTTGGTTTTGGAGTGGACGAGTTTCAAATCGAAGCCTTCGACGCGATCGACACTGGTCAAAACGTTCTCGTCAGCGCACCTACAGGCTCCGGCAAGACACTGGTTGCCACCTACGCCATCGAAAAGGTTCTGCGAGAAGGAGGTCGCGCCTTTTACACGACTCCACTCAAGGCTCTTTCGAATCAGAAATTTGGCGAATTGGGGAAGCGTTTCGGCACCGAGCACGTGGGCCTCTTAACGGGCGACACTTCAGTCAATCGTGGTGCTTCCATCGTGGTCATGACTACCGAGGTGCTTCGCAATATGCTCCTGACCGAGTCTGGACGCGTGCAAGATCTCTCACTCGTCGTTATGGACGAAGTTCACTACCTGCAGGATCCCTTCCGGGGTGGAGTCTGGGAAGAGGTCATCATATTGACTCCTTCTGAGGTGCAGTTTGTGGCCCTCTCAGCCACCGTGGCTAATGCTCCCTTTCTCGGTGAGTGGCTTACCGAAGTACGCGGACATACTGAAGTCATCGTGGAGCTGGAGCGACCAATCACACTTCACAACCATGTGGCCATTCACCGTCGAGGTCAGAATATGCCCGAACTTTTCGATCTACTTGACGGCGATCGCCTCTCAGATCCGGCTCGAAAAGTTGATGCCCTACTTAAGAATTCTCGAAGGTTTCGACCTGGCCCCCAGTGGCGCGGAGACCGGTCCAGCGCTCCGCCGCCGCCATACAGCACACCTCGGCGGAGCGATCTACTACGAGTAATAGACGACGAAGATTTTGGTCCGACCATTTACTTCATTTTCTCTCGAGCGGGTTGTGATGATGCTGTTCGGCAGTGTCGACGCGACGGCGTTCGCTTCACAACTCGTGACATGGCGTCTGCAATAGACGACATCGCCACCGATCGGGTTCGTTCATTCGAGGACGACGACCTTAACGCCCTCGGTTTTCCAGAGTTTCAAGATTCACTACGCAATGGCATTGCGGCGCACCACGCCGGGATGGTACCGGCCTTCCGGGAGATTGTTGAAACATGTTTCGAGCGAGGCCTCCTCGGCGTAGTTTTTGCGACCGAGACACTGGCGTTGGGAGTCAATATGCCTGCTCGTTCAGTGGTGCTCGAGAAGTTTTCGAAATACTCCGACGCCGGCCGCAACACACTTTCGAGTGGCGAGTTTGCGCAGATGACCGGACGGGCTGGACGCCGTGGTCTCGATGATGAGGGTCACGCCATTATCAGCTTCGCCCTCGAGACTTCGATGGCTGATATTGGCCGAGTGGCAGTCGCTCCGGCACCTGATCTTCATAGTTCTTTCCGTCCCACCTACAACTTCACCGCCAACCTGATTCACCACTTTGATGAAGAGATGGCCCTCACCATTTTGAATCGGAGCTTTGCCCAGTTTGAAGCTGACCGGAGACCCGCTGGTGTTCGCCGCACCTTGACTGACCAGATGATGGCTCGACGGAGTGTCTTCGAAGACCTTGGGTACGGATTGAAGTGGACGCTAACGGCCCGAGGTGAGGCCCTGCGGTCCATTTACCACGAAAATGACTTACTACTCTGCGAGGCTTGGTTCGAAGGAGCCTTCGACGATATCGAACCGGCCACCTTGGCGGCCGTCCTTAGTTGTTTTGCCTTCGAGGGCCGTCGGACGAAGCCCAAGCCGGCCGCCAAGGGGACTAAGCAGCGCAAGCCCAAGGACATTAAAGACCGCCTAGGGCCCCAACGGCGTGCTGACATCATTGACCGACTCGCACTTATCTCCACGCTGCACTTCCGTGTGGTGGAGAGTGAGGAACGACACAAGGTGAAGCACGCGAAGGGCCTGGATGACGGCTTTGCCCGAGCCATTGCGTCTTGGACCCGAGGGGCCTCGCTGGCGACGGCTCTGGACGTTGCGGATGCCGAGGTGGGCACGATGGCTCCGGGAGATTTCGTGCGTCACGCCAAACAGGTTGCCGACCTGTGCGAGCAAATTGCCCGATTAGCGGTGGGGACCGAAATTGTCGCCGTAGCCGAGGAGGCGAAGGCGGGCATTTTGCGCAGCGTGGTAGCCGGTTCTATGGGAATCCCTCATTTGCCAGGTTCTACGCTCTAATCTCAAAACCTCATGCACCCCTATGCGACCGAGGAATTCACAGCCGCTGAAACTGACGTTTTGCGGCGCTACTTCACGAACCTCGAGGGTCCCGTATTTGCGTTGGTCAATCTTCCTGAAGTTGTGAAGGGCGCGCTCTTTGCTCGCTATTCACGCTCGTCGAAGAGCTTGCGCCGACTCTTCTTGGATGAGTTCGTCGAGGACTTAGTGCTCGATGGTGATGAGTCAATCGACGCCACGATCGGCCTAGAACGTGCGGATGATCTCTACCAGAAAGTCTTCTTTGAGTACGGCGACGATTCAGTCGCCCAACTCGGTGGCGTGCATCTCGCGTGCGAGCAGGCTTCGAATGTTTTGACCAAGATTCTCGAATGGGGCCGCATCATGAGTTACCTCGAGCAATCGACACGGTATCTGGGCTATGACAAAAGGTTGAGTAATGGGTTCTACCGCTATTACCGCGACCACGACCTTCTCGACAGCAAATATGGCGCTAAGTACGTTGGCGAAATGGACCGGATGTTTGACGCCTATAGCGAGCTGCTTCCGAAGATTGTTGACTTCACTACCAAGAAATTCCCTAAGACAGTGGAAGATACTGACTTTTCTTATCGCATGGCCATTCGAGCCAAAGCTCTCGATGCGGTACGCGGTCTCCTACCTGCGAGCGCGCTCTCAAACGTAGGCATCTACGGCTCGGGGCAGGCTTACGAGTCCCTCCTGCTGCGCATGCGCGCGCACCCACTCCCAGAGGCCCGCCACTACGCCGACATGATGTTGACCGAACTGCGCAAAGTGATTCCGTCTTTCCTTAAGCGGGTCGATCTAGAAGATCGAGGCGTCGCTTGGACCAACTACCTCGCCGACACCAAGTCCGCCACGGGCCAGATACTTCGTGAGCTCTGGGATGACGTTTCATCTGAACCCGGTGAATCAGTCAATCTCATTGGCTTCGATCCCGACGGCGAACAACGGATCGTAGAGGCCATCGCATTCGCCCACTCCACGACCTCTGACGAGGAGGCCAAGCGACGCGTGGCAGCATTGACCCCCGCCGAGCGCGCAGCAATTCTCAGAACCTACGTGGGGGACCGAGGTAATCGGCGGCATCGTCCTGGTCGTGCCTTCGAACGAACTGATTACCGGTTTGAACTGGTCACGGACTACGGCGCATTCCGGGATCTTCAGCGGCATCGCCTTCTCACCATTGAATGGCAGCCTCTCACGACGGAGCTCGGCTACGACACTCCATCACTTATTGAAGAGGCTGGCTGCGGAGCAGAGTACGCAGCGAGCCTGGACCGCTCTCGAGAGCTATATGAGACGCTCGTTGACGAATTTCCGGAGCAGGCGCAGTACGCCGTTGCCTTGGCGTTTCGAATTAGGTACGTCATGCAGATGAACGCGCGTGAAGCCATGCACCTGATTGAGCTTCGTTCTGGCCCTCAGGGTCACCCCAGTTATCGCCGCGTAGCCCACGAAATGCATCGATTAATAGGCGAAGTGGCCGGCCACACGACAATCGCCGACGCGATGTCCTACGTCGACTTCAGCGATACCGATCTTGAGCGACTAGAGGCCGAACGGGCCGCTGAACGTGCTCGCAACGCTCGGTAAGTTCGCACAGACACGATTCTTATCAGAAATACACCAATTCTCTATATGGGTGCTCTAGTATGCGCTCGCACATTGAAGGATGACAATGCCAAAGAATGATGAAGTATTTGAAGATGATGACATCACCACTGGTGACGACGAACTCGAGGTTGAAGTCGAAGTTGAGGGTGCGGACGACGATGAGGTAGACACCGTAGCGGGCCCCGTTGTTATCGCCGAAGAAGATGTAGACGAAGATGATGGACCAGACACTGACGTGGAGCTAGCTCTCGACGAAGTATTGGCCGAGCGCGTGCGCGTGACCACTGATGAAGAAGACGAGGACGACGAGCCCGTCGCCGATTCGGAAGAGAAGATTGACGCCAACGAGACCGTTTTGCCTCAGCAGGATGACGAGTTTCGCTGCAACTCCTGTCACCTCCTCAAGAAAAATAGTCAACTCGCAGACAAGAAATCGATTCTCTGCCGTGACTGCCTCTAACCCATTCCTACGGCTCGTAGAGGCCGGGAGCGAGGTCGTAGCGGCATCAGTAAAGTACGGCGAAAAGGTATTTGTCAGCGTGAGTGGACGCGAACGCGCAGAGATCGAGTCGGAACTTCGCCAGGCGAAAGCCGTAGGACAGTTCACTATGTTGATGGCTTCGGCCAAAGCCAAGAATGCCCTGAACGACCTGATGGGTCACGAGCATGTCGCTCCGGAAGTCTCGCCGGTCACCGATGACAACCTTCAAGAACCAGTAGTGGACGCCGAGCCACCAACTTGCATCGATGACTACGACGCCCTAACTGCTTCCCAGATCGTTGCGCTCTTATCTGAACTTTCGCGAGAAGAGCGGGAGCACGTTTTGACATACGAGAGCGCTAATCGGAACAGGAAGAGCATTCTTAAAGAACTATCGCGGCTCGCATGAGTATCCGGCGTGCAACGGAGAGTGATCACTCCACGCTGCTGGAACTCTGTGGGGCTTTATTGTCTGAGATCGGTGTCGGACGCGGTGGTCACGAACTCCGTGTCGATCTGGGCGAGTTGTTTCATTGTGAGAGCGAATCGTTGCCCGGCCGTCTCGCCGAAATCGCCGCTTCGGGTTGGGTCGCCGAGAGTGGCGATTCGTTCGGCATCGGCTTTTGGTTCCGTGGCGTTGGCCTTATCTACGTCGCTCCCGAGATGCGCCAGAAGGGCATCGGCCGAGCGCTCTATAGCGCCATCCGAACAGAACATTCCGCGATTGATTTTTGGGTGCGGCCCGGCGATCGGGAAGCGAAGTCTTTTGGTGAAGCTCTCGGACTAAAAGCCCGAAAGCTAGTTATGAACGAGTCGCAGGTCGCGGACGACGAGGCGTAATCGTTCGTGGTGGTGGAGGTGGAACCTTCATCCCGAGCAGTTTTGCGAGTTCAGGAACCGCACCAGCTACCTTGATGGCTTCGTTGCGACAAGCATCGTCTGCGGGAATTCCCGATGGCTTAATCGTGCGGTGCATGGGCGAGGCCACGGCAGCCTGCACCAAAACAATCCACTGAGCGGGTGCCAAGGTCTCGTTTAGCGACTCGGAAGCGAGCGCAGCAATCGCTGCGGCCGACTCCGAAGCAACCTGCATACGGAACTCGGGAGGCCGTGCAGCCAACGTCAGTGCTTCGAGGGCATTCTTCGTTTCAATAGCGGTAGCAATTTTGGCCAACCATTCAGTGCTGAGGACGTCAATCTGGGCCGTCAGTTGAGCCTGGAGATCTTTCAGCATGGCTCGGGCTTCTTCGTCGAGACTAACGGTCTTAGCGGAGGTCACGACGGGACGAAGGTCACGAAGTCGAAGGTCGCGGCCAGCACTCTGGGCCCCTGCGGCTCGGTCCTTCCACATAGCCAAATTGGCCTTACCGAGGAGATCGGTTGCGATGCGATCAATCGCATCGGCGTTCACGGTGGTACGACCCTGGGCCGTAGCAGTCTTATTCTGTTCGGCCACAGCGGTCCGCACGGCCGGGAGACCACCACGGAGCAATTGTTCAGCCACTGGCAGCTGCTCGGGGTTGAGGGTGGCCAAAAAGGCGTTGCGGTGTACGGTCAGCAATGGTGGGCCAACGGGGCGCTCGGGACGAGGGCCGCGGCGATCATTGGTACGGGGACGCGCGGGACGGCCGCCCTTGTCAGCGCCTTCACCTGCGGGACCACCGGCACGGGGTCCGCGCGATCCCTTGTCATCACGACGAGGACGTGCATCATCACCATCACGGCGACCACGGGGTCCATCACCATCACGGCGACCCTTACCCCCCTTAGAGGCGTACGTAACTTGAATGTCGGGGCCGGTTGGGGCCTTCGCCACGATTGTGATGCGCTCACCGCGGAGATCCAGAGGAGAGGCTGATTTAACCGGCAAGACGGCCAGTATTTCCACACCTTCCATATTCTGCTCAACGTCAGCACGGAACTCGGCACCGGCCGTAGTTCCAGAGGGGAGGAGGCTGGTAGCCAGCGACCCCTTGGGCAACTTCGCACCAGCGGCACGCCAAGTGGCAACTTCTCCGTTAATGCTGGTGATTTCAATCTCGATTCGACGCGACATAGCCCTGACAATCTAGTCGGTTTCCGATGGCGTGTAATTTTCTTCAATTCTTATTCAAAATATCTGAGTACTCCCTAGCATGGGGTCATGGAACTCGGCCCTGAAATTGATGACCCCACAGACGCCCATGTCCAAAAGGGGCGAATCGCTGCCGTGACGTGGCCAATACCCGTGTCACAATCACAGCGTTCCGTAAAAAGCGGTGGCGCACCCCTTCGTAAAAGGGCTTTCGGTTCACGCCTCACCAT
Source organism: Actinomycetota bacterium (assembly GCA_009726065.1). Taxonomy (GTDB): domain Bacteria; phylum Actinomycetota; class Acidimicrobiia; order Acidimicrobiales; family RAAP-2; genus RAAP-2. Next base: position 128,836 of record WLNA01000001.1, read on the forward strand.
TTTTCTCGTAGCGGCCCTGGTGGGAGGGATTGCCGGTCACTTCGCTGGCGCCGATGGTGGCACACGTCTCACGATCAATACGTCGAACCTGCAGCCCGGGGGAGCAGTCCTACCGAGCGGCCTGACGATTCCGCAACTAGTCCGAACAGTATCCCCGTCAGTCGTCTCGATCGATGTACGTACGCCCAACGGTGAAGAACAGGGCACTGGAATGATTTTGCAGGCCAATGGTTTGGTCTTGACTAACGCCCATGTCGTCAGCGGGGCTCTGAACGGTGGCACGATGACCGTTACTCGGACTGGTTCAACATCGTCGCTCCCGGCCACCCTCGTCGGCATTGATACGTCTAACGACGTCGCTCTCATACGCATCACGAGGGTCTCTGGCCTGCCAGCGGTCACATTCGGAAAATCTGACCGACTCGAAGTCGGTGACAGTGTTGTGGCAATCGGCAACGCTCTAGGTTTGGCTGCGGGAACACCCACTGTGACCGAAGGAATTGTTTCCGCTCTCGGTCGCACCGTCACGGCTAGTAATGGCACGTCGAGTGAAACGCTTCTCAATCTGATCCAAACCGACGCCGCAATTAATCCCGGAAACTCCGGGGGACCACTTCTCGACGCGAACGGTTTAGTCATCGGCATGAATACGGCCGTTGCTGGCACGATGGCCGACGGAACCAATGCGCAAAATATTGGTTTCGCCATCCCCTCAAGCAAGATTGAGTCGCTCCTGGCGTCACTCTTAAAGGGTGGCACTATCGCCAAGAAGCACGGCTACCTCGGTGTGCAGATCATGACGGTGACGCCGGCTCTCAAGGAGCAGTACGGCTTCGCAGTCAATTACGGCGCTGTCGTGACCACCGTCATGAGTGGCTCAGCCGCTGAAAACGCGGGCCTTCGGCAAGCCGACATCATCGTGCAGATTGACTCAACCAAGATTCGAACCGCCGAAGACGTATCGAGCTTCACTGCCAAACGTAAGGCGGGGCAGACGGTTACCGTCACCGTCTATCGAAAGAGTGTCAAAGTCTCACTAAAGGCGACGCTGGGGCTATCCCCGAACTAGCCGACGGTAGCGATACCACCATCGACCGGGAGAATCACACCGGTGATGTACGAAGAAGCTCGTGACGCCAAGAAGATGGCGGTGCCGGCAACGTCGTCAGGTCGACCAATGCGCTTCATCGGCGCTCCGGCCGCAATCGAGTCACCAAAGGCGTCAAGGGTGGCCTTCATCATCTTCGATTCAAAAGGTCCCGGGGCTATGGCGTTCACGGTGATGGTGGGCGCCATGGACTTGGCCATGTGGCGTGTCAACTGGTGAACGGCAGCCTTTGAGGTGGAGTAGGCAAACGTGTCCATAATCGGCACGTGAATGCCGTCAATTGATCCGATGTTGATCACGCGGGCAGGGGAGTCAGCGGTACCGGCTCGCTCCAGCATGGGGCGAAGGAACTTGGTGAGGTGAAAAACACCCTTCACGTTGAGGGCGAGTACACGCTCAAAGGCGCTCTCGTCGGTTTCGGCCATTGGGGCACCCCAGGTGGCACCGGCATTATTTACGAGGACGTCGAGGTGATTCTCGCGCTGTCCGAGCTCGTACGCCAGACGCTGACACTCGGCTTCAGTCGAGAGGTCAGCCGGAATGGCGATACAGGTTCCACCGTTAGCTGAGAGCTCTGCCGCCAGTGCCTCGCACACCTCGGCCTTGCGGGAAGAGATGTAGACCTTTGCGCCACCGTCGACGAAACCGCGAGCGATCATTTCGCCGATTCCACGGCTACCGCCAGTTACGAGCACTACCTTGCCAGAGACGTCAAAAAGGTTCATCATGGGTCAAA
>WLNA01000010.1 GCA_009726065.1 Actinomycetota bacterium
ACCCCCTACACCGGGGCGGCCAATCCCAACCTCTCGCGCATGGGTGGGGCCGAGTGGCAGCGCACGCGCAACAAGGCCCGCGTGGCGGCCAAGGGCATTGCCGATGAACTGGTCGAGCTCTACCGACTGCGGGCCGGGGCCAAGGGCTTCCAGTTCTCATCAGACACCCAGTGGCAGATTGAAATGGAAAATCTCTTCCCCTTCACCGAGACGCCAGACCAACAGCGGGCCATCGATGAAGTGAAGGCCGACATGGAGTCCGATCGGCCCATGGACCGACTGATCTGTGCCGACGTGGGATTTGGCAAGACCGAGATTGCCCTGCGGGCCGTCTTTAAGGCCGTCCAGGACGGTAAGCAGGTGGCGCTCTTGGTTCCCACCACCTTGTTGGCCAGTCAACACTTCACAACCTTGGTCGAACGGTTCGCGTCCTTTCCGGTGAAGGTGGCGATGCTCAGTCGATTCGTTACCGATCAAGAGGCCCGGGAGACCTTGGCCGGCCTGGCCGACGGCTCCGTGGACGTGGTCGTGGGCACCCACAAACTGCTCAATGAGTCAATCAAGTACAAGGACCTCGGCCTGTTGGTCGTCGACGAAGAGCAGCGCTTCGGGGTCTCGCACAAGGACGCCATCAAGCGCATGTCCGTTGGGGTGGACGTCTTGACGTTGACGGCCAGTCCGATTCCCCGCACCCTGGAGTTAGCTCTCACGGGAATTCGCGACCTCTCCATGGTGACGACCCCACCGACCGACCGCCAACCGATTCTGACCCACGTTGGAGAACACGACGAGGGCGCCATTGTCGAGGCCATTCGTCGTGAGTTGCTGCGTGAGGGCCAGGTCTTCTACGTGCACAATCGCGTTTCCGATATTGAACAGGTCGCCAAGAAGCTCACGCTCCTCGTACCGGAAGCCCGCGTCGTCGTGGCCCACGCCCAGATGGATGAGGGCCAACTCGAACAGATCGTGCAGGACTTCTGGGAGCAGCAGGCCGACGTTCTCGTCTGCACCACCATTGTCGAGTCGGGCATCGACATGCCGACCGTCAACACGCTCATCGTGGACCGAGCCGATCGTCTCGGTTTGGGACAGTTGCACCAGTTGCGCGGCCGCGTGGGACGCGCCGGGGCTCGGGCCTACGCCTACCTCTTCCACCCCAAGGACATGGTGCTCTCCGAGACGGCCTACGAACGGCTGCGCTGCATTGGTGACAACACGGCGTTGGGCAGTGGCTTCAAGATTGCGATGCGCGACCTCGAGATTCGTGGCGCCGGCAACTTGCTCGGTCACGAACAGTCGGGCACGGTGGCCGAAGTGGGCTACGACCTCTACGTACAACTCGTGGCCGAAGCCGTCAAGGAGGCCAAGGGTCTCCCGGTGGTGCCGCCCTCGGCCGTCATCTTGCCCCGACTCGGTGTGGCCCACTTGCCGAACGACTACATCGACTCGGAAGACCAGCGTCTCGAGGCCTATCGCCGCCTTACGGCCGCGAGCGGTGACGAGGAACTCGACGATGTCGTGGCCGAGTGGCGCGACCGTTTTGGACCGCTGCCCGCGGCGGCCGAAGGACTCTTGAAGGTCATGTCGCTACGTATTGAGTGTCTGAAGAACGGCATCTCGGAGATCTCAACCCAGACCCAAGGTGATCGGACTCTGATTCGCTTCGTGGTCCACGCCCTCGTGCCCCACGTTCGCGAACGGGTAATCCACCGTTACGGCGCGCGCGCCTTTGACGAAACGACCATGGAGCTAACGGCCACGCTCGAGGGCCCACTACTCACGGTGGAGCCCCTCACGCAGCTCGTGCGTGAAGTCTGGATGACCGCCCCGTCAGTAGCATGACGTTGTGCGTCGAATCTTCGTTTCTCTCCTGCTGGCAGTCGTTGTAATTCCGCTTCTGGCAATTAATTACGGCAACGCTGCGGTCTCCGCGGGCCGCTACTCGCTCAGTCGGTACGACTTCGCCCACGAGGTAAATGCCATCTCGACGAATTCGGCCATGGCCTGTTACGTCACCAACCTGTGGGGCGTGAGCTTTGCGAGCGGGGCCGGCACGAACACCATTGACGAAAACACCATTACGGCCTGGGCCAACCTCCGTCTGGAGGGTCTGGCCGAGATTACCTACGCCGAAGAACAGTTCGGACTCGTCTACACCTCGGACGTCCTCAGCGCCGCGGCCACCAACTTGGAGGCCCAGATGAACGCGGCCGCTAGTGCTAACGGGGCCGGCTGCGCCTCCTTGGCGTCGCCCCTCAATGCACTGGCCAGTCTCCCGACGTCGGTGGCCGCATCACTACTCCAGGCCGAAGCGGCCAGCGAACTGATGGCGTCAAAACTGCCGACTCGCATCGCCGAAACCGATGCTGCTCTGCGAACCTTCTACCAGGCCCACCTCGGTGAGTATCAGACGCTCTGCGCCAGTATTGCGTTGGTGCGCCCGGGCGACGTCGCCAGCTTCAGTGCCGACCAGGCCGCCGGTCTCTCGGTTGCGGCTCTCGCAGCCAAGTACTCCCAGGACCCTTCGGCCACCTCGGGTGGCGCCTACGGCTGCTTTGACCCGAGTTCCAATGCGCGAGATCTCACTCGCGGACTTCCGCTCAACACCTTTAGCGCACCTCAAAAGGTCAGCGTGCAGGGACAGTCCTTCTCCCTCTACGTGGCGGCCACCTCGCGGACTCCGTTGTCCTTTGAGGCCGTCGCCACCCAAGTACTCACCGATGTGCGCAACGTGAATTCCGGTTCCATCGAAGCGGCGAAGCAGGGCATCTACCAACGAGTCGGCATCAACGTGAATCCACTGCTCGGCCGTTTTGGTTCCGGTGAACAGGGCGTTGGTATCTACGTGCCGGTTTCCCCGGCCGCCGCCAACGTTCCCAATGGGGGTAGCGGACTAGACGCCTCCTCGGCCCTGCACTTCTAGTTCGTGGCTCGCCCGACAATTCGTGTCGTCGGACTCGGTCCCGGTGACGAACAGTGGCTCACCCTCTCGACCGTCGCCGCACTGGATGAAGCTCCCGTGGCACGTCTCCGCACGAGTCGTCATCCCGCCGCCGCCCGTTTCCCCGACATCCATTCCTACGACGAGGAGTACGAGCGGGCCGAGTCCTTCCAGTTGCTCTACGCAACGATCGCTAACGATTTAATTCGCCTGGCTCACGAGGCCAACGGCGAGCCCGTCGTCTACGCCGTGCCCGGCTCACCCGTGGTGGCCGAACACACGGTCGAGCTGCTCGTGGCCGACCCCTCCGTTGACGTGATTCTCGATCCGGCCGTCTCTGTCGTCGACGTGGCCTGCGCCGCCCTCGGCCGGGATCCGATGGCCGTGCAACTACGTATCGTGGACGCCCTGGCCGAGACGACTGCGTTTCGTGGTCCCGGTCCGTTGTTGGTCCTGCAGACCTACGCGCCGGAAATCCTGGCTACCGTCGTTGATCGACTGCCTCGCGGTACCGCCGTCACGATTCTGCACCACCTGGGACTCCCGACTCAGCAGCTGCTCACGGTTCCGGCCCAGGAGCTACCTAGTTTCGTCGGGGCTGACCACTTGACCTCTCTATGGATTGATGAACTGCGCACCGCCGGAGCGGCCAGTGACGACCTCGTTGATCTGATGCGACACCTGCGCCAAGAGTGTGCTTGGGATATTGAACAGACCCACGCGTCGCTCACCCGTCATCTACTCGAAGAGGCCTACGAGGCCATCGACGCCCTCGAGGCCTACGCCCGCGCCCTGGAGGGAGACGGTGACGTCGAAGCGACGGCGCTCCACGCCGAAGAGGAACTCGGTGACCTGCTCTTTCAGATTGTCTTTCATGCCGAACTCGGCGACGAGGAGGAGCGCTTCAATCTCACCTCCTTGACCGACGGCGTCCGGAACAAACTCATCGCCCGGCACCCCCACGTCTTTGGAGACGTCGAAGTGGCCACGGCCGAAGAGGCCGCGTCGCGATGGGAGCAGTTAAAGAAGAAAGAGAAGCAGCGCACCTCGGTCACCGACGGTATTGCGTGGCAACTCCCCGGTCTAGTGCTGCAGGCCAAACTGCTCCGCAAGGCCCGCGCCGTCGGGATTGAAATTCCCACCGGCGAAGCGGCCCACGAACGACTGGTGGCGGCCGTGACGCGTCTCACGGTGGAACGACACGAGAGTGACGACGCTCAACGCAGCGCCGAACCGGAAGTTTTGTGGGGTGAGGTGATAGCGGCGCTCGGAGAACTCGCACGCTGGAACGGCGTCGACGTGGAGAGCGTGGCCCGCTACGAAGCGACGAAGTTGCGTGATCACATTGTGGCCAACGAGGGGCTTTCGCCGGAGCAGGGTTCGGACTAGCGTTAGTACATAGCGCGTCCGCTGTGCGAAGGAGTCATTATGAGCGCCATTGAACTGGTAATTGGTCGTCAAGTCTTGGATTCCCGTGGCAACCCCACGGTGGAAGCCGAAGTTATTTTGGAGTCGGGCGCCGTCGGTCGGGCCATTGCCCCCTCCGGCGCCTCGACCGGATCGCACGAAGCGGTCGAGTTGCGTGACGGTGGTGAGGCCTGGGGTGGCAAGGGTGTCCAGCGGGCCGTCGACAACATCAACGGTGAAATCAACGAAGCACTTGAGGGCTACGAAGCCTCCGACCAGCGGGCCGTCGACTACGCCCTGATCGATCTCGACGGGACGCCCGACAAGGGCCGCCTCGGCGCCAACGCCATGTTGGCCGTTTCGCTCGCCAACGCCAAGGCCGCCGCTCTCGAGAGCGACCTCCAGTTGTTCCAGTACATCGGTGGCGTTAACGCCCACGTCCTGCCCGTGCCGATGCTGAACGTCATCAACGGTGGCGTGCACGCGCTCAACTCCATTGACTTCCAAGAGTTCATGTTCATGCCCGTCGGGGCCACTTCGTTCACCGAAGCCCTCCAGTGGGGTGTCGAGGCCTATCACATGCTGAAAAAAGTCTTGGCCGAGCGTGGCCTCTCCACGGCCGTGGGTGACGAGGGTGGCTTTGCTCCCGACCTGCCCGACAACGAGACGGCCGTCAAAGTGCTCGTCGAGGCCATCGAACGTTGCCAGCGAAAGCCCGGCATCGAAATCGCCATTGCGCTCGACCCCGCCACGACCGAACTGTGGCGCGACGGTGCGTACCATCTCGAAGGTGAGGGCCGCGTCCTCACCAGCAGCGAGATGGTCTCCTACTGGGCCGACCTCTGCGATCGTTACCCCATCGTTTCGATCGAAGACGGCATGGCCGAAGACGACTGGGCCGGTTGGGCCGAGTTGACTGAGCGCATTGGCGACCGCGTCCAGCTGGTCGGTGACGACCTCTTCGTGACGAACACGTCACTGCTGCAGAAGGGTATCGACGACGGCGTGGCAAACTCCATCCTCATCAAGCTCAACCAGATCGGCACCCTGACCGAGACGCTCGACGCCGTGAGTCTGGCCAATAACAACAACTACCGCGCCGTAATCTCGCACCGTTCCGGTGAGAGCGAAGACGTAACTATCGCCGACTTGGCCGTCGCCACGAACGCCGGTCAGATTAAGACCGGCGCCCCGGCCCGTTCCGACCGGGTCGCAAAGTACAACCAGTTGCTCCGCATTGAAGAACTTCTCGGCGACCAAGCTCGATTCTTGGGCGCCGCCGCGCTGTCAGGGCGAGCCGGTGGCCACCGTTAGTTCCGCGAGCGTTGATTCTCGCCGCCAAGCGGTGCGGATTCTGCTCGTCGCGACCATCGTGACGGTGGTCTTGGCGTGGCAGCCAGTCCACACCTTGGTGCAGCAGCAGTCGCAGATTAACAAGATTGCCGTGGCCATTGAGACGCTGGATCGCCAACGCGCCGCCCTCGAGGAACAGAGTCGGGCGCTCGAGAGTCCCACGGCAATTGCCGCACTCGCCCGTCAGCAGTACCAGCTGGTGCGTGAGAATCAGCAACTAGTCCAGGTCTTACCCAACGCCAAGAACGGGGTCAGCGGCATTGATGCGGCCGACCCGGCTAACGACCCGCTCGTCTCGCCCACCAACGTGATGTCACTGACGCCCCACCAAGGTCTCGGGAGAACGTCCGGACCACAGAGTGGTGGTTACTGGGGTCGGTTGCGACACACGCTTGAGTTCTGGCGTTGACCACATTTATCGATGCTTCGGCTCGTGATGTGGTCTACGTCCAAGAGGCGCTAGGCCGTCCGGCCGCCGGTCGCTTCGCCGTAGTGGTCCGTCGCACGACGGGCGAACCGGTCGTCATTGAAAATGAACCCCACCTCCGTGACGGCACGCCGATGCCGACGCTGCTTTGGCTCCTCGATCCCGAAATCCACGATGCCGTCTCGCGCATTGAGAGCAACGGTGGCGTGCACCGTTTCGAACCGCTCGTCGATGAGGACGAACTGCGCCGCACGCACCGTGAGTATGAGGCTCGTCGCAAAGCCGCAACGCTCAACACCACCGCTCCGCAACCGAGCGGTGGTGTCGGTGGAACCCGCACCGGCATCAAGTGTCTGCACGCCCACGTGGCGAACTTCCTCGCCGGTTACCAGGACCCCGTTGGCGCCTTGGTCGTTCAGGAGATTGTCTTACCAAATCTCACCATCGAGTTGGTCCGTTGAACCCCGTAGCCGTTATTGACTGCGGAACGAACTCCACCCGCATTTTGATTGTCGACGCCGACGGCCAGACCCTGGCGCGCGAGATGACCATCACGCGACTCGGAGAGGGTGTGGCCCAGACCGGCCGCCTGGGTGAGGCCGCCCTCGAGCGGGTCTACACCTGCCTCGCGAACTACCGCACCATTATGGACCGCTTCGACGTCAATGAGGGCCGGCTGGTGGCGACCTCCGCGGCTCGCGACGCCGCCAACGGGGCAGAATTCCTCGCCCGCTGTGAGTCGATTACTGGCATTACACCGGCTCTGTTGAGCGGTGAGGAGGAGGCGACGGCCTCCTATATCGGGGCGACCTCGGACCTGTCGCCTTCGACGCAACCAGTCATGATTATCGACATTGGTGGTGGCTCGACCGAGCTGGCCTGTCGCGTGGACAATCACATGGTGGCCTTCTCGATGCAGCTGGGCTGTGTCCGTGTTTCCGAGGCGGCCTTCCATCACTCGACCGTCACGAGCGAGGAAGCCGAAGTGGCTCGCGTGATGATCGAAGGCGAGATTGATCGGATGTTGGCCGCCGTCCCCGCCTTCTGTGACCTCATGGGATCGGTTCGCCTCGTGGGCCTGGCCGGCACCGTCGCGACGATTGCCCAGATGGACGCCGGTGTTCGTGAGTACGACCGTGACGCCGTGCACCACCGGATTCTCCGACGCAGTGACGTACAGCGTTGGTACCAAACCCTGGCCGCCGAGTCCGTCAGCGAGCGACTAGCCCACCCCGGCATGGTGCCCGGTCGCGAGGATGTACTCGTTGGAGGACTCTTGGTGCTGGATGCCGTGATGGCTCGATTTGGTATTACCGAGCTTCTCAGTTCAGAATGTGACATCTTGGATGGCGTAGCTGCACAGTTGCAGGGTCGGGCGTAGAGAGGCGAAGTCGTGAGAGGGAGTGAGATCGGAAGCCGGCCGCGGCCCATGTCGCCCCTCGTGCTGCACGCTCGTCGCTTAGTCCTGCGCACCATGACCGAGCACGACTACGACGGTTGGTACGAAGTTCGTCAGCGCTGCCAGGACTGGCTCGTGAAGTGGGAGCCCCGTCCGGCAACGGCACCTCACCTCGCCGAGGATCGACGGAGTTTCAATAGTCGCTGTGCCATTCGTGAACGGGAACGCCAAATGGGTACCGGCATGGGTTTTGGGATCTTCGTGGGCGGACGCTTCGCCGGTGAAATTACGTTGTCCTCGATTCAGCGCGGTCCCGTGCAGTCCGGGTACATCGGGTACTGGATCGATGAGGCCCTCGCGGGTCAGGGCTACACCCCCGAGGCGGTAGTCACCATCATGCAGTACGCCTTTGACGCCCTGGAGCTACACCGCGTAGAGATCAACATCATTCCGCGCAATCGGCCCTCTATTCGCGTGGCCGAAAAGCTCCAACTCCGTATGGAGGGAATCGCCGAACGGTACATCCAGATTGACGGGGTCTGGGAAGACCACACGCGCTACGCCATCACCTCTGAGGAGTGGCGCGAACGGGCTCCCGAGCTCGTCTCCAACTGGTTGCTGCCAAAGGCCTAGAGCGCTTCGAACTCGCACCCGCGAAGTTCGTCAATGGACATGAGTCCCATGACACCCCCGCAGACCTTGGCGATGCCGAGGGCGCCCGGGGCACCATCGCGGGGTAGCACGACGATGTCCTCATCACCCTTATGAGCGAGCACGACACCCTGGATCCGCGACTGCTTGCAGGCGGTAGCCACGGCCTCGCGATTGACGTCCCCGCGGGGCACGCGAACCACCACGGTGCGATACGAGGTCTGGGGTACGTCACGGATCTCCTTGAGCATCGCCCAGGCGTCCCGGCCCAGACTCACTGACGATCCGGCCACGTCATCCCACGTGACTTGTGTCGTGGCGACGCTCAGTCCGAGGCGGTTGGCGAGGTAGAGCCACTCGGCATCGAAGGCGAAGCCCTCGACCTGACCAAAGATGGCGAAGAGTCGAATAATCGGCAGACGAAAAGCCTTAAAACCACACTGCGTATCGCGAAGGGTCGTCTTAGTCCAGTGGCGCACGAGGCGATTGAACTGACTACCGGCCACGGTACGCAGCACACTGTCGTACCGGATCACGCCATCGACGGCTCGTGATCCCACGGCCATATCGTTCCCGGCTAGTGCTGCGAGGAGAGCCGGCATCTGACCGGGGTTGATGGCGGTGTCGGCGTCGGTGATTATGACATCGCGGCCCAGGGCCACTGAGGCTCCGAGTTTCAGCGCCGCGCCCTTGCCGGCATTCTGTTCCATCTTGATAACGAGTGAGTGGGGGAGTGAGGCGAGCAGTTGGCTGGCGCGAAGGCCGGTGTCGTCACTCGAGCCGTCGTCAATCACAATTAATTCGAGCTCGTCACGACCGAATGCATCGATGATTGGTTCGAGACGACGCAGGCCCTGCTCGAGGCGCGCACCTTCGTTGTGAGCGGGAATGATGATGGAGAGGCGGATCGCCATAGCGATTAATCCTACGGTCGCCCGACTCCGTAAAGTCCGTAGGTGAAGAGAGGTGCGAGCGACACGTTCGTACCACGGTGAGCCGCCGCGATGATCGTGTTGGTGCCCCACGGTCCCGATCCCGCGTACATCACGACGTGGTCAATCTGGTGGTCGTTGTCGAGGTTGTAATAAAAGAGCAGGTCGCCCGGCTGAATCTTGTTGAAGGGAATGTGGCGCATCCCGTAGTACTGCGTGGCCGCGGTTCGGGGAATACGAAAACCGGCCTGCTGCCAGGCCCACTGGGTTAGCCCCGAACAGTCAAAGCCGTAGCGGGGCGACTCGCCCCCCCAGACGTACGGCGTGCCAATCACACTTTTGGCTGCGGCCAGTGCGGCCATGCCGGCCTTGGAGCCGGCGGCCGATCCCTGGACCCCCGGCGCCTTCTTAATGGCGGCAATGACTTCGTTAGCGGCGGCCTGACCACCGACTGCGGCCGCGGCGGCCACTGCGGCGGCGACGGCCTTGGTGTCACCGCGCTTGGAGGCCGCTTTGGCGACAACAATTTCGTAGTCGATGATTTGGCGCTTGAGCTTCTTCGTTACTTTTGCCATCGTGGCGCGAGTGCTCTTCTCGTTGGCCGCATTTTGTGCCAACAGGTTGCGGATGTTGGCCGCCTCAGCGGCCTTGGCCGCTCGCTTTTGACTCTCGCTCTGCAGGGAGTGGTTGAGCGAAGCCTGTTGTTGCTTCAAGGACTGCGCGAGCGCGTGCAAGTTGCCTAAGACCTGTTCTTCGTACTGGGTGCGTGCGTCAGAGAGGCTGATGTCTTGTTGGAAGAGGGCGAGAAACTGGGCGTCGGCCGCACCGAGCACGTAGGCGCGGATTGAGGCCTCGCGCATTGAACTCGACGTAGTGCCGAGTTGCTGACGTTTTTCAATGATCTGGCTTCGTAGGCGGGCCAGCTCGGTATCAAGCTGGCTGAGGACGGCGTTGGAGTTGTTGTACTTCTCGGCCAGCGCTTCACTTAACTGCTCCTGTTTCGCCAAAGTGGCTGCGAGGCTGACTATCAGGGCGCGAGTCTGCGCGATGGTGGCCCCATGCGCTAGGCGGGCAGGGGTCACCGCCAGGGGGAGAACGAGTGAGGCGACACCGACAAATACCCAGATTCGGGCCAGTGACACCTTCCAGAGGCCGGTCACGCAGAACAGGCTACCGGTCAGGTTGTGAGAAATCAGGACAGCCACGCGGCCCGCGGAATTTCTACGCCGTTCGATGTACTGAGTTCCCGCATCCTCGACGGAGGTATTACGGTAGGGGCGTCGTGTTGACGTGGGGGCGTAGCCCAATGGCAGAGGCAAGGCGCTTAAACCGCCTCCAGTGAGGGTTCGAGTCCCTCCGCCCCTACGTGAACCGCATTCAGTAAGGCCGTCGGGTCTTTAGTAGCCTGAACTCGTGGCTAAGAGCAATTCAGGTAAATGGGTCAGCCGAGTCGGTGCCGCTGGCGGTGGCAAGGCCTACCAAAAGTCGCGACCAATGAATTACTACGGTGCGATCACCCTCATTGTTGTGCTCGGCCTTCTCACCGTCGTCTATTCGCGTTACGAATACCAGAATCCCGCGAGTGCCGAGGCGCCCGCCATTGGCACCACCTGGTTTGCGGCCTTTAACGGCGAAGTCTGTGGCACCACCATGCCGGCCCTCGTCGCGGATGCCGCGACGGCCACAAATGGTCTCACTGTGACCCAAAAGAACGTTCTCGTTATCTCGCCGAGGGTCGCCGAAGAGGCGGGCCGTAACGCCACGTTGGCCACGTTCATGGACCAGCACCCCGGTTTGACCATTTCCGACAAGAGCCTCACCTTCCCTTCTACGACTGCGGGCGACGTCGTCTCCAAGTACAGCTATCAGGACGGCGCGAAGTGCCCCAAGGGCTCGAAGCAGTACGCCGGCCAGGTCGGACACATCGGTATCGCCTACTGGTCGCAGTTCGGCCAAAAGGATCCCGTCATCACGACCGATCCCGCATCGGTGAAGTTCACCGACCTGATGCGCATCACGTTCTTCTTTGCGCCCGATGGCGTCAAGCCCGGTGAGCCCAGCACGGAGACCTTGGCCTATATGGTCCAGCTCCAGCAGGCCACCAACGGTTCCGGTACGACGACCTCCACGACAGTTCGGTAGTCCCCATCGTGCGCGCGGTGATCCTCGTGGGTGGTGAAGGAACTCGCCTGCGACCTCTCACGTACCGCGCCCCCAAGCAGATGCTGCCAATTGTTGGCGTGCCGATGCTCGAGCGCGTCTTGGCCAACCTCGCCAAGCACGGCGTCACGGAAGCGGTGCTCTCACTGGGCTATCTTCCCGATCGCTTTATTGCGGCCTACCCCGACCACACGGTGGCCGGGGTGCACGTCACCTACGCCGTCGAACCATCGCCCCTCGACACGGCCGGCGCCATTCGCTTCGCCGCGCTCGATGCCGGTATCAACGAGACCTTTATTGTCGTGAACGGTGACGTCCTCACCGACCTCGACGTGACGCGCCTGATTGCCTTTCACCGCGAGCGGGGAGCCGAAGCGACGATTGCCCTCCACCCCGTGGACGATCCCTCCCGATTCGGTGTCGTGCCGACACACCCCGACGGCCGTGTGATTGCCTTCGTGGAAAAGCCACCACGGGACGAAGCGCCGACGAATGAGATCAACGCCGGTACCTACGTGCTGGAGCCTTCGGTCATCGAGACCATCGCGCCCGACGTGCGCGTCTCGGTGGAGCGTCAGACCTTTCCCGCTCTGGTCGAACGTGGTTCGCTCTACGCCCACTCGGACGACTCCTACTGGCTCGACACTGGAACACCCCAGGCCTACCTCGAAGCTCACCGCGACATCTTGGAGTCCCGTCGCCCCGTGTCACTGACAACGCCGGTGGCTAACTTCAACTGGGTTCACCAGAGTGCCCACGTCGACGATGCCGACTTGTCACTTGCGACCATTGATCGCGACTGTGTCGTGGGGGCCAACGCCACGATTGAGAACTCCGTTCTGCTGCCCGGGGCCGTGGTGCACGAGGGGGCCACGATTCGTGACTGCATCATCGGACCCGGTGCCACGATTGGCCGCGGGGCCATCCTTGAAGCCACCTGTGTTATTGGCGGCGGCGTTACGGTGCCCGCCGGTTCTATCCTGCGCGGTGAGGTTCGCCTCGGAGGACCCGAGTGAGGGTTCTCATTACGGGGGTAGCGGGCTTCATTGGCTCCAACACGGCCGAACTGTTGCTGGAGGCCGGACACGAGGTCGTTGGCATCGATAACTACTCCTCATCGGCGCCGGACAACGTTCCCCCGGCCATTGAGTTTCACGAGGGTCGCAGTGGTGACCAAGATCTCATTCGCTCCCTCGGTCATCTCGACGCCTGTATTCACTTCGCCGCTCACATTGAGGCGGGGGAGTCGATGCACGTTCCCGAGAAGTTCTTCCGCAACAACGTGGCCGAGTCACTGCAGCTGCTCGAGGTGCTGGTCGAGCAACGGGTGCCAAAGTTCGTCTTCTCCTCCACGGCGACCGTCTACGGACCGGAAGTGACATTGCCGATCGACGAGACCCACCACGTCGAACCACAGAATCCCTACGGCCAGTCCAAGTACATGGTGGAGCAGGCCCTCGACTGGTTGGCCCGACAGGGACGCATCAACGTAGCCCGCCTGCGGTACTTCAACGCGGCTGGTGGCACGCTGTCCCATCCGGAACTGCACAGTCCTGAGACCCACCTCATTCCAATCTTGTTGGCGGTGGCCGCGGGAGACCGTGAGTTCGTTTCGCTCTACGGCACCGACTACGACACACCCGACGGCACCTGTATTCGTGACTACGTCCACGTCAAGGACTTGGCCGCCGCCCACATCCTGGCCCTCGATGTTTTAAATCGAGAGAACAATCTGGTGCTCAATCTCGGCACCGGCACCGGCTACTCCAACTTGCAGATGATCGAAGCGGTGGAGCGAGTGACTGGTCAGACGTTGGACGTTCGACGCACCGAGCGTCGCCCCGGGGACTTAGCGGCCTCGGTGGCCTGCAACGACAAGGCCCAAGCCGTCCTCGGCTGGGAACTTCGCTACTCCGACCTCGACACGCTGATCAGCGACGCCTGGGCCAGTTACCGCACCCACTAACGAAAGAGGTCGTCGGCGGCCCGCCGGATGACGTGTTCGCTGATACTGCCCTCACCAAAGACGGCGGGATCAATGCCGCGCACCAGCGCAAAGGGGGTTCCGGCCGCTTTACCTAGGACGAGATTGACCGCGCCAGCGATCTCGTCGGCCACAGCCACTTCGGTCGCTTCCAACACGCGGCCCGTGGCGTCCGTGGTGCCCCGCAGATCGAGCACGGGCTTGATACCGGCCACGCCGAGGGCGACGTCGGTGACGCCGGAGCGCCACACGCGGCCAAAGGTGTCGGTGACGATGACGCCAACCGAGACGCCGAGTCGACGTTGTACGTCGCCACGAATACGACGGGCTGAACGGTCGGGGTCGACGGGCAACAACACGGCCGTGTTCTCGGCCGTGTTCGAAAGATCAATGCCGGCGTTGGCGCAGATAAATCCGTGATGCGTCTCCACAATGTGCAGGGTGCCCCGGCGACGAAGGACCCGCTTGGACTCTTGCAAGATGAGACGGACCTTGTCTTCATCAGTCCCGTCGAAGGGCACGGTTCGGCCTTCGGACTTGCTGACTACTTTGCTCGTGACGGTGAGGATGTCCCCGTCTTGCAGCGTCAGCTCTGACGTGGCCAGCGCACTGACGATGGCATCGGCCAATGAATCGTTCTCAGCAATCTCCCCGACGCCGCGCAGCGCCCAGATCTGTAGTGCGCTCACTTGAGGAGCTCGCGAACGAGAGCCTCGGCGTGGAGGGGATTGGCCATGATGGTCGTCGTAACCACGGCCCGCATCCCCGCCGCTTCGACCCCGGGGGCCGTCTCGGCATCGACTTCATCGATCACCAGCGTGGCGGCGTAGGGGGCGTAGTAGCGAGCGATGCCGGCGTTACTTGCTTCGTAGCCCAACTCGTTCATCAAGCGATCGGCCGGACCCTTCAAGGCCGCGCCACCAATTAGTGGTGTTACCGCGATGACGTCGTGGCGTCGGGCCCGCAGGGCTTCGGCGACGGCCGGCATCTCGACGATCGGTTGAATCGAGAGAATGGGATTCGACGGGGCGATGATGATGCGCGAGGCCGACGCAATGGCCTCGAGGACGCCGGGGGCCGGAGTGGCGGTGGCACCGCCAACGTAACGAACGGCCGACGTCGTCACCCCGTGGTGGTGCTTCACGAAGTACTCCTGGAAGGAGAGGTCGCCAACTTCGGTGTCGAGTCGGGTGGCAATCACGTCGTTGGAGGCCGGAAGCATGCGCAAGGTCAGTCCGCGTTTTTCGGCCAGTTCGGCCGTGACCTCGAGTTTGGTCGCACCCTCGTGCATCCGTTGGGTCCGGTAGAGGTGGGTGGCGAGGTCTTGATCACCGAGCGAGAACCAGGACTCCCCACCGAGCTCACCGAGCCGGCCCATGGCTCGCCACGTTTCGTCCTTGAGGCCCCAACCCCGTTCGTCGTCGTTCAGACCGCCCAGGGTGTAGGTGATGGTGTCGATGTCGGGGCAGATGGTCAGTCCGTGTAGTTCGAGGTCGTCGCCGACGTTGACGATGGCCACGATGTCGCGCTCGTCAATTTGGGTGCGCAAGGCCCGCAGGAGGCGGGCGGCGCCCACTCCACCACACAGGACAGTTATCACGCCCCTGACCTTAGAGGCGGGGTCGGTAGTATTCCAAAGTATGAGGAAGACATCACTGCTGGCGGGCTGGCCCTCGGGTTCGGCAGTTTCACTCCTCGCGCTACGGGACGGGGCGATGGAAACGGTGGCCACCGAAGGCGATCGTGAACGAATCTACGACTGGGCGTCGCTCTCCAAGCTGGTGGTGGCCGTGGCCGTCGGTATTGAGCACGACTGGCAGTACCTCAAGCTCGACGCCCCTATCGGTCCCGCAAACTCGACGGTGAGCGACCTGCTGGCCCACGCCTCGGGGGTCGGCATAGATGCCTCGGCACCGACCCAACCGGTAGGACAGCGTCGCATCTACTCGACCTACGGCTACGACCTCTTGGTCAAGCGAATCGTCAAGGAACGGCCACCACTGGAGTGGCTCAACGATCGCTTACTCGCACCAGTGGGTATGAACGACGTCACTGATGCCGGTTCCGTGACGGCCGGACTACGCGGTTCGCTGGCCTCGGCCGAAGCGTTGGCCACGACGTGGCTGCGGGGTGACCTGCTCAGTCCCGACACTTTCAAGCGCATGCGCACGGCGTACCTACCCGAACTGAACGGCGTGGTGCCGGGCTTCGGCTCCTTCTCACCCTGCCCGTGGGCCCTCGGTCCCGAAGTCAAGGGCACCAAAGATCACTGGATGGGTTCGGAGTGGCCGGCTACCAGTTACGGCCACTTCGGTAAGAGTGGCGCACTACTTTTAGTCGACCCCGTCGCCGCGGTGGCCATCGTCGCTTTGAGTAGTGAAGCCTTTGGCCCGTGGGCCACAGATCAACGGCCCACGTGGACGAACGAGATGCACCGTCGATTGGTGTCCCGTTGAGGCCACCGACCCTGCGCGTCGGTCTCGACCTCGCCGGATCACTCGAACCGCTCGGCGACACGATGATGAATCTCGTCGGCGCCCTTGAAGAACGCACCCTCGAACTCGTCACTTTCGCCACCCGCAAGATGGATGAACCGGTCGACGGCGTGGTGCGGACCTTTCCCAGCGTGCTCCGACCACTGTGGCGACGGGGCCGCGGTCCGGCCATCGATCGCTTCTTGCCCCCACTCGATGTACTGCACGTGGCCGGGACGTTGGTGCCACCGACTAAGCGCACGCCGCTCCTGGTTTCCGTCGACGACCTTCGACCACTCCGTGACGAGTCGGCCGGACGATGGCGGATCGAACAGCTGCGTCGTTCCGTCGACCGGGGTGCCCAGATCGTGGCCACTTCGTACGCCGCACGCCGTGAAGTGCAGTCGGTCCTCGAGATCGAGAACCAGGACATTGCCGTGGCTCATCCGGCCGTCGCGATTAAGACGCGCCCGAAGGTGGGTAACTCGCTGTTAGTCAGTGTGACGGGTACGGCCGAACTGTTCTTGGCGTTAGCCCCCGAGCTCACCCAACTGGCCCAGGCTCAAGGATCACAAGTCGTGGTGCTGGCCAGTCGTGAGGCCGGCACCCGCTTCAAGGCCGAGTGTCCCGACGTCATCGTTCGCTCCCGAACCCGGGCCCGCCGACTGCTCTGGGAGGCCCGCAGCGTGCTGCACCTCTCTGACGGGGCTCGCTTTCCCTCGCTGCCCGTGGCGGCCTTCGCCGCTTCGATTCCCGTGGTCGCAACGTCAACTGACGTGAATCGTGAACTCCTCGAAGGAGCAGCTGATCTCGTGGAGCTCTACGACCACGACGCGATTATCGCAAGTGTGTTGCGTAACTTCGCCGACGAGTCGCACCGTCAGCTCCTAGCGGCGGCCGGCAACGTGCGCGCGGTCGACTTCTCGCCCCCGGTGGTGGCCGAACGGTACGAACGGCTCTATCGTGACGCCGTGAGTGAAAGTCGGACAAAGTGAAGACGGTGGCCATCAGTGTCGACCAACTTCGACGCCCCCAACCCGGTGGCATCGGAACCTACGTTCGCGGCCTCCTCACCGGTATGCAAGAGCACCACGGCGAGTGGCACGTACAGGAAGTCGGTCCGCCCGCCATCGGCACTTCGCGGTGGGGCACGGTGGCCGAAAAGTTGCGGGGCCGTTACTACGCCGAACGCTGGGCCACGTCGGACGTTGGGGTTTCCGCGCTCGCCACGGTCATACACGCCACCACCTTTACCGGCCCCTTCGGGTCGCCCCGTCCGGGCCTCGTTCGATCCGTAACCCTCCACGATTTTGTCTGGCGCGACCAACCGGAGAGCACGACGGCCCGGGGTCGGGAGTTCCACGAGTCGAGGTTTCAGCTGATTCGTCAACGAGACGACATTCGTATCTTCGTCACCACTCCGGCCACCGCCGAACGGGTGGCGGCCGAGGGAATCGACCCCAGCCGTATTTTCGAAATCACCCTCGGACTCGATCGCGCCAGGGAGTTCAGTGGTGACGCCGCCTCGCGGCTACTGGCCGCACACGGCATCACCGGACCGTTCACCCTCTGCCCCGGAACGATTGAACCCCGCAAGAATCTCCCTCGCCTTATTGAGGCCCACCGGGCCGCTCGCCACCGCGAACTCGGCCCGCTGGTCTTCGTCGGCCCCCAAGGCTGGGGCGGCGTGACGTTGGAGGGTGCGATCTCGCTCGGGCCCGTCGACCGCGGTGTGCTGACGGGGCTCCTGGCTCGTGCGGCCGTCGTCGCCTACGTCCCCTTGGCCGAAGGGTGGGGCCTCCCACCCCTCGAGGCGCTCAACGTTGGAACGCGGGTCGTGGCTAGTTCCACCGTGCCCAGCGTGCAGGGCCGTAGCGATGTGGTTACGGTCGAGGCCCTCTCGGTTGAGAACATTGCCGAAGGACTGCAGCGCGCGATCGCGTTACCCGATGACGAGGCCACTCGTTCAAACCGTCGTTCGTCGGTCGCTTCATTAACGTGGAGTTCGATGGCCGAACAGCACATCGCGGGCTGGCAGTGAGGCTGGCCCTCGACGTCTCCGCTGTCCCGGCCCAACCGGCCGGAGCCGGTCGCTACGTGGTGGAGTTGGCTTCGCGCGTCGCTAACGACGACTGTGATCTCACGCTGGTCTCCCAAGTCGGTGATGCCGAGCGGTGGCATCAGTGGTCACCCCCGGCCCACGTGGTGGACATCGTGCCGAACGCCCGTCCGGCCCGTCTGCTCTACGAGGCCGTGGTGCTCGGCCGCTCTTCGCGGGTAACGGCGGACGTGTGGCACGGCCCGCACTACACCATGCCCCGCCGTCGCACGATGCCGACGGTCGTCACGATCTGTGACTTGACCTTCTTTACTAACCCCGAGTGGCACGAACGGTCCAAAGTTCTCTTCTTCCAACGGGCCATTCGGTACGCCGCGAAGAATGCCGACGCCCTCATCTCTATTAGTGAGACGACGACGTCACTCCTCCACGAGATTGTGAATCCGACCGCACCCATCACGACGATCCCACTCGGCGTCGACCTCGAACGGTTCACCGTGAGCGACGAGCGCAGCGCCACGTTGGCCAGCCACGGGCTGCCGAGTGGCGTTCCCTACTTCTTCTTTCTTGGAACATTTGAGCCCCGGAAGGGACTCGACCTGCTACTCGAGGCCTTTGCGCTGGTGGCGGCTGAGGACCCCGAGGTCGAGCTGTGGTTGGCCGGTCAGGCCGGGTGGGGGACCGATGGTGTGGCCCAACAGATAACGAATCACCCCTTTACACATCGCATACGCCGACTGGGGTACGTCGATGACGCCCTGGTCCCGACCTTGATGCGTTCATCCCGGGCCGTCTGTTACCCCTCACGGGGCGAGGGCTTTGGTCTGCCGGTGCTCGAAGCGCTGGCTTGTGGGGCCCCGGTCATCACCTCGGCCGACACCGTGATGCAAGAAGTGGCCGGCACCGTGGCCCGGTTGGTCCCGGTGGGTGACGTGGTGGCCCTGGCCGCCGAGATGGCGAGCACCAAACACCGCTCGGAGAGCGAGCGCGAGGCCGTGAGCCGCCTCGCCCGAGAGCGAGCCGAGCAGTTCAGCTGGGAGCGCACCGTCGTGGCCCACCGTTCGCTCTACGACTCGCTCGTTACGCATTCCTAAGTAGCATTCGGTCTCATGCGGGCACTCATCACGGGCGGAAATGGTTTTGTCGGTCGTCACCTGCGGGCCCACCTCGAGTCCCTCGGTGACTCGGTGGCCATTCTCGACTTACCGCAAGACATCACCGACTACCAAGCGGTGCGGGCGGCGATCGCCGTGGCCCAGCCCGACGCCATCTACCATCTCGCGGCCTTGAGTCACGTGGGCTCCTCCTGGCTCAATCCCTCGGCCGTTGTGGACGTCAACGTGTCGGGGACGACCAACGTCTTGGCCGCCGCGCGAGAAGTCGTACCGAAGGCGACTGTGCTCTTTGTCAGTTCGGCCGAGGTCTACGGACCCCGTAGCCCGGAAGAGATGCCACTACGCGAGTCAATCGAGCCTCGTCCGGCTTCGCCCTATGCGGCCAGCAAGTTGGCCGGTGAAGTCTTTGCCCAGCAGGCCGTGCGGGGCTTTGGCCAGCGCGTCGTCATTGCCCGGCCCTGTAATCACGTGGGACCCGGGCAGAGCCCGTCCTTCTTCATTCCCGGAATCGCCTCACGCATGGTCGAGGCCACCCGTAGTGGTGCCACTGATATTGCCGTCGGCAATCTGACGTCGCGTCGGGACTTCACTGACGTGCGTGACGTCGTGCGGGCCTACCGACTCCTCGTAGAACGGGGCGTCGCCGGTGAGGTCTACGTCGTGGCTTCGGGCCGTGACGTGCTGATGTACGACGTGGCCGACGAATTACGGCAACTGGTCAATCCCCAGTTGCGGTTCGTTGAAGATTCGGCGCTGCTGCGCCCGGTAGATGTGCCACTGCTTCGCGGTGATGCCTCCAAGCTGGAGGCGGCGACTGGCTGGCGACCAGAGATTTCGTGGTCTGAGACGTTGGCCGACATCGTTACCGATGCGACCAACGCCCCAGCGACCCACTAAGCCGGAGTTGTCTCCGACTCACTAACAACGGGCGCCTCGACTACGACGTCGTCGTGGAGGGCCTCGGTCACCTTGGCGCGAGCCGCGGTGCTCATGGCCCGAACCTTGGCCGCAACTTCGCGGGCCGCGGTGGGCAACTTCTCTTCGTACGGCGTCACGATGGCCTCGGCCATAGCGATGACTTCGTTGACCTTGGCGTCGACGGTGGCGGCCGTGCGCTTCACGGCCGAGGTGATGTCAGCCGTGTTGCTCTTCACCGCGGCGTTGAGGCCCTCGGTGTCGACGGTCTCGTCAACCTTGGTCCGGGCGGCCTTAGCCGCCACGTTGATCTTCTGAACGCTCAAAACGCCGAGTCCGACGATCGTGTAGATCGCGTCCTTGGTCTTCTTCGCGGCCGAGTTGGTAGCGGCGAATTCGCGCACCTTGGTGGCGGTCTCGCGGCCTAATGTGCTGGCCATTGTGGTGATATCTGCCATAGTGGTTCCTTTCCTCACTGTGTAAACATAAGTATAGCACTTTGCAAACAAAAGTTAGCACCCCCAATTTCCGACCTCCCCGAACTAGCCTGAATACCCTGATGGATACTCGAGCTCCGGCCGTCGTGGCCGTCGTTGTTACCACGGGTCCTGGTCCTGATTTAGAGGCCACACTGGTCTCTCTCGTGGCCCAGGACTACGAGGATTTAAGTATTTTGTTGCTAGCCAACGGCGACTCGTCAGATATCGCCCCCCGCGTGGCCGCCATCGCCCCCCTGGCCTTCGTCAAGATCCTTCCCGAAAATGACGGTTACGCGGCCGCCGTTAACAACGTCAGCGCCACCGTCCAGGGGGCCGCCTTCCTACTGCTCTGCCACGACGATGTTCGCCTGCGCCCCAACGCGACCCGCGGCCTGGTCGAAGCGGCCTACCGGACGAACGCGGCCATCGTTTCACCGAAGTTCGTCGGGTACGAGGACGAATCGGCCCTGGTGCACGTCGGGCAGATGTTGGACCGCTTCGGCGCCGTCGTCGAACGCATTGAAGAGGGCGAGATCGACGCCGGTCAGCACGACGCCGAACGGGACGTCTTTGTGGCACCGGGTGGGGTGACGCTTGTTCGGGCCGACCTCTTCGAATCCCTGGGGGGCTATAACGAGGCCATCACGCTCATTGGTGAAGACGTGGACTTTTGTTGGCGGGCCCAGATCGCCGGCGCCCGTGTCATCGTCGCGCCCGAAGCCGTCGTAGCCCACCGCCAGTCATTGACCTCGGGGGTTCGCGCCACCACGGCGAAGGGCACGCGACGCACTTCGGTGCAAGAGTTACGCCGCCGCCACCAGCTGATGACCGTCCTTTCGAGTTGGGGTCGTCTCTCCCTCTTCTTGATTCTTCCCCTCCTCGCCATCTTGGACCTCGCCGAACTCGTGATCGCCGCCGCCGGTCGCGACCACGAGCGGGTCGCCTCCGTATCGGGCGCGTGGAGTTTTGTCATTCGTCATCGCGGGGAGATTCGCCGCCGCCGCGAGTTCAACCTTCGTCTGCGCGTGCTCTCCGACGGGGGCATCCGTCTCTTGCAAGTCTCGGGATCGAGCCGGGCCCAAGTCTTCTTGCAGCGACTCTTCCACGAAGGTATCGACATTGCCCGTGGCACCATCCCCGAGCAGTTCCTCGAACCGGTCACGACCAAGGTCAAGGTGTCGGCGACGACGGCCCTCGAAATCTCTGAGAATCCCGACTTTGATCTCTACGCCAGCGACGCCCCGGCCGAAGTCTCTATCCGGACCTTCTTCGAGGGTTTCCGCACCCAGTTCGCCTTCGTGGCCGTGGCCGTACTCGTGTGGTTCATCGGTGCTCGCAACCTGGTCGCGGCCCACCTCCCGATTGTCGGACGCCTGATTCCCCTTGATTCGTGGTGGGCCAACTGGCACCACTTCTTCGCCTCCTGGTCGCCCAACGGCGTTGGCTCCGGGGCCCCGGGTATGCCCGGCTACGGACTGATCGCGGCGGCCGGCACCCTTGTTGGTGGTCGCATGGGCATCTTGCCTCGGGCCGTTTTGATTCTGGCCGTCCCCATCGGCGTCTACGGCGTGGGCCGCCTGCTGCGTGACGTTATTTCCAATCGGGCTCGCCTCTTTGCGGCCCTCTCCTACATGGCCATGCCCGTCGGCGTGAACCTCCTCCAGCAGGGCCGCACCGATCTGTTGATCATCTTCGCCGGCCTGCCCTTCCTGCTCCGTCGCGTGTTGGCGCTCCTCAACGTCGGCACCTTCCGTTCCTTTCCCTACGAACCGTCGCGTCCCTTCGGCTCACGCCAGTGGGGCCGCACCCGGGCCGGTCAGATCGCCAAGGCCGTCATCGTGATGACGATGCTCGGAGCCTTCGCCCCCGTCGTCTTTGTGCTGGTGGCTCTGGTCGTGATCGCGCTGTGGTTTGCGAACCGCCTCACGCCGAACGCCGAACGCCTCGAGATGCCGTGGCGCACCCTCGGGCAATTAGTGATGGGTGCCGCGCTGCTGCTGGCCCCGCTCACCATCGACACCCTCTTGGCCGGTCGCCGTGCCCTCGGCGTCTTCGGCCTGCCCCTCGGCGCCTGGTCCAACCTCGACTTCTCTCACATCATTCGCGCCGCCGACGGCGTCTTTGGTCAGGGCCTCTTGAGCTGGGCCGCCCCGCTCGTCGCACTCGGGGGAGTACTGCTGGCCCGAGGTGAACGACGGACCATGGTCAATGAGTGGTTCGTGGTTCTTGGCCTCGTCGTCCTCCTCACGGTGGGGGTCGCCCGCAACCTGACCGGTTCCTTCGCTCCGGACGTTGAGGCCCTCGTGATTTTGATCGGCCTCCTGCTCTCCGTGCTCGTCGGCGTGGCCGTGACGACTCTGGAACACGATCTCAACGAGCGGGCCCTCGGCTGGCCCCACGCCGTGGCCGTCGTGACCGCCGGGTTCGTGCTGCTGGTGCCCCTGCCGATTCTGACCCACGCCACCGACGGTCGCTACTCCCTGCCGCAGACCTCGGCCGCCGAGTCACTCTCGGCCTACACCCCGGCCACGCCCGGTGGTTATCGCGTCTTGTGGTTGGCCGATCCTCGCGCCATGCCGATGGCCGGTTGGTCCGTCATGCCCGGTCTGGCCGCCGCCACCTCGATGAACGGTGGTCCGAACGGCTCGGTGCTCTTTACGCCCCCGGCCTCGGGCACCTCAGACTTCTTGATGGAGGCCGTGCGTCTCGCGGCCGAAGGTAAGACGACCCACGTCGGTCGCCTCCTCGCCCCGGCCGGAATCTCGGACATCGTCGTGATGACGGCCTCGGTGCCCCCGCTCGCCGGACTGCAGTCGGCGGTCACGATGTCCCCACCGGCCTCCTTGCTCGAGGGGCTGGACCGCCAGAGTGACTTGGCCCTCGTCTCTAAATCCAGTGGCCTCTTGATCTACTCCAACACGCAGTTCCACGGCATCGTGGCCGAACGGGCCAACCCTCTTACTAAGGACGTCACCTCGTCACAGGCCGACAGCGTGCGCGACTGGAGCCCCGTGCTTCGTGACGACACTCTCGCCGGCAACGTGTCGTCGGGGTACGTCATCGCGGGCCTGGCTCCCTCGTCGGCCTTCGCCCTTGAAGTCAACGGCCACGCCGTCACCCGCCACACCCGTCTCGGTTGGGTCGCGGCCTACGAGACTTCCGGCGGTCAGGGCCAGATTGTGCTCCACCAGTTCCCCCTCAACGGACTACTTGCTCTCTTCACCGTGGCCCTCTGGGGTCTCTACCTCCTGGGCTTTGGTGGTAGTGAGCGACTCGGTGAAATCACGGGCCGTCGCCATCGCACGAACTCGGTCACGGCCGGGGTCAGTGACGAGGAAGACGAAATGACGGATGAAGAGACGGTGGCGGGCTAATGCGGCGACCCACTCGATCCATGACGGCCGCTCTGCTGCTCGTCACGGGTGCCGTGGTGGCCAGCGTGCTACCGAACCAGTCCAATCCCAGTATCAATTCTTCAACGTTGAATCCCGCGTTGGGCGCCGAGTCGACCTCGCTCTACTGCGTTGGTATTTCGGCCGCCGGCTCGCCCGGTTCCGGTGGGGCCAAGTTCTGGAACTCGTCGTCGGAACGTCGCCACCTCGATCTGGCCGTGACCAACGACACCTCGGTCCTGGCCTCCTCGGCCTCGATTGAACCGAACGACACCCTCTTCGTGCCGGTCGGAGCGACGCCGAACGGATCGGTCTCGGTGCGGGCCCAAGTCGACGGCTCCGGGGTCGTCGGTTCACTCTTTACGGCCGGACCGGACTCCACCTCGGTGCCCTGTCAGGGTGAGGGCGTCACCGACTGGTACGCCTCGGGCCTCGGCACTGCGAACGGCATGACCACGCGTTTGACGTTGGTTAACCCTTCGGCGACGCCGACCGTTATTGATATTTCAACGCAGTCGTCGCTGGGCTATCTGGCCCCGGCCCCCTACCAGGGTCTCGTGATTGCGGCCAACGGTCAGTTGACGCTCGACCTCGGCCGCCAGGTCGTTGAGGCCAAGAGTCTGGCCGTCCACGTCACGGCCCTGCGGGGATCGTTCGTTGGTTCGGCCCTCATCGTGATCTCCAAGTACGCCTCGATACTGACCGGCCAGCCCCTCCCCGCGACGGAGGCCTACTTCGCTTCGGTCAACACCAACGGGGATGCGACCGAGTCAATCAATCTCTACAACCCCCTCGAGGTGACGGCCCACGTCAAGCTGAAACTGCAGGTCCCCGGTTTCACCATCGCCCCCATCTCGATCGATGTCGAACCCTCGGCGACTATTGGCGTCACGCTCGTGCCCGACACTCGAGTACCGGCCGCCGGGTGGGCCACGTTGCGCGTGAGCTCCCCTCAGGGGATTGTCGCCACGCTCTACTCGGCCGGTAACGGCTACGCCCGACTCTCGTCACCGACTCTCGCCGGCACGGCCCTGGCCTGGATCAGTGCGATGGCCCACAACGGGACGGTCCGTATCGCTCCGGTGCAGGGCAAGAACGTGCCGGTGACCTTTACCTACTTCCAGGGACGTCGCACTATCACCACAACGATGAAGGCCTCGGCCGGGGTGCCGATTACGCCACCGGACGCGTGGATTGCCGCCAACTACGGAATCGTGAGTGCCGGCACCCCGCTGCTGATGCAAGGTGTCGTGGGGACGAATGGTCTTGAGAGTGGTCTGAACGGTCGTTAGACCGTTATTTACTTAGGCCTCAGGTGTTGGCTCTTCGGCGAGCTTGGCCGCCGCGGTTAGGGCGTCGTGATTCGTGGTCTCGAGCATGGTGCGAACCGTCTTCTTGCCAAAGGGGTGCACGGCCTGGCCGTGAGCCTCGTCAATCAACTGGGCCGCCGTCTCGCCGTCGATGCTCTCTTCGGCCAACAGCTTCTGCGCCACGGCTTCGAGTCCCCGACGGTGCAGGGTCAGGACTTCAATGGCCCGGGCCTCCTGCTCGCGCAAAATACGCTCGACTTCTTCGTCGATGATCTTGGCCGTGTCGTCTGAGTAGTCGCGGGTCTGCATGAGACCTTCGCCCAGGAAGACTTGGTTGTTCGAACCCCAGGCCATTGGGCCGACGCGCTTGGACATACCCCACTCGCGAACCATGCGGCCCGCCAGTTCGGTGTTGCGCTGCAAGTCATCGGAGGCTCCGGTGGAGAGGTCGCCGTAGATGAGTAGTTCGGCCACGCGGCCACCCATGCGCATGCAGAGCGAGTCTTCGACGTACTGACGAGAGTGAATGTGACGGTCCTCTTCGGGCAACGTCCAGGTCACCCCGAGGGCCATGCCGCGAGGCAAGATCGTGATCTTGTGCAGCGGGTCGGAGTGCTCGA
>WLNA01000011.1 GCA_009726065.1 Actinomycetota bacterium
CACACTCAAAAGGAGTGGCCATGAGCCAGTTTTCGCCTACTGAACCGGCAGAGATCGAAAACCCCGTCGGTCACGTCCAGGTGATCTACCTCGGCCCCGTTGCCCCCCACTGGGAGTGCCGCATGGTCTTTGGCGAGCCCGAGCAGATTCAGGCCTTCGTGGACCGCGTAGACGCTCGCCTGCGCCTCCTGCCTCCCCACGACCCCCAGTTCCGCCGTAATCGCGAGCGAGTAAACCGTGACGCGGAGCGTGAGCAACTCAAGATTGAGTGGGACCTCGGCTACAACGAAAACGAATAGTTTTCGCGCCTAGGAAAACGGTGACTGTGTGACGCGACGGCGCCACGATGCCGGCTGCACTAATTCGTCGGCACTCGGAAGTCCATCGAGTTGAAATAGTCGCGTCAGTTCTTCGATGCCCCATGTTGTGACGACCTCGCGCACAAACTGCTCGGCAATATCGACACGCGATCCTCGTATGGAAATTCCAAACAGGGCGGCCGCTGACTCTTCGCCCTTGGCGTCACTACGGCGGTGACGGCGGAGTGCTTCATCTAGTAGCGGTGTGGGTCCAACGATCGAGTGGGTGACGTGACTCGCGATGAAGTCAAAGGTGGCCCGCAAGCAGACACTCGCCGCATCGATGGCAATCGTCGCTGGCGTTTCTTCCCCCAGTTCAATGCCATTGAGGAGCTGCTCGGGATTACTCATGAGTTCGCTCATGTCGCCACCCTGCATCAGTCCCGTGAGGCGCCCCATGATGTCGCCCTGGGCTGCTTGTGCATCTTGCACCGCGTCAAAGAGCATCGCCCTTAGTGCGGTAGCCGTTCCATCTTGACGGAGGTAGGTCGCAGCCGTGTGTTCGTAGGCCACGGCGTAAATCATCGCTTGGTCGTGATCGAGTGACCACTCATCGGCGAAGCGCGCGACGTTATTGACGATGATGGCCCGCTCGTCATTTTCACGGGGAAGGGGAATGGCTCCGAGCGACCAGGCCGTCTCGGAAAAGTGTCCCGCGACAGAGCCCAATTGAAATCCGATGAAGAGAGGCCCCATGGCGGCACCCAATTGGGCCAACATCGGGGCCAGGGGGTTGTCGTCCTCAGGCGTGGTTGCTGCGGGTGGTGCGCTCGCATGAGGGGCCACGAGCGGAGACCAGTCACGGAGCGCGGCCTCTGAAAGCTCGCTGCGGGTAGATGCCTGCGCGGGGGTGGTCTGGGGGACGCCCAGCATCATCTCAATGTGCCGAGCCACGAGTGGGCCGTACTGCTCCAGTCGTTGGCGCTCCACCGGCAGCGGGTTGGGATCGGCATCATCCCCCCGTGCAATATTCAGCGCCAGAGCGCGGGCCGTTTCCAACCACGAGTTTGGGCCTTGTTGGCCCAGCATCTTCATGAGGTCGCCCATGAATCCAAAGTTGCCGAAGGGGGTATCGCTCATATCAGCAACTTAGGAGAGACAGGCCAGTCGCACGACCACGAACGATGGTTGCTGCTCTCGAAGAAACTGCACGACCATGGAGGTGTGCCCGGCAGTGGCGTAAAGTTCGGTCACGATGCCATCCATAGTGTCGACACTCTTCTCGTTGAGAGCGGTGATGACGTCGCCCCGCTGGAGCTTGCCGGAACTAGGCCCCCGGGCCACATCGGTAACGATGACGCCCCCACCCTCGGCCGGTACGCCACCAATACCGAGGCGGCCGTGGCAGTTGGGGGCGGCGAGCCAGGCCGAGGCCACCCGCGAAACATATTCAGCCGTTATCCACTGACCGTTACTGCCCAACATCGCCACAACGTCGCCCGAACTGTCGACAGCCAATGATCCGGTGAGGCCTCGCAGTTGGTCGGGAACTGTGGAGGTGAGATAGCTGACGATGCCGTCATTGGTCGTCCGTCTGGGGTCGCTGAGCACGGTCGTGGCGTAGGCAAATCTCAGTGTCCGCGACGAGGCTGCGAAAAAGGGCGAGATCACAAGAACGGACTCCACTGCATGGTGATCGGCGATCGGCGTGGTGTCGAGCGTGTGTAACAGATGGAGGTACGTGAGTCCTAGGTGTCGATCAAATCCCATCCACTGGGCGCCAACGCGTGGTTGCTTTAGAGTCGCACCCGTGATGGAATCGTGAGCACCCATGCGCATAGTCGTCACGGCAACATCACCGTTTCCGACGATGATGCCCGCTCCAGATATCAGCCGTCCGCCATGTTCACTCGTGAGCTGGATGGATGAAATAGCGGCATCTTGCCCGACGTGCGGAATTGCGTCCAGGGAAAATGCGACGTGCTCCAGCATGGGTTGTGTTGTATTTTCGGTGGAGTAGAGGGCGAATGAGCCCACTAGTAAGAGGGCGGTCGCGGCAGTCAAGAGCATGATGCTTGTTCGCCGAATATCGGGTGCCGGCACGCTAGAAAGTATCCGCTCGAATTCACCAGGGAGTTCCGACGGGTGCGTGTAGGAACGCCCTCCCAATGGCGGAACCACACCACGTCGACGGCGCCACCGTAGCCGTCTTTCGTTTCCACCATCTGGAGGTGTGACATTGGCATGCACAAGTAAAAGGGTAGAGCGGCGACCAGGGATTTAGGTGTCGCCCTAGCATCTTCACGTGACCCTTGACGTAGCGATTGATGTGGGAACGACCGTGACTCGTCTCGCGACGGCCGACGGATCAGTGTTTCTCCGTGAGGCCAGCGTGGTGGCCATCGATACTCGGACGGGCGACATCGTTGATATTGGTGATTCCGCCATGCGTAATATCGGTCGCGACCCTCGCCATGTTGTCAACTTCCGACCACTCGCCAACGGCACCACCATCGATTTTGACGTTGCGGCTCGACTGATTCGCGCCCTCTTCGACCGGGCCGGCTTCAGTCGCATGAGTCGCGTCCACGCCACCATGAGTGTGCCCGCATTCGCCACCTCGATTGAACGGCGCGCGCTTCGCCAGGCGGCCCTTCAGGCCGGAGCCGTTGACGCCACACTGATTGAAGCGCCTATTGCGGCAGCGATTGGTGCAGGCCTCCATGTGGACGAGCCGGTAGCGGCGCCGATCATCATGCTGGGTGGTGGCGCATCGGAGACTGCGCTCATCTCCCTCGGAGGCATCGTGACCTCTAAGTCTGTCCGCATCGGTGGTTCGCATCTGGATGAATCCATCGCGTCAGCACTTCGTCAGCGGTACGGCGTAGTCGTGGCACCCCATATTGCCGAGTCACTCAAAAACGAACTGGGATCACTGATGGGTTCACGACGTAGCGACGTTCGGGTGGTGCCCGCCCGCACGGTGGACGTCGGCCTACCCGTGAGTGTCGAGGTACCGTCCGAAGTAGTCGATGGTGCTATCGCCGACCATGTCCGCACCATTGTGCGCAGCGTGAAGGAGTGTCTCGGTGAAGCTCCACCGGATCTCTCGCAAGACGTTTCCGTACGGGGCATATTCGTCGTGGGCGGCATGGCCCAACTCCATGACTTTCCGGAACTCTTAACTCACGAGGTTGGTGTTTCGTGCACCACGGTGCTCCAGCCTGATTTAGTCGTCATCCGCGGCCTCTTGCGCTGTCTCACGGAGCTCCGCACGCTGCACCGCTCACTGCGTTTAACCGACGTTTAGTCGGGGTCACGGCGCAGCTGTTCGACAGCTGATCGAACCTGCCAATCACGATCTTGAGCAGCGGCATCGAGTGCCGTTTCTATCTCGGGTCCCTCAAAAGAGGCCAGCGCTACTACGGCTCGCCGACGGACAGTTGGTTTGTCTTGCAGGGCCGCCAAGATCACATCACGTCCTTGGTCGACCCCGATCTGTCCGAGGGCGATTACGCCCGCTTCGCGACACCTGGCGTCATCGTGGGAGGCGGTAATGCGATTGAGGACATCGACGAGCTGGGTGAGCCCATGTTCGCCCGCGGCGAAGATAGATGCTTCCACAACGAGCGGGTCTGCGTGACTAAGCAAATGACCGAAAGTCTGCGCAATTTCGTCACTGACAGTTTCGAGATGTGCGGCGACTTCGAGGGCGTCGCGAACGACCCTGGAGTCCTCATCATGGAGAAGCGGTAGCAAATTGGCAGTCTCGACACACTGGTGACGAGCGAGCCCTCTGATGGCGAGCGAGCGAGCCCGTGGGATTTGGTGCTGGAGTGCTGCCATGAGGGTGGCTCGGGACTCCGCACTTACATCAAACCCAGCCCGTACTAGTGCTTCAGCGAAGGACTCCGGTAGCGTGGCGTCATCGTGTGGCATCGTTCTATTCTCACCCGCCGTGCCCACTAAGGACGGTTATGCGTACTAATTGGCTAAAGCAGCGCCGTACTCGAGTGGGGGTGTTACTACTCGGCGTTGTCATGGTGGTATCGAACATGGTGCACGTAGATACCTACGAGATGTTGCCTGGTGATGCTCAGCCGCTCGCTCCCATGATCTCTATCACCGGGGTAGTCACGGACCCGCATCCCCACGCCACCAAAGCCGGATTCATGATGGTTGATGTTTCGTTGAAACAGATGACGGTGTGGAGTCACACGCTGGCCGCATTGCGCGGGGCTACCAACATGGTGGATCTCTCGGCGCTGGTACCTCCGGGCAGTTCTTTCGAAGATTTTGATCGTCAGAGTTATCTCGACATGGAGGGCTCAAAGGAAGCGGCTGAGCTCAATGCCTTCTCCGCCCTCGGGTGGGACATCCCACCGACCGCACGAGGGGCTCTCGTTAATGACACCACGCCGGCCGGTCCGGCCAGGCGCGCCGGCGTCAAAATCGCGGACCGTATCGTTGCGGTGAACGGCATCTCCACATCGGATAGTTGTGCCGCGATTCGTATCTTGCACGATCTGCGACCCGGCGCAAAGGTCACCGTGAGATTCGAGCACGCCAAAATATCGAACGCCGGAGTCTTTTCCTACCAGCCTGTGAAAACAGTTCAGCTCACGACCGCGAAGCCACCTAGGACGCTGGGTATTTCAACATGTCCCGGTATCAACAGTGTCGCCAAGTCGTGGATAGGCGTGGTGCTTAGCGATGCCGTGGTCTACAACTTCCCGGCCACTGTGACCATCGATACCAACTACATCGGAGGGCCTTCGGCCGGTCTCGCAATGTCTCTGGCGCTTATTGATCAGTTGAGCTCGGGCAGTCTTGCCGGGGGTCGCAAGGTAGCGGTTACTGGCGAATTGGCACTCAACGGCGTGGTCGGCGACATCGGTGGAATCGCCCAAAAGACGCAGGCGGCCATCACGGCGGGTGCCACGGTTTTTGTGGTGCCGGTCAACCAGGTAGGTGAGGCCCGACGGGCGGCCCAAGGAAAACTCAGGGTTGTGGGAGCGTACCGACTCACCCAGGTACTCGCCAAGTTGCGACAGATGGGCGGGGACGTCCCAATTCCTTACACGAAACCAAATTTCTAGGCGAAACAACTCTAGGCTGGAGCCGTTATGGACGATCGCCGCACACTGTCGCCGAACCGTCACTCGGGTATTGACGTGACTAACGCCAACTTTCGAACGGTTCGCAAGGGTTTTGATCCTGCTGAGGTTCGTAGTTTCCTCGAGGGCATTGGCCGAGAGGTGGCTCTGCTCGAGAAGCGGCTTCAAGACGTTCAATCGAAATTGACAGATGCCCTCCATCGCGCGGAAAATCCCGTACTTGATGAAGCTCAACTGGCTGCCGCACTTGGTTCCCAGTCCGCTGCCATCTTGCGGGCCGCACACGACGAGGCGGGGCGAGTCACGAACGAGGCCCAAGAGCGAGCATCGCAGATTTTCACTCAGGCCCAAGAGCGAGCAACCAACTACATCGTGGAAGCACAGGCGCGAGCGCTCAGCATTATGAACGAGGCTGAAGTTCAGTCACAACAAAAAGACGAAGAGGCCCGCGCCGCAACGCAACGCCTCGAAGACTCGGCCCGTATCAATGGCGAGGCCATTATTGACCGGTCGCGCGAGCAGGGCCGTGCCGTAGTCGAGCAGGCCAACGAAGCTCGTCGTCAGATTCTTAACGACCTGATGGTCAAGCGCAAGGCTCTAAACGTTCAAATCGAGCAGCTTCGTGCGGCGCGTGATGTGTTGACAGCATCGGTTAGTTCGGTCCGCGAGTCGGTGGATCAAGTGCTCGGTGGTCTTATGAGTTCCGACGAGGGTGCCCGTGCTGCAGCCATCGAGGCTCTGCGTCATCGTCCTACTGGTCCCGAGCCGACGGAAGAAGAACTCCTCAAAGATGTACCTCTGCGTCCGGTGCCGGAGGCGGCGGCCGTCACCCCGGATGATTTAGTCACCACTGAGTCCACCCCACCCTCGCGTCTCCCGCCTGTAGATAAAGAGGCCGTCAAGTCTCGAGGCACTACGCCCACGCTCGTACCGGATCCCGTCGCACTCGACGTGGCCCCTTCGAGCGATGTCGTCGGTGAGATCTTCGCTCGACTGCGCGCATCAACGCACGAGGAAAAGGGCAGCGAGCCCACTCCACCTAAGCGACCCACCAAAGTCGCCACGACGCCGGTTACCCCCGATGACGAACTCTTCTTGCAGCGAGAGGCCGCTCTGGCACCACATCTCAGCGAACTGGTGCGGCACGTCAAGCGTGCACTCCAGGATGATCAGAATGTCATGATTGATCGTCTGCGTGGTGTGCAGGGCATGATTACTGATCAGATGGGTGACGTGGCCGAACAGCGAAGTCGTTACGTGGCCGCAGCCACTGACTCCATTCGCGCCGCAGCCAAGGCCGGCGTGACGTTCTCTCGCACGGTGGCCGGCGTCTCTGGTGATCTAGTAGGCACCGCCGCGGTCGAAGAGTGCGCAACGGACCTCGGTATCACGCTGGCATTAGCTCTGCGCAAGCGGGTGCAGGCCGACGGGAACGATGACGGAGCGGAACGAGCCAACGCGGCCTATAAGGAGTGGCGTGGCGCTCGTATTGAACGCCTGTGCGGTGATATCGCCCGGCGAGCCTTTAACGTCGGGGTCATTGCCGCCTGCGAGGGCACTCAAGTCCGCATGGTCATCTCTCCCACCGATGAACCCTGTGACGCCTGCAAGCTGGACGCCAGTTCCGGGATGCACTTAGCTGGGCAGAATTTCCCGAGTGGCCAGCCCCACCCACCTCTACATGCTGGTTGTAGCTGCGCTGTCATTCCGGCCTAAGTGGCCCTAGGCTTCCCACGTGCGAAGCCCAGATGATTTAGCGTCCTTTAAGTCCCCCTTCACCCGCCGACGCGGCATTGGGGCCGTTGTCCTTTTCTTGGGGTTCTTCCTCCTCACCTTCTTGAGGGGCGGCGCCGTTTTGTGGACTGATTCACTCTGGTTTAATTCCATTGGACAGGGCAACGTCTTTTCGGGTCTCCTGTTCATCAAGATTGGCCTCGTTCTAGTTTTTGGCCTGGCATTCTTTGTCGTGTTATTCGGTAACTTGCTCCTGGCGTCACGCTTTGGTGCCCGGGACTTGACGTTCGAACCCGAAGACGAGCTCATCCGTTGGTACCAGCAACTTGTTCGGCCCTACGCCCGAAGGGTGTACGCACTGATCGCACTCGTGGTCGCCGCGATTTCCGGTCTAGCGGCCCTGCCGCACTGGCAGGACTACCTTCTCTACGCCCACGCCCAGTCCTTTGACTCGGTAGATCCGATTTTTCATAAAAACGTTGGCTTTTACATCTTTAGATTGGACTTCATCCGCTTTATCATCACATGGGCCCTGAGCTCAATGATTGCTATCACGATTATCACGGCCGCTTTCCACTATCTCAATGGCGGCATCCGCGCTGCTCGCGTGGCCCCCCGCGTGAGCCCGCAGGTCAAAGTTCACCTCAGTGTGCTCTTGGCGGTAGTTGCCATCTTGAAGGCCCTTGGCTATGTCTACGCACGCTACGCCCTCGTAACGGAGTCCAACGGATACGTTCAAGGAGCGACCTACGCCGACGTTCACGCCCGAATGCCCGCACTTTCGATTCTCTTTTGGATTTCGCTATTCGTCGCTGGACTTCTGCTGGCCAATATTGCCCGCCGGGGCTGGTCACTGCCCGCACTAGCGGCTGTGCTGTGGATTGTTGTTTCGCTGACCACGGGCGTGATCTATCCGCGCGCCATACAAACATTCAAAGTTAAGCCTTCGGAAGTATCGCTCGAAGTTCCCTATATCCAACACAACATTGATGCCACCCGTCGTGCATTTGGAATCAGCAATGTGTCGCGAGAAGGTTTTGAGGGGGTTACGACTGTGACGCCCGCCGAACTCCAGGCCAGTTCCGCAACGTTAAACAACATTCGACTCTGGGATCCCGCGGCCGACATCGCCTTGGAAACGATCCAGCGTCGCCAGGCCATTCAGTCGTACTACACCTTCACGTCACTCGCCGTGGACCGTTACGTCGTGAACGGCAAGGTCACCCCGATGTTGGTCGGTGCGCGTCAGTTGAACCAAAACAACTTGCCCGCGCGCAGCTGGGTGAATCAGCACCTCGAGTACACCCACGGCTACGGCATGGCCATTGCCCCCGCTAATACGTTTGACGCCGAAACTGGAAACCCCGTGTTCTCCGTCCAGAACGTGCCGCCCGTCTCTTCGGATGGACTCCCGGTTCTGACTACCCCCGGGGTGTACTTCGGTATTAAAGATCCAGGCTGGATTGTTGCCAATACGAAGCAGAAAGAGTTGGACTACAAGACTCAGCGCGGAACTCCTGTAGCGTCGCACTACGCCGGCACTGGTGGCGTGGAAATGAGTGGTTTGCTACGCCGAACCGCCTTCGCATTGCGATTCCAAGATTTAAACCTGTGGATTTCAAGTCAAATTGGTACTAAGAGCCGGATGATCTTCGAACGTGATGTCGAGAGCATGGCCAAGAAGGCTGCGCCATTCCTGACGTTTGACAGTCACCCTTACGCCGTCTTGGCAAATGGTCGTGTCAATTTCGTGCTCGATGGTTATACGACCTCTTCGATGTACCCCTACAGCGAAAACGCGGCTACCCAGCAGACGTCACAGTCCGGTGGCCTTCCAACCGATTTCAATTATGTACGCAATTCGGTCAAAGTCGTTATCGATGCCTACGACGGTTCGGTGACGATGTATGCCTTCGACCCCACTGACCCGATTCTGACGGCTTACCGTTCGGCATTTCCAACGTTGTTCCATCCTCTGATAGATATGCCCGCGGCCATTCGGTCACACTTGCGGTACCCCCAAGACCTCTTCGCCGTTCAGGCATCAATGTGGGGTCGCTATCACATCTCGGATCCAGCGGCCTTCTACACGGCTTCTGACCGCTGGCAGGTCTCGCCTACGACGGGTTCGGGCAGCCCCAAGCAAGCTCTAACCGAAACCGTCGTTACCAACAAAGTTGGTAACGCGATTGCCCGAACGACTTCGCAGATGGAACCGCTGTATCAAGTGATGGCGCTACCGAACTCATCACGGCAACAGCTGACCCTCATGACGACGTACGTTCCCGCGGGAGCGGCCGCCACCGTGAACGGAATGACTTCATTCTTGGTTGCAACAAGTGACCCAGATAATTACGGTCAGCTCCACGCCTACGTGACACCTCGCGGTACGTCGGTGACGGGGCCCATCCAGGCCAACGCCGAAATTAATCAAAATGCCAGGGTTTCATCGATTATTACGCCGCTCGACCAACATGGTTCCAAGGTGCTGCTCGGTCACAACTTGATGATTCCTCTGCAGAAGTCGATCCTCTACGTCCGCCCTCTTTACGTGAGTAATGCCACCACACCGTTACCGCAGTTGAAGTACGTCATTGCTGTCTTCAACCAGGATGTCGCTATTGAAACAACGCTTCAAGCCGCACTGAGTGACGTGTTGGGTGGCAATGTTTCGGGCGGCGGTGGTAGCGGTGGAACGACCGGCGAAACTACTCAGACGTACTTGGCTCAAGCTTCCTCGGCTTACGCCCAAGCGCAGGCCCAATTGAAGGCGGGAAACCTTGCTGGATATCAAGCCTCTATTGACAAGATGGGTCAGCTCCTGCGCAAGGCGCAGGCAGCACTAACGGCGAAGAATTAACGCGGCGCCATTACGCGCTGAGCGAAGAGTCGCATCAAGGCAACCCACTGTTCAAAGGAGATACTGGGCTGTTCCACCGATTCGTCGAGGGAGCGGGAAAGATCTAAGCCTCGCAACAATAGGGCTAGAGCAGGGATGTCAATCGTGTCGTCTAGGAGACCTCTCTCCACCACCGCGTTGAGGAGCTGCTCGTTGGCCCTCTGTACTTTCGCCGAGAGTTCCCCCCAGGCCTGGCGCACCACGGGGCGGGTCTGCACGGCGGTGAGAATCTGCGCATCCAAGGAACGCCGCAAAGCGCCGTCCGAACCGTGGGCGATTCGGACGTAGGTTTCAAAGGCCTGCTCGATTGTGGTGACTACGGCAAGAATTGCAGTGAACTCCTGGTAGGTGGCTTCTACTTCATCACCCTCGAGACGCATGATCTCTATGAGGGCGGCATCGATTAGGCCTTCGCGGTTATCAAAGTGGTGGTAGAGCACACTGACTACGCACCCAGCCTCTTCGGCAACTCGAGTAACACGGAAGCCGGCTTCAGAAAACTCTTGGAGTTCCTTTACGGCTGCGTCGAGAATTGGTTGGCGTAGTGGCACACAATAACGCTAGTCAAGAGAGGGCCATCTGCATCACGTAGCCCAGATGCGCACTAACTTTCGGGTCTCAAAGCAGCCTCCGCTTCGATGGGGTGAGACTTGACCCAGCAGTATTTGCACTGCGTGGTGGTCTGGAGTAGGGTGGAATCTCCATCGCGGGGTGGAGCAGTCTGGTAGCTCGTCGGGCTCATAACCCGAAGGTCGCAGGTTCAAATCCTGTCCCCGCCACCAAGACGAATCAGGGCCTCTCTCAGGAGAGGCCCTGATTCGTTTGCACCTTAATTGACTTGTTGGAAGCAAGATTGTCGCTCGCTCAGTAGTAACGCGTTTCGTGAAGTTCAATGAAGTGCTTCGCGGTATACGTCGAGGATCAACTCTGTATTGTCTCAGGGGTGCAGCCCGATTCATCGATTGTCGTGATCGCCTACCAAGAGCAGGCCCGGATTGGTCGCTGCCTCGCCGCCCTGAGTGCGCAAGAGAATGCCGGTCGCTTTGAGGTCATTGTCATCGACGATGGATCCACTGACGCTACGGCACTCATCTCTGATGAGTGGAGTGCAAGGGACGCCCGGATTCGACGTATCAGCTTGCCAAAGAATATGGGACGGGGCGAAGCCCGACGGACAGGCGTGGCGGCCGCCAAAGGTGGTCACATCGGTTTCGTCGATGCGGACTGCACCGTTCCGAGCACCTGGCTGGAGCAAGTAACCGGCGCTCTCGGGCAGGCTGATCTGACCGGAGGGAGTGCGCTACCCGATGGGGACATCGCCGCAGTCGCCCGGCTCTCTCGAGCGACCCTTCGCCCCAAGTCAGGGTCGATCGGCGTGACCGGCAACAACATGATGATGCGCGCCTCGGTGTTGGATCACGTGGATTTCCCTACCGGTCGTCTCGGCGAAGACTTCCGTTTCGTAAAGCGAGCTGAGGCAGCCGGCTTCACGCAGGCGGTTATCGATGGCCTTTTTGTCGATCACGACGAGACCAAGACTTACAAACAGTCGTGTAGGTGGCTCTTCGAGTCAGGTGTTGACGCAACGAGCCTGTTGAGGGAGTTTGGTGACTGGCGACTCCCTGACATTGCCTGGATGCTCTGGCTATCTACCGCCCTTATCGGCGTACCGCTGGGTTTCGTGAACGCCCTCTTCGCAATCGTGCCTGTTCTCGCGGTAACTGTTTCGATCGCCTCAGCACTGACTCTTCAGCGCTTCAAGCTCACCCCCGTCCTTCGATTTATCTACGCCGCCGTGCTGAATACACCGTTGGTGGGCCTCTACCTTCTCGGTCGGACCGCTGGTGTGGGTGTCCTCACGACTCGCCGGCTTGGTTGCAACAAGAACATGCCGTCTTAGGCGTTATTCAATTCTCGCTATCGCCGAAGCCTCGACGCGGTCAAGCGGGCTGGGGATTTGGCTGTCAGAAACCTGACACAGCGACGGAACTACCGACCGCGGACGCCATGCGCTCGACCAACTTCTTCGGACCGGCCAAAATGACATACTCCAGGTTTCGGAGGTGGGAAACCTCGCCGACCTTTTGGCCACTCGGATTGTGGATGCCAATTTGCGCACCGATGTAGCGCTTCGAGTCAAAGGCCAATTGAACGACGTTTCCGTGCACGCTGCAAGCAGTTTCGAGATCTTCCACGGAGACCCACGACTCGTTGTTGTAGGACAACACCACAACTTCGGCATTTACCGACTGAATCGTTTGAAACAAGGTCGGTGGCATTGCGCGCTTGGAGTTAAAAATACTCTTGGTCGATTCGTCACGCGAATCGATTCGCTTGCAGGCCACGCCGTAATACTCGGGTGCATCCCACTCGACCAACGTTTCCCAGATGTGATAGTTGGTGACGTAGCGGTGCTGGTTGTAGGGAGGATCGAGGTACGCCAAATCAAAAGGTCCCAGTGCATCGACAAGTTCCTCCGCCCGCCCCTTTACGGCTCGACCAATACCCGGCAACATGTCGGGGACGCGCAGTGAGAGTTGATTATGACTTCGCTGAGACCACTGCTTGATATAGGCCATCTGTACACCGGTTGTCGAGTCCACCCGATCGGCAGCCTCAATCAGACTGGTGAGGAGAATGGGGTAGAGGACCGAGTCCTTGTACTCCGACTCAATGGCGTTACGAATCGCGTCAATACGCGCCCCATTGAAGGGCTGGAAGAAACGAGACTCTTCGCAGAACACCTGAGTGAAGTACCCCGGATCGGGGGCGAGGTTGGAGAGATGGGTCAGAGCGTCGTCCAGCTCACTCTTGACAATGGAGTCACCATCGAGGGCGATGTAACACTGAGCAAAAATGTCCGAGTAGCGAGCGAGGTCGACGGCAGTCACTAGTCCACCACGGCGCTTGAATTCTTGGGCTACGCGGGTGGTACCGGTGAAGAGGTCTAGCGCGGTCGAGGCTCCCGATGCGGCGAAGATGTCACCGAGGGCCGGGATGAGACGGCGCTTCGATCCCAAGTACTTAATCACCCGTGGATTCTAGGACCAGGCAATTTTCAAGTTGGGGAGACTTGGCTGGGCGTCCATGAACTGAACGTGGTGTGGCCTGCCTGGCTAGAGGTAGTGAGGCGGAGTTTCGTGGTGATCACGCCGGGCACGGCGGAGTTCTTCGCGGACGCGCGCCAGCTCGGCTTTCAGTTGCACCACTTCTTCTTGCAATTCTTCAATGGTGGGCTCAGGGTTCACAGGAACATCGTAGAAAACAAAATCCCCCGCTAGCTCGCAGGTAGCCAACGGGGGATATTGAGAAGGGAAAGCTAGGCGGCAGCGAGTTCTTCGCGTTCGGTCAAGAAGTTCCACCAGGCGTCCGCGATTCGACGGGCACCGAGGCTGATGACCTGAGCGTCACCGTTTAGCGAAGCAAGTCCGTCCATGGTCCAGGTGGCGTGGTCGGCCTCAATGGTCCCGTGAACATCCCAGAACTTGGTCGCGACCTGGTCGGCACCGTAGTGGCGACGAAGGCCATCAGCCTTGCTGTCGGCGATGGCGGCACCCTGTGCCTCGTAGGCCAAGAGTCCGGCGATGGCGGCAACGTCGCCTTCGTTCAAGACGGCACGGTACTCGTCAACAAGTGCGGACATCGCCGGAGAGATCGCTGCATCGGTGGCACCGAAGGCAGCGGCGAACGACTCGAAGAGGTCGAGGTGTGAAGGGCTAGCCACTTCGTCACGCAGGTTGTCGGCGACGGCAGTCTGTGCGGCACCTTCGGGCAGACGGGCGGCTAGCTCGGCCAAGAAGACTGGGAGGTTGGCTTCGAAGTAGCGGTACTGCTCGGCGTAGCCCTTCAGTTCACCGTCCTTCAGTTCACCGGCTTCCCAGCGACGGTAGAAAGGGTGTTCGAGGAGACGGCGACCTTCGAGGGCGCCTTCGAGCAAGGTTGCAATAGTGGTTGTCATGGGGAGAAAGTTAGCGGGAAACCACCATACTTGCGCGGAATGAACTATTGGCATAGATTATGTCAATAGTTCATTCCAGGAGGAAATTATGAGCGTTACCAACATCTCAGCATCGACCAAGGGTGCGAACTACGCGCGCCTCACCGAACTGCGCAACGTCCGCTACGGCGAGATCCTGCTTTTGAAGAAGGACGACGAAGGATTCGTGGCCGAAGTCTGGAACACGATGGGCTTCAACGACTGCCCACCGGAGCAGTTCAACGCCATCGACGCGGAGAAGGTCGCCGCGGAGAACGAGGCGTTCTTGGCCTTCATGAACGGTCCTCGCTTCTGGACTTTCGACGCCCTCGAAGCGGGCATGCGCGCCACGGCACCAACCAAGACCTTCGGTGAACTCACCATGTTTCTCGCCGCCACCGTGCGATTTGGCGACACGCCGCCTGATCGCATTGACTACACCGACCGTTTTGTCCACCGTGACAACTTCTGGGAGTTCGCAGCTCACCAACCCCGCTACTACCTGGTGACCCCCGACGGTCAGCGTTGCATTCTGCAGGCCTACGCCCACTACGTCGACCCGACGCAGACGCTCGACACGCTCCACGAACTTGGTGGCCGACTAAATCTCCCTGAAGGCTGGACCTTTGAGGCGGACATGGACCCTCAGACCACGCTGCAGCTCGGCACTGGTGAAGAGAACGTTGCCTGCATTCTTCAAGATGAACTCGGTAACTCCTACCAGCGCCTCGTCCACTTTGTGGAGCTAGAGGCCTAGCCGTTCGTCAATGGCGGCCACGGCGAGTTGAACTCGCCGATCAAAGTCACGGCCGTCTAATTCAATAAACGGGACCGATTGGGCCGCGAGACACTCACGGAACCGTTCCGTCATACCTTCACGCAGGTGCTCGCCATCGCGCACTTCATCTGCCTCAAAGGCGACGCCTTCGTCGGTAGTCAGGATGTAGAGCGCCCGGGGGGCGTGCTGGGCGAGTGCTTCAACCTCGGGCGTGCGGCGACCCATGTAGCGCTCCTGCCAAATGACCGTGGCCCACGAATCGGTGTCACAGAAGAGCAACGGCCCCGAAATGGCGGCGGCCTCGTCTTCGAGACGATTCTGTTCTCGAGCAATGTCGACAAAGTCCTCGTCAGTCCAAATCAGGTCGTCCATGGTGGCATTTGACTCACTGGCGCGCAATCGTTCAAGTTTGATGAAGGACATGTCGCGGCCAAACTCTCGAACCCACTGGGTCGCCGAGAAGACGTCTCCCCGCTGTCGATAGATCTCCGCGAGAGCGGTCGTCAGAGTGGTGGTTCCGGTGGACTCGGCCCCAACAACGACTACTCGCTGGGTCATGCTCAGTTGGCCCGCAGGCTCGTTAGATAACTCCACGGCTTGGGTCCTGGAGCGAAGCGTTGATACTTAGACGTCACCGACCAACCGTTGGCCTCCACGAGCGCCACGCAGTCGCGAGTGAGATGACAACCATCGGCAATGACCTTCTCAATGGGGTCGAGCCGGTGCTGCCATTTTGCGACGGCAGGGTCAGGGGCAAGTCCGTGTTCGAGCACGCGCAGTTCACCACCGGGGCGAACAACTCGCCGGAGTTCGTGTAACGCGAGAGCGGGATCGGGAATCGTGCAGAGGGAAAACGTCACGACGGCTGCGTCAAAGGAGTTGTCGGCCAAGTCGAGGTGCTGTCCATCAAGGCCGCCCCAGTGAAACTCTCCGGTGAAGGCCTCGATGCGCTTGGTTCCCCGCTGGCGCATCCCCCCCGATGGCTCTACCGCCGTGAGCGAGGTGACGGTGCTGGGATAGAAGGACAAGTTTCGACCGGCGCCGAATCCAATCTCAACTACCTGACCGCTGAGATCTTCGACACACTTCGCGCGCCACCTCCCGAGAGCTTGGGGCGAACACGCCGTGTCAACAAGGATTGGTGCGAGATAGCGACGATAGAGACCCATGCCCCTAACCGTACTTACAGATTGTCCCGAAAGTGCCACGTAGCCCCGTTGGGGCCATCTTTTACCTCGGCCCCGATGGTCAAGATGGCGTCACGGAGCTGGTCGCTCAGCTCGTATTGGCCGGCGGCACGGGCGTTCGCCCGGGCCACGAGAATGGCGTTGATGAGGGGGGCGGGGTCGACTCGTCCGGGTCCGCCCGAAGTGGCTAGTGACACCAGAGCGCTGAGTGCTTCCAGGGCACCGTCACCATTGCCGGCAATGATCTCTCCGAGGGCCTGTGGTGACTGCTCGGCCGGTGCGATCAGTGTGGAGATTGGTATTCGTGGGGCTGATGGAGCATTGCGGAGTTCGCTCAAGGCCACCGTGGCGCCGTTGGCCAGAACTCGCTCGTTGCCACCCAGGCGCCAGTAGGCGTTGCCACGGCCGCGAATACTGACGGTGTCGGCCTCCAGATCGAGGATAGCGGCCGTGTGTTCGTCGACGCCAAAGATTGCGACATCTTCGGGAAGCAGGGCCTCCATTTGAGCGAGGCGGTTGGCGCCGATGTAGCACCGGCTGGTGTCGTGGTTGCCACCTTCGGCATTGTCGTAGTGGGGGATGACGGCGGCGCGAAGTCCGGCCTGCGACAAGACGTCCAGACCAGGTAGCCACGCCAGCTCGGCGCCCACTTTGTAGATCTCGTAAATGGGGGCAGTATGAGAACCGAGCGTGAGGGCGGCAGCTGAGGAAAAGCAGACGATGCCGTCCTGCTCTAGGGTCCGACGCAAGGTCTCACCCAGCTGTATTGGTGACCATTGGTGCAGCGCGTAACTCGGGCTACCCGGACCGGCGAAGACGTAGTTGGCCGAACTCACGTTCTGAATGAACTGGGCTCGCTCTAATTCACTCGAGCGTTCGAAGCTACAGAAACTCGCGGCCCTCATCGAGACTTGCAGCGACGTGTCGAAGTAGGTCTGGATCTTCTCCGAGAGCTGGGAGACATTCTCCTGAAAGCCAAAGGGCGTGTCCAAGAAGACGGCATTTACCGAGTCCAGGCGACTAAAGAGTTCTCGATGAACCTTCACCATGTTTGGTGCAATTTCCCCGGAACCGAGGATCGCCAAGATTGAACTCACTGATTGAGCGTACCGGTGGGCGCCAGCTATTCAGTTGCCACGGTCGCTAAGTTGGAGCCATGGCGCGATCGGTGGTACTGCGTGTTCGAGAACAGTCTCGAGGGCCCATTGGGATCCTTCTGGTGGTCTGGGCCACTCTTCAGTCAGTCAGCTGGATGGGCATGCTGCACAATCTCGCGTTTACGCCTCGATGGTGGCACCTTTGGGTGGGGAGCAATATCGTTTTTGGGATCCTGATGGGCATCCGCCGTCGTATGGGGACCATCTTCTCCGGACCACTTTTCGCGACTGTGATGAACGTGTTCCCAACTTTCGTTGGCTTCCAGCTCGCACTCAATCACGGAATTCTGTGGGGCCTCGTGGGGGCCACTCTCTACTACCTACTCTTTGGCTG
Organism: Actinomycetota bacterium; assembly: GCA_009726065.1. GTDB lineage: Bacteria > Actinomycetota > Acidimicrobiia > Acidimicrobiales > RAAP-2 > RAAP-2. The sequence goes on from WLNA01000011.1 coordinate 17,482, forward strand.
GCTGGTGTACGGTGCCGTGCAAGTGGCCATGCTGTTTGTCGGTGCAGTGATTGGTCGCCTGCTCCGCGCTCCATTTCGGCGCAGATCCGAGGTCGTGGTTATCGGCCCGGACGGTCAGATCAGGTAGCTAGGACAGATTTGTAGAACCGTCCGATGATGATATTTAACTCGTCATCAGACACGTTGATGTTGTTGCCGAAGTCTCGAAGGACCATGCCGAGGACCATGCTTCGGATACAGAGAGACAGTGCTTCAGGGTTAAGTGACGAGTCAATGAGACCGTGCACTTGCGCTTGACGAAAGAGCCGAGTTGTGGCGAGGTGGACTTCGTTGATAGAACCTGGATTCTCCTGAGAAAACTCGCCATCGTAAATGGTCGCCACTGCTCTAAACCGCACGACTCTTTGTTCCTGGGCCGCTTGCTGCAGTAGTGCTGGCCAGAAGCTAGAGATCGTTTCGGTGAAATTTGAGTCCGCAGTTATTGAATCTGCAGTCGCATTGAGTACGGCGCATAGGAAAGCAGCATCGCGGCCTTGCGCTCTGACGTACGTGGCTCGAATAATCGCTTCGCGGTCCTGGAAGTAGCGATAGAGGTTTGGAATCGTTACATTGAGCCGCTTTGCAAGATCCTTAAGACGAAAGCCGGTAAGGCCTTTCTCCGCGAGCAGCGCACTCGCATTGTCGAGAATGGAATCCCGAGTGATCGGTTCACGGAGTGAAGGATTAATGAATTCTGTCGTCATGCTCTCGCCTCCGCAGGATGAGTCGTATGTGATTGCATCAAGTTAGTAGGAGAAATCGAAGAAAAGTGAATAATAATTATGCTAAGAAATTTCACTTAGCAGGCGTTCGAGTCGCCGGAGATTACCCTTCCAGAGGGCTGTCAGGATTGGCTTTGCTAAGAACTCCCCAATTTTTCCGGCCATCCACCAGGGGAAGGCCAGTGTCTCCGCCCACGTCAATGTCGAACCATTCTCTGCCGCTTGAAGCGTAAAGTGGCCTTCGCCTGTAACTATGCCGCTGTGGCGCACTCCCATGGAACGCTGCGCCTCCCAAGCAGTAATCGTCATTACGTCGGTCAGCGAGAGTGGCCCCACCTTGGTGAGGCAGGTGAATGTCGTTCCAAGTCCGCGCTCCTGCGGTGACGTGAAGGTGATCTTCACTGCATCGGCCATCCATAAGACGTGACGATCAATCTGTTCAAGCTCGCTCCAGAGGCGCTCAACGGGAACGGAGTAGTGATGCTGAATATTGATGGCCGGGCTCATGTTGCTAGCGCCGATCCCAGTCGGTCCCAGTCATCAAAGGGGGTGACCATCATGTCGTCATTGAGAAACTGTAGGCAGACGTGATCGGCCCCCGCCTGAAAGTGTTCCTGCGTCCGCTCGAGGATTGTGGCTTCGTCACCGTGAATAACCATGGCGTCACAAAGACGATCCGAACCTCCCCGGACGAAGTCCTCGTCGGTGAAGCCCAACCGTCGCCACGAGTTGCGGTAGTTGTCGAGCCCGGTGTAGAGCTGGAGATACTCGTGGGCCCGCGCAAGATACTCCTCGCGCGACTGACCAAGAACAACGGCCTGCTCGACGCCGACAAATTTCACGGGTCCGACTGCCGCTCGGGCCACGGCCGTGTGCTCGGGTGTTACGAGATACGGGTGGACACCGTCAGCCAGTTCGGCGGCCGTAGCCAACATCTTGGGCCCGAGGGCCGCGATGACGGTGCTGGTACGGAGTCGACCCTCGATTGAGAAGTTGCGCGCGTCTCGCATTGCTTCAAGGTAGGCCCGCATGGCAGCGACGGGACCAACGTATTCGTGACCACGAAGTCTTTCGACGAGTGGCTTGTGACTGACGCCCAGGCCCAAGACGAAACGATCGTCGAAGGCGGCGTTCAGCGTCTTACTTGCGGCCGAGGCGGCCACGGGGTCTCGGCCCCAGATGTTCGCGATACCGGTGGCAATGATGATCTCATCGGCTCCCGCGAGCATGAGGCTGGAGTTGACGAAGACTTCACGCCCCCAAGCCTCAGGGACCCAGAGTGCGGAGAAGCCGGCATTCTGGGCGCGCTGGGCGATTGAGCCCGTCTCCTTGGCGGGGGTGGTGTCAGCCGTAGGGGTCCAAATGCCAATAGTGCCCTTAAGTTTCCGCAGGTTTTCGGGGAGCTGGTAGGTCGAGTCAGTCACGCAGTGAGCCTAGAGATGATTGGCCCGAGACTCGGTTCCACCAGAATGGAGGGGTGATCTGGTTAGCGCTCCTTGTTTCTACCTTCTTCGTCTTGGCCACGGCCACGGCCCTTCGCCCCACGCGGCGTGGCCCACTGGCCATGCTGGCCTTCGTCGTTGGCTGGCCCGCGGGAGAATTGGCAGTCGTCACGGTGCTGGCGCAGGCGGCTTGGCTCGGTTTTATGTTCTGGTGGGGTGTGCCGACTGGCTGGGTTCGAGTCGCCTGGTTTCTAGAAATTGTTTTCGTGGAAGTCGGCAGTCTCGCACTCATCGCATCATGGTTTGCGGCGCGACGCGCGACGAAGCGTGGCATGGCCACGTCAGGACCATTCCATCTCGATCCTTCTGCCGTATTGCCGGATCGCTTCACGCGTTGGTGGCGCTCACTGATAATCCTGCCCTTTCGTTCTCGTGACGTTCACGTGATTCGCAATATCCCCTACGGACCTGACCGTCGCAACCGCCTTGACCTCATGAGTACGACGCGAAGCGGTTTGCACCGCCCCGTGCTGTTCTACGTGCACGGTGGGGCGTGGGTCTACGGCGACAAGCGTGAACAGGCGAGGCCCATGTTGTTTGAGTTTGCCCGTCGAGGCTGGCTCGTCGTCGCCATTAACTATCGCCTCTCTCCGGCAAATCGCTGGCCCGCTCAGATTGAAGATACCCGTCAAGCATTGGCCTGGGTCAAGCGAACGGTGGCGGCCTACGGTGGTGACCCTGACCGCATTGTGGTGGCGGGCGGTTCGGCTGGTGGCCATCTCGCTTCGCTCTTGGCCCTCACCGGAAATAGTGAGGAGTGGCGCCCACGCAACGCGCCCGACAGCACTGACCTCACGGTGAATGGCTGTATCTCGCTCTACGGCGTGTTGGACATGACGGCCGATCACGCGACGTGGCGATCCCATAGTCGTGGTCTGAAGATTTTGCTTGAAGAGAGTGTGATGGGCCTCACGATGGCCGAGCACCCGGCACTGTTCGAACAGGCCTCCCCAATGCACCGAATCGCTCCCGACGCTCCACCCTTCTTGTTGTTGCAAGGTAAGAGCGACACCCTGGTGGACTACAACGTGGCGCGAAGCTTCGCTTCTCGGTATCGCGCCATTGTGGGCGCCGATGCGCCGTTATGGCACGTGGAGTTGCCCCTGACCCAACACGCCTACGACCTCTCACACTCCCCACGTACCACCGCCACGACGAGAGCCGCGGTGGCCTTTGCGGAGTGGGCCGTTGCTCAGCCGGCCGCGACTATTCCCCCGGTACCGGCATCGCTGGCTTCGGCCTACCAAGCCCCTCCGACGGATCTGCGCGTTGAGCATGAGGGAGAGTGGAAGCTTCCCCTCGACGTTGCGGCTCACGTCGGCCCCTTCGTGGTGATCACTCCCTTTAATCCCTTGAGTACGCCGCTCTCGCGTGATCAGAATGTGGCTCGGCTCACTCTCTTAGAACGTGAAGCGGACCTCCACGGTTGGTCTTGGCTGAGCAGCGAAGGACGCGATCCCTCTTCCAATGAATGGAACGAATCGGGACTGGCCCTCTTTGGTCTCACTCGTAACGAAGCGCGCGCCTTGACGCGCCGCTACCGGCAGTTCGCCTTCTACGACGTGACTCGTGATGCGGTCAATGTACGGAGCGCGGCTACGGGTGAAATCGTTCGTTAACTTGCGGGAACGAAGGTCACCGCGACGCTCTTGGCGCCATCGGTGGCTTCGACGTAGGTGACTGCCCGTACGGCCCCGGCGTCGCGGAGATCGTTTTCGGCGAGACGCAGAGCGGTAATGAAACCAGCGTCGTTGGTGACCACCAGTGACTCGATTTCGGTTCTCATGGAAACCTTGGCTTCGGTCTTTTCACGGCGTACTGCGGTCAAGATTTCACAGACCGATCCGTAGACAGCGACGTGGTCGGCCGTGTCGGGTAGTTCGTCCCGCGTCGGCCACGCGGCGACGTGGACGGAACCTTGGTGCCACCAACTCCACACCTCTTCGGTGACGAAGGGGAGAAACGGGGCGAAGAGGCGCTGGAGAACCGAAAGGGTTGTGGCGAGAGCGGCGCGGGCCGATGCTAAGCCGGCGGGGTTGTCTTCGCTGTAGGCACGGATCTTGACGAGTTCGATGTAGTCGTCACAGAAGCTCCAGAAGAACTGTTCGGTGCGCTCCAACGCTCGCGCGTAGTCGTACTGTTCAAAGGCCCGGGTGGTCTCGTCGATCAAGGTGGCCAGCTGGGCCATCAGATCGACGTCCAGCGGTTCGGTAATGGCGTTGACCGAAGGAATCGGTGCCCCTTCGAGTCGACCCAGGGCGAACTTCGAGGCGTTCAAGATCTTGATGGCGAGACGACGACCAATTTTCATCTGCGCTTCATCGAAGGCGGTGTCGGTTCCCGGTCGACCGGAAGCCGCCCAGTAGCGAACGGCGTCCGAGCCGTGGGTGTCGAGCAGTCCCATCGGGGTGACGACATTGCCCACGGACTTACTCATCTTCTTGCGATCGGGGTCCAGAATCCAGCCGGAAATGGCGGCGTTGGTGAAGGGGAGTGAGTTGAACTCGAGGTGGCTACGAACCACCGTCGAGAAGAGCCACGTCCGAATAATCTCGTGCGCTTGGGGGCGTAGGTCCATCGGGAAGACGCGGTCGAAGAGATCGGTGCCCCAGCGGCCGGCAATCTGTGGAGTCAGCGAGCTGGTGGCCCAGGTGTCCATGACGTCGGGGTCACCACTAAATCCACCAGGGAGACCGCGCTGCGACTCGGTGAAGCCGGGCGGGCAGTCACTCGAAGGGTCGATGGGGAGCGAGGCGACGTCGGCCACGATCGGGGCATCAAAGTTAATGATGCCGTCGCCGTCAATGGTGTACCAGACCGGGAAGGGCACGCCGAAGTAGCGCTGACGTGAAATGCACCAGTCGCCGTTCAGCCCTTCGACCCAACTCTTGTAGCGGTGCTTCATGAAGTCGGGGTGCCAGGTCAGCTCTTCACCGCGGGCCAGCAACGCTTCGCGGTGCGGCATGGTGGCCACGAACCACTGACGCGATGTAACGATCTCGAGTGGCCGGTCGCCCTTCTCGTAGAACTTGACGGGGTGCGTGATGGGGCGGGGCTCACCGAGCAGAGCACCGCTCGCCGTGAGGAGCTCCACGATGGCGGTACGCGCCTGGTTGGCACTCTTGCCCGCGAGGAGGGCGTAGTGCTCGTTCGCCTGCGCCACGTTGGAGCAGGGCCAGTGGTCGGAACCGAATTCGGCCGATGGGAGGAAACGACCGTCGCGACCGATAAGAGCACGCGTCGGCAGGCGAAGTTCGCGCCACCAGGTGACGTCGGTGGTGTCGCCGAAGGTGCAGATCATCGCGATACCCGAGCCCTTGTCGGGGTCGGCCAACTCGTGGGCCACGATGGGCACCTCAACGTTGAAGAGCGGCGTCGTGACGGTCGTGCCGAAGAGTGGTTGGTAGCGAGCGTCGTCGGGGTGGGCCACGAGGGCGACGCAGCTCGGCAGCAGTTCTGGTCGTGTCGTTTCAATCTCTACGCCACCTTGTCCGTCGGTACGCTCAAAACGCAGACGGTGGTAGGCGCCGGGCCGTTCGCGGTCTTCTAGTTCGGCTTGTGAGACGGCTGTTCGAAAGTCCACGTCCCAAAGTGTTGGAGCTTCCGAGGAGTAGACCTCACCGCGCTGCAGCATCGTGATGAAGGCCCGCTGGGAGATTTGCTGCGCCAGTTGCGAGATGGTCGAGTACTCGAGCTGCCAGTCGACGCTCAGACCGAGACGTTGCCACAGTTCCTTGAAGACTTCTTCGTCGGTGGAGGTGAGGCGCTGGCAGAGCTCAACGAAGTTCTTTCGCGAAATTGAAATCTTCTGATCACCGGGCTTGGCCGGTGGTTCGAAGAAGGCGTCGTAGGGGAGTGAGGGGTCACAGCGGACGCCGAAGAAATTCTCGACTCGTCGCTCGGTGGGGAGTCCATTGTCGTCCCAACCCATGGGGTAGAAGACCTTGCGTCCGCGCATCCGTTGGAACCGGGCGATGGCGTCGGCGTGGGTGTAGCTAAAAACGTGGCCAATGTGCAGCGAGCCCGAGACCGTCGGCGGTGGGGTGTCGATGGAAAAGACTTGGTCGCGGGTGGCGGTGGCGTCGAACCCGTAAACGTTGGACTCCTGCCACTTAGGGACCCACGCGGCCTCGAGACCATCAATTGTTGGCTTTTCGGGGAGGGTTCCCAGCTGGGGCGTTGTGGAGTTTTCCATGAGTGCCGTAGTTTAGAACTCGTGATTTGTCTCCACGATTCCTTGACCAATGAGGTCCGCGATCTCGCCCTGCGGGACGAGGGTCGAGTCTCGATGTACGTCTGTGGTCCGACCGTCTACGACCTACCCCATCTAGGCCACGGGCGGTTCACTCTCGTGTGGGACACCCTGCGCCGCTGGCTGACCTTTCAGGGGCTCGACGTCACCTTTGTTTCGAATATCACTGACATTGATGACAACATCATCAACCGGGCGCTTCGTGAGGGTCGCACCGAAGTGGAAGTGGCCGCGGAGTACGAGGGGTACTGGTGGGAAGCGATGGCCGCCATTGGTGTGGCCCGTCCCGATCACACCCCACACGCCACGGCCTTCGTCGACGGCATGGTGGAGCTCATCGATTCCTTCCTGGCCTCCGGCAAGGCCTATTCCACGAGTGACTCGATTTATCTCGACGTTTCGACCGTGCCCGACTACGGCGCCCTCTCCGGCCAAGCTCTCGACTCGCTTCGCACGGGTGCCCGCATCGAGGCCAACGAGGAGAAGCGTTCGCCCTTGGACTTTGCGCTTTGGAAGAAGGCCAAGCCCGGCGAGCCCTCGTGGCCCGCACCCTTTGGTGATGGTCGTCCTGGTTGGCATACCGAATGTGTTGTCATGTCACTCGATCTGCTCGGGGAGGGATTCGATCTGCACTGTGGCGGGTTCGACCTTCGTTTCCCGCATCACGAAAACGAGCGGGCCCAGGCGGTGGCCGCCGGTCACGTCTTTGCTACGCACTGGGCTCACAACGGCTGGGTCATGGTGGGCGACCAGAAGATGAGTAAGTCGCTCAACAACTTCACCTCGTTGACCGACCTCACCGAAAAGACCGACCCTCGCTCCTACCGACTACTCGTGTTGCGAAGTCACTACCGTTCGCCCATCGAAGTTTCAACGGCCACCATCGCTGATGCCGTCCGCGGTCTCGAGCGTCTCGATGGCCTCGCCCGACGCTTCGAACTACCTCTGCTCGCCGGAGCGACTCTGGAGCGGGCGGCCTCCTTCGAGTTCGGATCAGCTGGACGTGATCTTCTCGACCGAGTGACGGCCGTGATGGCCAACGATATGGATACCCCGGCCGCGCTGGCTCTGCTCTTTGACGCAGTGACGAGCGCCCACGGGGCGGCCGACCGTGGCGAGCACCTAGCCGCCCAGGACCTTGCCTCGGCAGTGGCCGTCGTTTTGTCCGGCCTGGGATTGGGCCTCCATGGCGCTGGCGACCTAATTGACGAGGAAACTGCGGGATTGGTGGTCGCTCGAGACGCTGCAAGGGCCACAAAGGACTGGGCCGAGGCCGATCGCCTGCGCGACCAGCTCGTAGCGATCGGCTGGACCGTAGAGGACAGTGCTTCGGGCACCGTGGTGCGCCGCTAGGAACGTTGTGCGAGGGCAATTTGCCAATTTCCCGCCACGGAGTAGTGTTTTCCCAGAGGTTGCCGTTGTGGTTCTCTCAGCCGGCTTGCCGGTGTGTTTACTAAGGAGGCCCCAGTGGCTACAGGAACCGTTAAGTGGTTCAATGACGAGAAGGGTTGGGGA
>WLNA01000012.1 GCA_009726065.1 Actinomycetota bacterium
AGATTGAGTACGAAGGCGTTCCTCCGTACGACATCATCCGCAAGATGTACGACGTCTTTGGGCTGAAGGAAATGGCGAAGGAGAACTTCGCCAAGATGCTCGAGAAGAAAAAGACTGGTGAGGAGTCCAGCGTTCGACGCGGTGGCGGCGACCCCGGTGCCCAGTTGATCTCAACCATTGAACTCTGTCGCGTTAGCCCCGGTCTTGTCACCTCGATGGGTGTCTCCACGGGCCTCGCCGGTGGCACCATCAACAAGCTCGGTACGCCAGCTCAGATGGAACGTTGGGGCCTGGACCTCATGACCTTTGACAAGGTGGGTGCTTGGGCCATCACGGAGCCAGACTCTGGTTCCGACGCCCTGGGTGGTATGACCACCACGGCCCGCCGCGACGGTGATGAGTACATCATCAACGGATCGAAGACTTGGATCACGAACGGGCCCTTCGCCGACACCATCGTGCTCTACGCGAAGCTCGACGACGGCTCCGGTGAAGACATGCGTAACCGCAAGGTCCTGACCTTCGTGCTCGACAAGGGCATGCCCGGCCTCGAGCAGAGCAAGCCCATGCGCAAGATGGGTCAGAAGGCCTCGCCAACTGGCACCTTATTCATGACCGACGTCCGTGTTGGTAAGGACCGTTTGCTCGGTGAGACTGAAGACCCTAAGGGTGGCGGTCGTAGCAGCGCCAAGGACAACTTCGTTTCCGAGCGCGCCGGCGTGGCCTCAATGTCGCTCGGTGTTATCGAAGAGTGCCTCAAGCTCTCAATCGATTACGCGAAGAACCGTAAGCTCTGGAACAAGCCCATTTCGGACTTCCAGTTGATTCAGTTGAAACTAGCCAATATGGAAGTTGCTCGCGTCAACGTGCAGAACATGGTCTTCCAGTTCATTGAGCGGTCCGTCAACAATGCGCCGACCTCGATGGCTGAAGCATCCGCGATGAAGCTCTACTCGGCGCAGGCTGCTTGCCAGGTTGCCGATGAAGCAATCCAGCTATTCGGTGGTAACGGTTACGTATCCGAATACCGCGTGGAGCAGCTGTCCCGTGACGCTCGTGTACTGCGTATCTACGCCGGAACGGACGAGATTCAAGTTGGCGCCATCGCCAAGGACTTACTTCGCTAACGAGTGGCTCGCCCGCGAGGGAGTAGTCGGTTCGGGAGTTGATTGACCTCGAATCACTTCACTACTCCGCGCGGGCGAAGTCGTTCGCGCAAGCGGTCGGCAACGCCAACCCATCCCTTGTACTCCAATGATTCTTGGGGTGCGGTGTCCAGGGCGAGCAGCAGGGCGCTTCCGTAGCCGGCACTGGCTTCTAGGAGATGCTCCAGAGACCGGACGTAGGTGCGAATGGTAAAGACAATGGCCCCGGTCTTGGGAAGGACGCGGAGCGTCTGGCGCTCCACTCGAAAGAACCACTCTTCGACGTCGTCAAGAGGACGGCGGTGACTAGGTGGCAAAAAGAGCTCCGGGGAATCCACTAGCGACCAATTCAGCCGCCAGACGGAACGATCCGGAGTCATACGGTCAAAGAAGGCGTTGACCGGAGAAGCCAGCTGAGTCGCATAGCCCGGCACCACGTCATGGATTGTGTCCAAGGAGCGTCCGATCTTGTCGGCGAGATACCACCGCGAAGGAAAGGCCACCACCGCACCGCTAAGTCGCCATTCATCATCGAATCGTTCCATGATGCACAGATCATCTGGAACCAGCAACGAGGCCTCTATCAGGGGATGGTCCACCGCAACAACCTTGGGAGCGCCGACATGCTCGACCACCAAGGCCCGTAGTTCTTCAGCGGCAGGCCGACAAGAGTCGAGTAGACCCACAATCTCATCACGACGGTCACGTAGAAGGCGACGTTTCTCATCGAGTTCTACGGCAACGCCGTGGTCCGACTCAAACCAGTTGGAGAGATCTAACGGCCGGAGACCCATCGCTAATCGAAACGATTTACCGTCGAGGGGCACGTACTCCGACAAGCGCGGTTATTTCGTTTGAAAACGGAAAGGCGGCGATGAAAGTCCCGACCCGGCCGAACTCACCGCACGGACCCGAACTGAGTAGAAGCGCTTCGTGACGAGACCCGTAATCACCAGAGGCGACGCGGTCGTCCCCGATGAGCGGGTCACCCATGTTGTTCCATTGTTGAGGGAGTACTGGTACGAGGTGATTGCTCGCCCGCCCGTCACTGGAGCCACGAAGGTCACTGAGGCTGTAGTGCTGGTAGTGACAACGGCGCGAACAACCGGCTCCCCGGGCGTACTAAACGGAATAGCGGCCGTTGCGATTGACGCCGTTCCGGCCCCCACCGTGTTGCGGGCGCGAATCTTGACGGAGTACGACGTTCCGTTCACGAGACCAGTGATGGTGAGAACGGAGCCCTTGGTCCGATACTGGCCTGATAGCCATTTGGCGCCCCCGTCCACGGAGTAGTCGTAGTAGCCAAGTACAGCCCCACCATTGCTCACGGGCGGCGAAAAGGTCACGGCGATACTCCGATTACCGGCCACGATGGTGGTGATGCCGGGTGCACCGGGCGTCGTGGCGGGGTTCACGAGATTGCTGTTTGACGGGGCCGATGCTCCGCGACTGTTGTTGGCTACAACGTAAAAAACGTACGAAACGCCATTGGTTAAACCCGTAACGGTGCAGGTCAGCGAGGAGGTGGAACAGGTATGTCCGTGAAGGTCAGTAACCAGATAACTCGTAATAGCGGAGCCGCCGTTAGAGGCTGAGGGGTTCCACAACAACGTCGCTGTCGCACTACCACGCACGCCGTGCAGCCAACGAGGGGCACTTGGCACCGTGGCCGGTACGCCGCTCACTCGTGACGAGAAGGTGCCCGTGTCAAGATCATTGACCGCGGCCACGGACACGCGATACGTCGTTCCGTTGGCGAGACCGGTGATAACGAATGGACCGGTGGCGGTTGCAAACGAGGTGAAGGTCACACCATTGTCGAGGGAGTAGACGTAGTCCGTCCGACTTAGACCTCCGGAGGTACCTGGTGTTATCGAGAGTGTCAACGTGGTATTTCCGGGAGTAATCGAACTAATCGTAGGAGCACCAGGTGCTGAGTATCCGTTAGTAGATGCCGAAGTCGACCCCTCGGAGTCACCGGCGGAGTTGGTTGCGACCACCACAACGGAGTAGTTCGCCGTGTTGCTCACCCCGGTGAGATCGCAAGTCAAAGCGCCGTCGCCCGTAGTCCAACCACAGGTCACTGCACCGGATGCGTCATTTGGAGAAGCGGTCACGGTGTAGTCCGTGATTACGTCACCACCGTTGAGCGTTGGCGCTGTCCAGGTGACCGTGATGCCATCAAAGACACGTGTCACTTGAACGTTGGTCGGCGCACCCGGAACTGAAAGAGGCGTTCCAGTAAGTGGGTCGGACTCCGTGGAAGGACCGGCGGCATTTGAGGCGACCAGGGTGACTGTGTACTCCGTACCATTCACCAGACCGGTTATCGTGCAGGTCAGCAGGACGACGGTGCAGCTCAATGTGCTCAACCCATCTACGGCCGTCGCGGTGTAGCCCGTAATCGCCGTTCCGTCATTCGATGGAGCCGTCCAGGTCACTGTCAATGACTGGTTACCCGGCACAACACTGGAAAGTGTTGGGGTCCCCGGCACCACGTTCGGTGTGCCGTTGACGGTCGCGGAGTTGTCACTATCTCCGATTGAATTGGTAGCCACTACGGTCACGGCGTACGAGGTGCCATTAGTCAACGAACTTATGGTGCAGGCAAGCGTGCCGGTCGTCCAACCGCACGTTGACGATGACGAACCATCAGTAGCGGTAGCCGTATACGCCGTAATAGTGTCGCCGCCATCAGAATCGGGCGGACCCCAACTGATGATTAGCTGACTGTCTCCTGGTGTCACAATCACGCTCGTCGGAGCATCGGGAGAAAACACATCGGCGTACGCGGGCATAGCCGTGAGGGTGGGGGCTAGAAACAGGGCGATCACGGCGACCCACCTGGTAAAGCCAGCGGGTCGGAATTCGTAACTATGCGACATGACGATCTTTCTCTGGCTCGAATTGGAGCCGTGCGTCCATGTTAGAACGGTTCCGCCCGGTGGAGAAGGGCTACTTTCCCGTTTCCATACGGGTATTTAACTGGGTTTCCAGGCTCTTGACCATAGCCAAAATCCTTTCAAGTTCCTTATCTTGATCAATCAAGTGGGCTTGAATCTCGCGGGCTTTATCAAGCGACATGGACACATCTTCGAATGTCTCCTCGGCTCGCTTGTCGGCGGCGACTTGAGAAATATTTTGACCCACGATGATGATGGAGAGCAATACCAATTGAAGGAAGGTCTGAGCAATCCAAGCCACTAGGTCTTTGAGCGAACCGGAGCTAAGGACTTCGGGGAGGCTCAGCAGAGCCAACAGCGCAAAGAGATACGCGCACCACATGGTGCCTACCGCGCCCGTGATTTTGACGGCGAGGTAACTATTAATTCGATGAGCCAGCTTGTCTTTCCGCAGTTGATCGTGCGTTTTGACGGGTCCCGTCGCAGCGCGCTTTTTCTCGCGGGGGTGTTCTGTGATCGTGTGTTCGGTCATAGTGCGTCCCCTACTGCTGCGACGAGCCACGCTCGATAATGGTGTCTCGTGACTTTTCAAATTGCGATGCATTGAACTTCTCATTCATCCATCGGCGAGACCACGCTGACTCTTCACGGTAGACCTCGGGGTCGCTGCGATGAGCCAAGGTGGCGTACATGCGGCGAAGTTCGCGAATTGATTCGGGCGGAGCCTCGGCAATTGATCGGGCTAACTCCAAAGTTCTATCCATGAGGGCCGAATGCATCACAACTTCATTCACGAGACCCCACTCACAGGCAGTTCCGGCATCGACAAAGTTGCCTGTTAGTGACATCTGTCGTGCTCGGTTAATCCCCACCAGCTGCGGCAGGCGAATACTCATGCCACCACCGGGCATCACCCCAACCCGGGCGTGTGTATCGGCGAAAGAGGCTCGGTGGGAAGCAATCAGAAAATCACAACCCATCGCCAACTCAAGCCCGCCCGTCACGGCCGGACCGTTAATGGCACCAATCAGGGGCGTGTCCAAAATCGGCAAGAGGCTACGGATTTCACGCCCCGTCGATGGACGCTTAGAAGTGGCTTCGTCATAAGTGCGAGCCAAGTCCTTTAGATCGAGCCCGGCGCAGAAGGCGGGGTCAGCACCAGTCAAGATGATCACGCGAATGGCCGGATCGTCATCAAGCTCCACCATCGTGGAGACTAGGTCGGCCATCATCTGGCCGGTCAGGGCATTACGGGCTTCGGGACGATCAATCGTCACGACGGCAATGGGCTCGGTTCGTTGCGTAGTAATCACAGTTACTTCTCTAGCACTAGCGAAGTAAGAGAGTTGACGGAGCAGTCGAACTTTTAACTATGAGGGAGCTTTTTGTCGCCGTTAACTTCGTAAAGCGCCAGGGATGGCCGTCAGCGCCGGTGGCACTTAAAACCATCATTCCGTCACTTCGGATGGCGAGTGACGGGGAACTCATCAGCGTGCTCGATCGCACGGTTACCGCGAGTGGGCCCAGGGGGCCAAACGTACGCATTTGACCCTGGGCGTTCACGTAGGCCACTTGGTAGCCGGTCGGGCCGAAGGCGACAACCGCCGGCGAAGTACCGGGGAGAACCGAAACTACAAAAGCCGCGGAGGGGGTAAAGATCGTGCCGTCGGCACTTCCGTCTGCGCTCTGCACGATTCCCGTGCTGTTCGCCACCACGACGACGGTCGTGGCGTCGCCCCGGATAGCTATTGCGGCGTTGGAATAAGCGGCGGCCACGAGGCCGGTATCAACGACTCCGTTAGCCGTGGCCACGCTGACGGAGTGAGACGGCGTAACAAAAGCGATGTGGTAGTCACCACGAGCATCGAGCGCTAGCGCGGGACTCGAACCGGCGTGCACGGCGCTACTTATCTTGACAATCCCGCTTGGTCGCCAAACCGTTAATGAACGAGCAGTATTCGTAATGGCGATAGTGGGGTTGTCATTGGCATTTAATTGGAGCGAAGGATTTGATTTTGCGGCCGCTACGACTCCAGTATCGAACCGTCGCCCTTGACCATCTACGTACCAGACATGCTGAGATCGATCAACGAAGCTAAGGGCATAGGAGCCGCGAACGGTCGGTGCGCTCACCGGTGATGTGTTGGGCGCAACCGTTTCTAGTGAAGAGACGACGCCAAAGGTGCCTTCACGGAACAGCGAGCCCGAGGGAGAGACCAGCGTTGTTATAAAGCCTCGGCGGGCGCCACCCTTTTCCACATGAGTGTTAAGGGGTGAGTGGAGGAAACCCTTGATTGGGTGGTACCCCCCGGTCATTACCCCCGGCCCCCGCTGATAGATATGGAATCCCGTCATGCTGGCGTTTTGTTCAACGGCGATGATTTGTGTTGAGCCGTCCAGCGACTTCTCAGTGTGATCCACGATGGAAACGTGACCGTAGGTCAAGCCCGCTTCGATAATGAGGTCGCCCGGCACAGGTGCATACGAGGAAGTCACGGGATAGAAACGAAGACTGGGTGATCCCTCGGGAAGATATTGGGCCCCGTAGCGATAGTTGCCGGCTTTGACACCGCCATTGGCGTACACCCGCCCCCAGTTCATTAGGCGATAGAGGCGTGCAGCAATTTCGACGCACTGCCATCCGTAGCCGTATTGCAGTGGTGGCTTGGTAATCGAAACACCACCACAGGAAACACCGGTGAACTGATTCGCCCCATTGCTGTGGTCGTCAACACCGCCACCCTGCAACCACTTAGTACCGGAGAGTAGGACGGTGCCACAGTTCGTCTGGGCGGTGGCCGGAGCGACCCGGACAGAACTCGAGACACCCACGGCAATGCCCGACAGCAAGAGGACCAGCGTCATTAATCTCCGCATTGCGGTACCTCTCATGAAGAGAATGAATTACTTGACGAGGTCGTCAGCAGTCTCCATGCCGGCACGCCACGTCGAACGGGCAACGATCTTCGAAGTGTCGGCACGGTCGCGGTACTTCACCGCAATCTGCTGCACTTCTTCCAGCAGGCCATCGGACAGCGTGGTGGGGTTGAGACCCAGCGCCAAGAAGCGGTCACGGCTCACGTTGAGTTCGTTTTCCGCTGCCTCGCGACGAGGGTTCGGCAAGTTCGCAATCTCCACGCCAGTCAGCTTCGAGATCATCGCGGCCAAGTCGCGAACACGGTGCGTCTCGGTGACCTGGTTGAACACGGCCGGCTTTTCGCCGGCGGCCGGTGGGTTGTTCAGGGCAATCTCAATACAACGAACCGTGTCGCGGATGTGGATGAAGGCACGGGTCTGACCACCGGTGCCGTGCACGGTCAAGGGGTGACCGATAGCAGCCTGCATCAAGAAGCGGTTCAACACGGTGCCGTAGTCACCGTCATAGTCAAAGCGATTGATCAGACGCTCGTCGAGAGCCGTCTGCGGAGTCTGGGTTCCCCAGACGATGCCCTGGTGAAGATCGGTAATCCGAATCTGGTCGTTGGCCGCGTAAAAGGCGAACATCAACTGGTCCATGGTCTTAGTGAGGTGATACACCGAGCCGGGGTTGGCGGGGTGCAAGATTTCTCGGTCCAGCAGACCCTCTTCAGTCGGAACCTTCACGGTGAGGTAGCCCTCGGGAATTGGAGTCGTACCAGTCCAGCCGTAACCGTAGACACCCATGGTCCCAAGGTGTACGAGCTGGATGTCGAGACCGGAGGCAACAATGGCCACGAGCACATTATGCGTGCCACGAATGTTGTTGTCGATTGTGTAGCGCTTAGCCGGGATGTTGCGCATCGAGTACGGCGCAGCGCGCTGCTCACCGAAGTGAACAATGGCGTCAGGCCGCTCGGTGGCGACCAACTGGGCGAAGAGGTCATAGTCCTCGGCCAGGTCGAGATTTTCAAAACGGATGGTCTTGCCCGAAACTTCCTTCCAAACGCGGATGCGCTCACCCATCGGGCGGATTGGTGTTAAGGAGTCGACCTCGAGCTCAAGGTCAATGGCACGGCGGCTTAAGTTGTCTACAACAACCACATCGTGACCAATGTCGGATAGGTGTAGCGCAGTCGGCCAACCACAAAATCCATCACCACCGAGAACTAGAACTTTCACGACAATCTCCCATTCACGCTCACTCGAGCAACATGGCCTCTAGTGCGAGCACATAGATAACTGGAAAATCCTAGTTCTGGGGGTGTTTTATTCTCGATAGATTTTCGGCTCTTTCATTACGAACGAGTTACGAAGTGGGAAGTCAGATCGCTACCGAAAGCGCCATTTCGAAATAGTCACGGGGCATTTCGTTGGAAAGCTCCACGCTCTTGCCTCGATCGTCCCAGTCTCGTAACGCGAGGGCGTCATTACTGGCGGGATGGCGCTCAAACCGTTCGATCTCTTCACCAGTCAGGGGGCCACCCTGGATGGCCAGGCTCAAGACGGATGCTTCGGACAGCGTGTCGAAGTAACCGGGTTCAACGGCACAGCGATACCGCTTGGCCGTGACGTGCATCGCAATGGCCCGAGTGACTTGTGGCGGAAAAACTTTGGCTAAATACTTTGCCCCAGTGGCTTCGTGGTCATCGTCCACATCCTGATCGTGCACTAAGCCCACGTCGAGATGCAATAAATGACCAACGTCATGAAGCAACGTGGCCACAATCATCTCCGGGCTAGCCCCTTCGCGACGCGCCAATTCGGCGCACTGCACGGCGTGTTGGTTTTGATTGATGTCTTCGCCGTAGTACACCTCGCCGTGGCGATCAAAAAGTGCGAAGACTTCCTCGACACTCTGCGCCTGGGGCAAATTGCTATTCATCGATCAACGCTCCTTGAAAGTCACCAATTAACGAAAGTCCGGGCTTCTCCCCCCGGTCGCGAGCCTCTTGCCACTCCTGGTGCTTCTGGGCGTAATAGGCGTCGCGAAGATCACCCTCGCGTAACGCGTTGTACGTGGGGTAGAGGGCGCGACGATTCTTTAACGAGGTGTTGGGGCCGCTGCGATGTGGGGTTTTGGAGTGAAACCAAAGAGTTTGGCCCGCCTTGATTGGCGCCGGAATCCAGGTCATCGCTTCAACGACGTCGGCGGTGATGCAACCACGATCATCCATCGGCAGAATTGCATCGTACGTAGCACTGACAACATCGAGGCAGCCATTCTCCGTTGTGGAGTCATCAACGGCCACCATGCACGAGATGTGATTTTCAATAAAACGATAGGCCGGGGCATCTTGGTGGGGGGCAAATCCAGCGCCACCTACCAACTTGTAGTTCACCTTCTCTTTGTAGAGAACTGCTTCCTCTTCGAGAAGTGCGGAGGCGACGTCGAGCATCGGACCAGTTCGTAAGAGAGCGCGTAAACCTTCGTGAAACGGCGTGAAGTTTTCAGTCCGGGCGAGCTGGGGACCCGCTTCAGTCATCTCCCGGTGATGAATCCACTCGCCGCCGCCTAGCGGCCAGGAAGCGACTTCATCCACCCACGTCTGTAGTTTTTTTGTCTGTTCAGAGTTCAGGGTGTCAATCAGTACCCAGCCACGATTCTTGTAGAACGCAACGGCGTCGGGCGTGGGTCCATTGAAGGACTGGAGATTGGTTCCCATAGGCAAAAGCGTAGAGGTTGCAGGGGGCAGTCCACAGAGAGTGCACATCCAGATGGATTCGTGTTTCGAGACACAGCCCTGCGGCTGGAACAAAGCAAGGCGGAGCGTTGCCTTGAGAGATATCGCGGTGACCCACACCTCTTGAACAGCAATGCACGACCGGGTCCGAAATCAAGTGGACTGCGATAGGTACACCCAGCATTCTTGTCTGTCTTACAAGAAAATGCTGTTGGACGTACCGTCAAATGAGCTTATTGACGACCCGAGTCACCGGTTCAATGACTTAGCAGTTCGCTCCATTGCGCCCATAAATAATGCCATTGGGACAAGTAGCTCCCGTGAGATCTACTCTGTCGTTTCCGCCGAGACCATTGAGTGTGGCCCCAGTGAAATTAGCGCGGGCAAAAGTCACAATCTTGGCCGTAGGGACAATTGTGAGGTTTATAACGGCCCCAGCAAAGTTTACATCGGAAAAATTTGCTGCATTGAGAGTGCAGGTAACGCACGATTGCGCCCACGGCCCAGTCAAAATGGCGCCGGTCAGGTTGGCGCCGGTCAGGTTGGCACTCCTTAAGTCCGCACCACTTAGGTTGGCACCAATCAAGGTCGCCCCACTGAGATTTGCGTTTTGCAAGTTCGTATTGATGAAAAGAGCCCCAATAAATGATCCGTGAGCCAACCATGCACCGGAAAAATTCTGCCCGGTGAAGTTGCTCACGGTGGCTGCTTGCGGCCCCGCGGGTCCCGTATCACCCTTGGGTCCTTGGAGGCCCTGTGAGTTCCAGGAGATCAACTTACCGCTCGGACAGGTCCCAGCCACCAGCGACACCTTGGTTAAGTTTCCATTAGCCAGACAGGCGTAATACGTCTTTGAAGTGGCTGCCTGAGGAGCGATAGCTGCCGCGACGCCCACAGACCCGAGGACTCCGCCTAGAAACAATCCCGCAATCATGCCTTTCGACACCGTGAACTTGGATAATAGTGAACGCACGAGAAACTCCCCAGTAGCAGTGAGCACGTTTTATCACAGCACGCTTACGCGCAGGTAGTTAGGTCTTGACGCTGGTGGACTAACAGCTGGCTCCCAGATTGGCATGAAGTATGCCGTTAGGGCAGGTGGCACCAGTCAAGTTGGCACCGGCCAGGGTGGCACGGGTCAGAGTGGCGAGCTGAAGGGCGGCACTGGTCAGGTTGGCGAAGGTCAAGGTGGCGCCGGTCAGATAGGAGTTGGACATGGTGGCACCGGGCAGTTTGGCGTTGAATAGGTTGACGCCGACCATTTTGGCGTTATAGAGGTTGGCGCCGATCAGGTTGGCACTCGTCAGGTTGGCGTAGGTCAAATGTGCACCGGGGCGAACGCAATAGTTCTTGACTGTTACGCCACCGCCATTCTTTACCGAAGCGCGCGCCACTAGGGGAGCACTGATTGACAACACCTGTCAGAGGCAGATTGATGCAATCGCTACGACCAGGCCATTAATTAGTTTCAACTTTGGAAAGAACATGCGAATAAAGCATTCCATTGAGTTCGAAAGTTTCTATCACTTCCCTACAACCAAGAACATGGCAGGGTAATTCAGGATTTTCGTTGAATCATGTCTGCATGAGGTTTTTCAATGGTGCGGCTGGAGGGATTCGAACCCCCGACCCTCGGTTCCGTAGACCGATGCTCTAATCCGCTGAGCTACAGCCGCAATGTTGCAAGGAGAAAATATTAGCAGAGCCACCCAACCATTAAATACTCGGTTTTCTCCGAGTACTGGGGTGATTGCTGAGGGTACGGCCAACAGTTACAGAGTTACGGGTGTTGTCCAATTGCGTCGAGAATGGCCGCCACACGAATTGAATCTGCCCGAGAAACAATCCATCCATTGCCCCCACCAATTGCTTCACTGACGCTTTCCACCATGTCCACGAATGCATTGGTGACGGGAAAATCTTCAGATACACCATTCACCAAGAGTGAACTGGTTTCGTTCCATGTTGTGAAAGCCTCCCCATCTGCGGTACTGATTTGACCGTGGGTTCCTCGAACAATGAATTGTTGATGGCTGGGCAGAGCAAAAGAACTGACCGCGTGTGCGGTGATGGTGTTATTTATGGCCACGCTGACATCGGTGGTGAGATCAATACCCGTTGGGCCGACCGTGCGGTCCACGTGCGTGATTGCTAGATCAGGAGCACCTTGTGTCAGTGCAACCCAGGCGTGCGCCTGGTAGCAGCCCACATCAAGCAGTGCTCCACCACCCATTGCTGGATTGAGTCGGTAGTTGTCGGTCATTTCCGATGTGAAGGTGAACGCCGTCTCGATGTGTTCGACGTTGCCGATTGCGCCGCTAGTCACCAGCTCAACCATGCGAGCAAAACGCGGGTGCCACCGGCCCCACACCGCTTCAACGAGTAGCCGACCGTTATCCGCCGCGGCGTCGAACATCGCCTCTGTTTCAACGGCACTTAATCCCAGAGGCTTTTCACAGAGAACGTGCTTGCCGGCCTCGAGCGACTTCGTTACCCACTGCAGATGTTGGCTATTCGACAAGCTGATGTACACG
This sequence comes from Actinomycetota bacterium, assembly GCA_009726065.1. GTDB lineage: Bacteria > Actinomycetota > Acidimicrobiia > Acidimicrobiales > RAAP-2 > RAAP-2. The sequence goes on from WLNA01000012.1 coordinate 12,183, forward strand.
GCATCAACACGTTCGTCGCCCAACAGATCGTCGTAGGACGCGTGAACTCGTTCCGGTTCAAGGGTGGCTGAGCGTTGTTCATCACGGCTGGCGACGGCATAGAGGTGTGCTCCCCGTGATGCGTGAACGGCGGGGGCGAGGCCACGGCTGGCTACAAAGCCGGCACCTAAGAATCCCCAGTTGACAGCCACCGACTACGACCGTCGAAGCACTGGTGCAACTGGCGTTGCATTTTGCATAGCGGACTGTTCAGCGGCCTGCATAATGGCCACGACATTGCGCGACTGAAGAGCATTAATTTCCATCGGTGTTCCGTTGGTGATGTACTCAACAATTGAGCGGTGGAATGTATGTGGTTCCAGTGGTCGTGATGGCGCAACACGTGACGTTCCGTCAACGTGATGCACCGTCAGAATTGCGGGCAAGTCGGCGACGGCTGGTTCACCCGCAAGATCCCAATCACCGATGATGGCGCCTTCGGTGCCCAGTACGTAGAACTTGGGCTTGCGGGCGGCGGCGAGGTCCGAATGAACGAACGTTGCTTGCTTGCCCGACGTAAAGGTCACAGTGACTTGTGCACGGTCGGCATTCGTGACGTGGTTCCACACCCGCTTGTGGTTCTGTCCGCTGACGTGGGCAACGTCGTCGGAAATGATGTTCAGAATCTGATCGATGAAGTGACTGCCCCAATCGAAAATCGCTCCACCCGACACCTCGACATCTGAGTGCCAATAGTCACAAGGCCGGGAATACCCGCCGACAAAACTGTCGTAGTGGTAGACCTCACCAATTTCACCGGAGCGAATAATCTCGCGCATAGTGACAAAGTCGTCGTCAAATCTGCGGTTTTGGTACACCACGAGCATGAGACTTTTTTCTGACGCCAGCAGGATTAGTTCATCGCACTGATCAGCGGTCAATGCCATGGGCTTTTCGAGGACTACGTGAATGCCTCGCAGCAGTGATTCTTTGGCCCACTGATAGTGGCTATTGGGTGGGGTGGAGATTACGACAAGGTCGAGAAGGCCGGAATCCAGCATTGCCGCTGCGTCGCTGAAGGCTGTGGCGTCGGGCGCCAGTTCCAATGCGGCTTCGACGCGCTGTGGATTGGTGTCACACACGGCCAACAGTTCGAGTCCGGCGGTGTTTTGGACTGCCTGGTTGTGCTCGTGTCCGATGGCTCCGTAGGCAAGGAGGCCGACCCGAATTGGTGTTACCATAGGGAGTGAGTGTATTTGTCGCATGCCGACGCGAATCCCGCGACGCGCTGCGAGAATCGATAACTCTCTTCGAATCCCTACACCGACGGATAGGCCAATCGCAGGCGATTGAGGCCCACCAGTGCGGGCATGGACCGTTCAATAATCACGGGAAGATTAAGCCATGAGAATTCCTGTGGTGAAAGTCGTTTGGCATTTCCACCCGCGACATGAATAGCCCCGACATCAAACTGTTCGCGGAGATGTGCGATTACGGCGACGACACTTTGAATCCACAACACGGGATCTTTGGCCCGAGCCTCTTCACCCACAGTCTCATCAAACGTCAACCCACCAAACATTCGTCCACCTACATCATCGATATTGAGGAGCACGCCGTCGGCGGCGAGAGCCACGCCTAATCCCGTACCGAGGGTGATGACGAGATGACGGCCACGTTGCACGTCACAACCCGCGGCGGTAGCCACGGCGTCATTGACCACCAGACAGCGAGCCCCCGTGGTTGCAGCAATTGTCTCGCGCAAGGCAAAGGCCTCCCACGCGCGGGCCACGGCACTATCGATTGGCGAACCGGGTCCAGCTACGCGAGCGAGGTTGGCGGGATCGGTGACGACGCCGTCAATGACATCACCGGGAAAGCCGACTGCCACAAACGTGGCCTGGTGATGCTTCACCCGCTCGCCGATGATGGTGATCAGCTCATCAGGGTGGCAAGGGGAAGGAGTTCGGCGTCGCCGAGCTGATCGCAATTCACCGTCATCATCAAAGGGCTGCCACTTGATAGCCGTTGCGCCGACGTCAACCGCCAGAGCGATGGTCACGAATGCAGAATCAGGGGCAACGTCTCGAGGCCCCGCAACACCACGTTGGGACGATAGCGAACTTCTGGTTCAGCCAAGGAAAAGGACGTTGTGGCGTTGAGGAGTTCACGCAGCACAATGCTCGACTCCAGTCGCGCGAGCGGTGCGCCAAGACAGTGATGCATTCCAAATCCAAAACCAAGGTGGGGATTGGGTTCACGATCAAGAATCAGCGCGGTGGGGTTAGCGAAGACCTCGGGGTCACGGTTCGCACTACCAATCAGGATGAACACAATGCTGCCCTTATCCAGCACGGCACCGGGAATCTCGATATCTTCGGTCAACGTGCGACCCGTGAGTTGCACCGGTGAGACGATGCGCAAGAACTCGTCCGTCGCGGTGCGATCAAGTTCGGGATGTGTGCGGAGAAGTTCTTGGGCCACGGGGTCTTGCGCTAGCGCCAGGAGTGAACCAGAAATCAAGTTCATGGTGGTTTCGTGTCCCGCCACCAACAACAAGATGGCCGTGCTCAACAACTCGCCTTCAGTGAGCGAGTCCTCGCCATCACGAGCGGCCACGAGAGCACTTAACAAGTCGTTACCAGGATTGGCTCGCCGTTTCGCAAAGAGACCGTGGAAATAGAGACCGAAGTGCAAGATGGCTTGATCACGCGCGGCGCGGTCCTCATCCGAGAGTAGAAAGTCGGGGTCCAGCCCTCGAGCCAACATGGCTGACTCTTGCTCAAATCGCTCGTGGTCTTCATCGGGAATATCGAGCATCTCGCAGATAACGGCGACAGGAATGGCCCAGGCCAACTCGCGTACGGCGTCAAACGGTGCACCATCAAGGTGCTTAGCAATAATGGCCCGCGTGCGCTCTTCAATGAAAGGTCGCAATTCGTTAACTCGTCGGGGCGTGAAGGCTCGCTGCACGAGACCTCGCAACCGAGTGTGGTCGGGGGCATCACGAAAGAGAAAGGGGCGATTATCGATGCCCGTCACCCGAATGTTCTGCAGTTCTTCGGCGCGGGAATCACGGCGCATGCCCTTGGGCGCCTTGGCCGGGTCGCCATTTAAGGCGTCCGCCGAGGCCCCCTTGTGACGCAAGATGGCGTTGGCGTCGGCGTGCTTAGTCACCACCCAGTAGCCCGCGGGGGTGAAGTGGACGGGATTCTCTTCGCGGAGTTGATCAAAGAGTGGGCCGGGGTTAGCGGACCAACCTGGTTCGGAGGGGTCGTAGTGGACCATGTAGGCATCGTACCTAGATTCGCGCCTGACCTCGCCACCGCAGATGGGGATCTCGAAACCAGGGGACCACGCGAACACGCATTCTTGGTAGTCCTCCACTGATCACTATGGCGTAGCCCCGACCCAGTCGCCGGAGGTAATCCGCATTGACAGGGCGGTCCTGCCGGGGCGGTTCCAATACACCAGGGAGCAGTTCGCCGACGTGAGAGTCAACCAGCCCGCCGAACACAATCCGAGACGTGTGGTTGTTCACGACCGTCGCCGCCTTGTCGGCCCAGCGAGCGCGGACCTGGGCAAAGTCTTGAAAGACGGTCACCAGCGTGACGTTGAGTCCGCTCACCGTGGCCGCTATCTGGTCCAAATCTTCGAGGGGCGCAATCGATGCAGCTTCATCAAGCACCACCAATAACTGTGGAGCCCGGCCTTCACGGGCCCGACGTTCCTGTTCGTCCAACACCGTTCGCAGGGCTCCACGGAACAGTCCTTCGTAGTGCCGGTGGTCGGTGCGTGGGGCACAGAGGTAGAGCGTGTTCTCGCCGTCAAGGACATCTCGCACTCGCGCTAACGGTTGAGGGATTTGCCAGGGCAGCAGCATGGCCTCCATGGTGGCGCAGACGGCATCTTGGGTGCGGGGTTCCATCAGCTCGAGCGACGCCACAATGGCATCAACATCAGGTCCGAGCACATCGTCTCGCAAGGTGGTGAATCGGCGAGACTCAATCATCGCTCGCACATCAAAGATCGTTCCCCCGCGGCCGACGATGGCCGTCATGATGGCCCCCAAACTTTTGACGGCCAGCGCATTCCAAAACTCTGATTCGGCCGAAGTGCGATCTTTCCCCGTGAGTACGAGGTCGCGGGCAATAGCGAGACCAGTCCGTAGTGATGTCACACCTTCGAGAGGGTCCCACGTCATACCGGTATCGCTAGCGGGATCGACTACCCGAGTCGTACCGACCAGCGACCGCCACGAGCCGGTGACCTCGAACACGTCGTGCTTCACGGAAGTCACGACTACTGGTCCGTGCCACCGAAGAATCGCGGGCATTACGAGCGCCGTGGTCTTACCCACTTGGGTCGGGCCAACGACGAGGAGTGACGATCGAGGTGGTACATAGAGAGTCGGCGGGATGGGGATTCCCCCGACCACCCGGCGACCGAGTGACGGCGTATCTCGCCGACGATACATCGTCCAGCTGGAACTCATCGCATCGCCCCATCGGAGTCGATGAGGGGTTGGTCTTCGATGGTGGGCTCGAGTTGCACGACACTGCTACAGGCTCCGTAGCGCACGAGGGCACTCCCTCGAGGTAGGGCCACCAGATACTGCGATTCGAGTGCGCTCAATCCAATTGTCTCTCTCACCGTGCCGAGATCTCCTTCGAAGTGGCGAAACAAGAAGAAGGTCGAACAGTCACGGATCAGGCCGACAGCTCTTGAGCGACTCGCTGAACCGAGCTCACCCGCGCCGTCAGTGTCTAACAACCGATGGACGACGGCCACGTTGGCAATGCCGCGAGCCCGGGCTAACTTCCAGGCCCCTTGTAACCACGTGGTCGCAAACTCATTTTGCAACAGCGCCCACGCTTCATCGATGACGAGATACCCCGGCACCGTCGCATCGGCGAGTCGACGGTTTGCCATATTCCAACCCACGAGAGCGGCCACCGCGAGAGACTCCGATAACCACCACTGCGACATATCGAGAACCAGGAGGGCCGCCGTAGTCGTCAATGCCGGACCGGGGCCGTCAATAAGCCCCGCTAAATCACCTGCGACAAACCGCCTCACCGTGGCGGCCATGGCGTCATCGACGCTCCTGCAACTCCGCCACAGTCGTTCCATTGGTCGCGCGTTCTGCGAACAGTAACCACTCGTCCACACCTGTTCCAATGTGGCGCGCTCCACATCACTCAGAAGCTCACCTCGCGCCGTGCTGATGAGGGCCGTGAGAAAGTTGAGATTGTCGCTCTCACTCTCGCCGAATGGGTTCCACCAGGAACTCGAGCCGAGGCGCACAACTGCGCCATCACACGAAGTTGCTAACTCCTGGTACTCCCCCTTGGGATCCAATATGACGGCCGAGCGATGGCGACGCAATCCCCGGGCGACCATCATCTTCACCACGGTGCTCTTCCCCGCACCGATGCTGCCAATCACCGCCACATTGGGACTGGTAACCATGCCGGCGCGGTAGGCATCGAACGAGTCGAAGACGAATTGATTTCCTCGAATGACCCGACCGAGGGGACTACCCATTAGGCCCGTACCAGCGTCGTGCAGGGGGAGGCGAAAATGGTTGAGTTGTGAACTGGCGGCCCAGTGCGTCCACGGCCCCCTCATTCACCGCCCCCGCCGTGCACGAGTGCAAACCAATCCATCTGACGGCCCCAGCCCCGTTGGGTTTTGACTCCGACTGATCGAGCGTGCGTCGTGGCGGCACGAACACGTCGTTGCATTTCACTCAGCGACGAAGCGCGGCACGTCATGAAGAGGGCAATCCGCATAAGGGCGTCACCTTGGGTTACGAGTTGCTCGCGCTCCACCACCGACTGATGCTCGATGGCTCGCTGCACGGACGTCGTAAAACCGAACGTCCGGGCCAGCTGATCATCACTCCGCGAGGCGTGACTCGCTCGCCGCACGCGCCGCAGCGCCTTTGTACGTGGTTGGACTTCCCCGTGAAGCGAAACTTCCCATTCGCCCGCCGAAGAACGTAGACGGTCGAAGAGATTGCTCGCGTCAACGGCATCAGCAATGACGCGAACCGTCGCTACAAATGACGAGGAGTCGCGCACGTACGCCCACTCCTCACGGAACCACGATGATCCGAGTGACCAGTAACGAGGAGCCGTGGAGGCCTGCCAGGGAGGCGGCCACTCCGACGTTCGATCGGCCCAGAGGGACGCCTCCGGATTTCCATCGATTTGATAGTCAAAGAGGGCGAATCTCGTTGGTTCGTCGTAGACGGCGTATCGGCGAAGCAGCAGCTCGAAGGCCCGCCACTGTGACGAAGCGCTGTCCGTGAGTTCCCCGCGACCACGAAAGGTGGCCGTCGCCCACTGTTGGATTCGACGGCCTCTCAACGTGAGGTGAGTCTCGCGGCCCGCATCTTCGTATCGACAGGCCGTCCACCGCGATCGCGAGACAAAACGGAGCAACGTACCAACCCACGTACCGAGGGGCTCACTGTCAATCGGCACAAAGAGCAGCGCAGAGCTACCGATCAGCACTAGCACTATCACCACCGAACCGTGACCCGACACAATCAAACTCAGGGCGCTGAGCGCGCTCACGAGCGCACCGAGCGTGGGAACATTTCCGTGTCGCAGTGCTTGACCACTGGAGCGGCGCGAGGCCAGTGGATTACTCGTCATCCCACTCCCACCCCATCACCGGGCCCATCTCGTCACGTAACACCACGGGACGACCGGTGCGCACTGGGGGCGCAATGATCGGGGCCGGCGGCCGTGGACCGTCATTGATTGGTGGCATCGGGTGTTCGGGCACGCCCTGCCACATTGGAAGACCAAGGTCCTCGGGGGCTTCCGGCGTCGAGGGCATCGTGGCCGGGAGGACCCGGCTGACCGCCTGGGCCACAGGATGGTTGCTGGCTCCGGCCACGGTACTGACGGCCCGCTGTCGAAGACCCTCGAGGGTGTGCACTGCGGCGTGGCTAGCGAAGGGTACTAATCGCAAGACAAGGTAGGGGGCGAGGGCCGCTAGCGCCAAGGTGGCGCCGCCAATCAAAATCGAGGAACCATTACTCGAGGCCAGACCGGACAGTCCGAGACTCAGGGCCAGGACGACCGCTACTTTGCTGAGGGCAACCGCCGCGAACGCTTCAACAAGGCGTCCGGCGACACGTCGAGCCGGCTCCCACACCAAGGCCGCCATAACGAGTGGCATGGTGCAGAGCAAGAGCGCCAGCACGATGTTGCGCAGTATCAGTTCCACCCACAGCACGAGCGCAGCACCCAAACAAAGAACGGTCATCGCGAAGATTGAAAAGGTTGGGGCCGTGGCGGTGAGTTGATCAGAAGCCAACGACAACTGCGACGCCACATCTCCGCTGATGGCGGCAGCCAGACCGTCGGTGAGACGGAGGAGCACGGTAGCCAGCGTCGGTCCCACCAGTGTGGCCATGATCCCGAGCGGCAAAAAGGTCGCCGTGTGACGGACCAAACCGGCACCGTCGTTACGCCAGAGGCCGTGCAGGACATTCGCCGTAAGAGCGAGCAGGGCGATGAACGGACTGACCGAAGCCACGCGTACGTACTCCTGGTGCACGTAGGTGGTCACAATGTGTGGCGCCGTGGTCTGCGCCATCAGCGTGCCGGTAGCTGCCAGCCACGTGTGGGCATCACCAGTTACCCAGGCGGCCACCGAGGAGACAATTGAGCCCCCCACCCCACTGAGAGACTCACTCGTTACGCAATTAACTGGCGAAGTTAGACAACTCCAGAAACCGCTCAACGAACGGCCCCACCGGCGTGAAAGAAGAAGTTGACAATGGTGGGGGCCGCACCAATGAGTATGGCTGCGGCTGCGGACGTGAACACGGCGCGACGACCAGTTGAAGACTGATGCATATTTTGCGAGTGACTACCAAGAGCCCACATGGCCGCCCCCACCACGAAGGCCACCAATGCCCCAACCAACGCCCAGGCAGCGAGCCCGTTGGCTAGCTGTTGCAGGACGGCCGACCCTGGAAGTGCAGTCGGGGAAGGCGTTAGATGAACATCTGCAAAATGCATACGAATTCTCCTATTTCTTTCAGTGGAAGGAATCACCTAACGGTCGCGCCGTGAGAGAATGAAACCATGTTCCATTGGGCTCGAACCAACGTCGTAGCCACTTGGCCCGCCATCGCTCTGTACGGCGCGGCTTTCGGTGTCTTACTCTTCGGCGTCTTACTCGGTATCTTCATCTGGCGTCGGCGGGGCAACCGAGCGATTGCCCAACGGCTCGGCGCCCTTGCCGAGCGATTGGGCGTCGCCAACGGCGATGACAAGGGCAAAGTTGAGACGGCCCTCTCATTTCTCGAAGACGCCACTGGTGCCGCCACCACGGCCGTTAATGAGTCATCGGCTAACGCTGAACGACTCCGCCGCAGCCTGGAAGTGCTCTCCGTCGGGCTGGTCCTGTGCGATGAAGCGGGCACCGTCGTGTATCGCAACGCCAACGCCGAAGAGTTGATGTCGAGTCGCTACGGTGACGCACTCGCGGCACAGGCTGTTACCGAAGTGCTGGGTGAGGGCTGGCGCCTGGGTGCCAGCGAACGCATTCTCGATATCTACGGACCGCCTCGTCGCACCTTGCAGTTGCGCGCCACCGTAATTGGCGACGGCATCCGGCCGTTAGGCGTGCTCGCCATCATTGAGGACGTGACCGAGCGCAAGCGCCTCGAAGATATTCGTCGCGACTTCATTGCCAACGTCTCTCACGAGCTCAAGACACCGATGGGAGCCCTGGGTCTCCTGGCCGAAACGTTGCAGTACGAGCGTGACCCGTCCATCGCCCAGCGACTGACCGAGCGCATTCACACCGAAGCCTTCCGAGTGAACCGCATCATTGAAGACCTTCTCGACCTCTCCCGGCTCGAAAGTGAAGGTCAGCCGGTCCGTGATCCGATTCCCGTGGGTCTCTTTATGGCCGAAGCGATTGAGCGAATCCGTACCGCCGCTGACCAGCGCGGCCTGCGTCTCGCCTTCACCGAACCACCGGTGCCCCTTCTCGTTACGGGTGACCGCCGCCAGTTGGTTTCGGCCATCCACGCCCTCCTCGAGAATGCCGTGACCTACTCCCCCGATGGTGGCACGGTCACCATCGGTGCCGAGCGTGCCGACGGCAGTGACGAGAGCGGGGTTTACGGTCTGGCTCGCATCACGATCTCGGACCAGGGTGTGGGTATTCCCGCGCGCGACCTCGAGCGCATCTTCGAACGGTTCTACCGCGTCGACCAGGGGCGATCACGTCAGACCGGTGGCACTGGGCTGGGACTCTCTATTGTTCGCCACGTCGCCCAAAACCACGGCGGCAACGTCAGTGTCATCTCCCGTGAGGGTGAGGGTTCGACCTTTACGTTGGACCTCCCCCTCACTAGCGCCTAGTGAACCTTCGTGGCTGATCGTCTCCGCGTCTTGTTGGTCGAAGATGAAGAGTCCTTCATTGACGCCCTGACGATTGGTCTCGAGCGTGAGGGCTTCGACGTCGTTTCGGCCGCCGACGGGCAGTTGGCCATGGAGAAGTTTGCGCCCGACCGCTTCGACATAGTCCTGCTCGACTTAATGCTGCCCAAGATGTCCGGACTAGATGTCTGTCGCGCTATTCGTAATCTCTCCGATGTGCCGATCATCGTGGTATCGGCCAAAGGCGAGGAAGTCGATGCCGTTTTGATGTTGGAGATTGGCGCCGACGACTACGTCACCAAGCCCTATCGACTGCGCGAACTAGTGGCTCGGATGCGCGCGGTACTACGCCGACACGAAACAGCCAACACCCCAACGGCCACGGCGATGGCCGTCATTGAAGTCAACCCCGTGCGACTCGAGATAGACACCCGCCGGTGCTTCGTCCGCGGCGAAGAGATCAAACTGCGCAAAAAGGAGTTTGCCCTCCTGACACTGCTCTTGGAGAATGTCGGACGAGTGATGACCCGCGAAGTGCTCATCGACCGCATCTGGGGTTCGGACTACCACGGTGACACCAAAACGCTGGACGTTCACATCAAGCGTCTTCGCACCTTGGTCGAAGAGTCGCCCAAAGAGCCAGTGGTGATCACCACCGTTCGCGGTGTGGGCTACCGCTACGAACGACCTAGCGCTTAGCGAGGGTGGGGCGTCCGGCGAGATAGGGCGCCAGGACGTCAGGCAGCTTCACCGTTCCGTCGGGCTGACGGTAGGTCTCCACCAACGCGGCCCAGATACGGGCCCACGCCAATCCCGAACCATTCACGGTGTGTACGAGGGCCGTTCCCGACTCGGCGCGGTAGCGCACGTTGGCCCGACGGGTCTGGTAGTCGCGGAACCAACTGACCGAAGAAACTTCCAGCCAGCGGTCTACTCCAGGGGTGTAGACCTCGAGGTCGAAGGTTCGTGCCGAGGCCGACCCGAGGTCACCGGCACAGAGATCCAAGAGTCGATACGGCAGTCCGAGCAGCTGTAGGAGTCCTTCGGCCCGAGCCAAGATGTCAGCTTGCGCTTCATCGGCCTGCTCGGGGGTGCAGTAGGCGAAGAGTTCAACTTTTTCGAATTCGTGAACCCGCAGAAGTCCCCGCGTGTCGCGCCCGGCCGCGCCGGCCTCACGACGAAAACACTGTGTGGCCGCGGTAAGGCGCAGGGGTAAATCATCGGCGTTCAAGATTTCGCCGCGGTTCATCGACGTCAGCGGTACTTCACCAGTCGGAATCAGCCAGAGGTTGTCCCGCTCGATGGCGTACATGTCGTCTTCGCTCTTGGGTAGGTGACCCGTCGACATCATCGTCTCGGTGAGGGCCACGCTGGGCGGACGAATCTCTTCGTAGGCATCGGCGTGCGCGTCGAGGGCGAATTGGGTTAGGGCGCGCAGCAGGCGTGAGCCGTCGCCGCGGTAGAGCGGAAACATCGAACCGGCCAACCGGGCACCACTCTCGAGGTCCAAGATGCCGAGCTCCGTGCCGATATCCCAGTGCGCCACTCGCTGGTGATCGCCGTAGGTCGGGAACGAGGCTCCCTGATCCATACCGGGCCACCACTGACGGAGTTCCACGTTTTCTTCTTCACTCAACCCGTCGGGGGCGTCCGGCGAAGGAATGTTGGGCAATTGGAGGTGCAGGGCCCGAACGGTCGACCCGACTTCCTCGGCGCGGGCCGTGGCGGCTCGCTCCTGGTCACCCAGCTGCTTGCTCGCTTCGGCAATTTCATCCCCGCGGGCGGTATCGCCCGAGCGGCGTGCCTCGCCCACCTGGCGAGAGAGATCTTTGACCTGGGCCCGCAGAGCCTCGGCCTCTTGCATCAAGGCGCGGTGTTCAATATCGGCCGCCAGGAGGGCCTGAACCTGGTCGGGCGAGACGCCCCGGCGAGCCAGCGCGGTCATCACATTCTCGGGTTCACGGCGGAGTAAGGCGAGGTCAATCACACCCTAAGACTACGACAGGGGGCCGCAGTGACTAAGTTCGCCACGTGAGTCACGCCATAGAAGTCCGCGACGTCGAGGTCACCTTCGGGGAGACCACAGCCGTTGGCGGCGTCAGCTTTACCGTCGATTTTGGTAGCACGACCGTCCTGCTCGGTCCCAATGGAGCGGGTAAGACGACTACGACCGAGACCCTGCTCGGTTTTCGGCGACCCTCGGTGGGTGACGTGCGCATAACTGGGCTTGATCCCGTGGCCCACCACAAGGAGGTCATCGTCAACGTCGGCGCCCTCCTCCAACGCGGTGGCGTGTGGGCCCCCATGTCACCTCGCGAAGTACTGAACCTCACCGCGACCTACTACCCCGCGGCGCGCGACCCTCGAGAACTGCTCGACCAACTCTCCCTCACCAAGTGCGCCAACACGCCGTGGCGCCGACTCAGTGGCGGTGAGCAGCAGCGGACCCTGCTCGCCCTAGCGCTCCTTGGTCGTCCCCGTGTCCTGGTACTCGACGAACCGACGGCCGCGGTCGACCCCGATGGCCATCGCGTTATTCGTGAAATTCTCCGGGCTGAACGCAGTCGAGGTTGCGCGCTCCTCGTGACTACGCACCAGCTCGATGACGCCGAGGAGCTGGCCGACCACGTCATCATCATGAACGACGGTCGCGTCGTTCAACAAGGAACACTCCAATCGTTTCGTGGAAATCCCGTGACGGTCTTTGAGAGTCGTGAGGGACTAGACGTAGCCACACTCACCAGTCAGTTGCACGCCCCTGTCACCGCTGAAGGCCGTGGCCGGTACCGCGTCGAAGGCCCGGCCCTTGATCTCGTACAACTTCGTGACGCGTTAAATGCGCAAAGTGCCAGTGTGGAGAGTTTCCGCACGCACGCGACGCTGGAAGAGACCTATCTCCAACTGGTGCAGGACGATCGCTCAAAGGACCAATCGTGAGAGCGTGGCAGGCCCAGAGTGCGGCCGAAGTAAAGATGACCATCAAGCGTGGTGAGACGTTGCTACTCACCATTGGCATACCGCTGCTACTACTCATCTTCTTTAGCTTCACGTCGTTCGTCTCACTGCCGGGTGCCAAACGGGTGGACTTCCTCGCACCTGGCATCATCGCCCTCTGCGTGATGTCCACGTCATTGGTCTCGCTCTCGATAGCCACCGGCTTCGATCGTTCCTACGGCGTACTTCGTCGACTCTTTACGACCCCCCTCGGCACTCGCTCGCTCGTAGTCTCAAAGATTGTGGGAGTGGTTGTGGTGGAGCTACTCCAAGTGCTCATTGTGGGCGGCGTCGCGATTGCCATTGGCTGGCGGCCTCACGGGGGCTGGGCCGGGGCGGCGATCTGTCTGCTCGCACTGCTCGTAGCCTCGATTGCCTTCGCCGGCATTGGACTGCTCCTGGCCGGCAACCTCAAGGCCGAGGTGAACTTGGCCGCGGCCAACGGCCTCTACCTGGTGCTCCTGCTCGTAAGTGGCTTTGTGATTCCCGTGACTTCGTTCCCGAGCTTCATGCGCCACGCCGTCATCTTCACGCCCTCAGGTGCGTTGGCCAGTGGACTCCACAACGTGGTCGGCAGTGGTGTCGCCTTCGGGGTGACCAACATCATTTCGCTGGTGGTCTGGGCCGTTATCGCTCCGCTACTCGCGAGCCGGGCCTTTAGTTACGAGTGATTGTTGCGAGCAACTGCGCCGTTCC
>WLNA01000013.1 GCA_009726065.1 Actinomycetota bacterium
CTCGAGAGCAAGAAGATCTCCAAGACCCAGGCCGTAACCAGCCAGCTCGAAATCAGTCACATGAGCGCTGACGACATCCACATCGGACCTAGTGACCACGTGCCGTGGTTGAAGGACCGCAAGTGGTGCTACATCCGCATGGAGGGCCGCAACTTCGGTGACGTTCCCCTCAACCTTGAGCTCAAGCTCGAAGTGTGGGACTCCCCCAACTCGGCCGGTGTCATTATCGACGCCGTCCGTTGCGCCAAGGTCGCCCTCGACCGGGGCATCGGTGGCCCCATCCTCGGACCTTCGGCCTACTTCATGAAGAGCCCACCCGTGCAGTACCACGACGACGTGGCCCACGTCATGGTGGAGGCCTTCGCCGACGCCGGTGCCGACAACCCCATCTGGCCCTAAGTCAGAGTTAGGCAGCTCGCTGCCGACGTTTTGGAACGTACGTGTGAGCATCCCGGTCGCCTCAGGTGGCCGGGATGTTTGCTGTTACGAGCGCTCTTGCCACCAAGCCAATAGGCGTGTGGTGGCCTCTTCTTCACTGATCTCACCCTCTTCGTGGCGAATAGCCAGGAGAAAGTTCAGGGCATCACCGACGGCCCGTGATGGCGTGATGTTCAAAATCCCCATCACCTGATCACCGCTGAGGGCCGGACGCTGTGAGTCCAAGTCCTCTTGTTCGCGTAGTTCGGCGATGCGATCTTCGAGTTCGTTCATTCGTCGATCGAGTTCCTGGGCCTTGCGGCGATTACGCGTGGTGCAGTCACACCGCGTTAGTTCGTTGAGCTCCTCAAGCAAATGACCGGCGTCACGAACGTAACGACGAACGGCGGCGTCGCTCCACCCCATGGCGTAGGTGTGGAAACGCAGGTGCAGCTCGACGAGCAGGGCCACGTCGTCAATCATCTGTTGGCTGTACTTCAACGCGGCCATGCGCTTCTTCGTCATCCGGGCCCCGACGTGGTCGTGACCATGAAAACTCACGCCGTTTTCGGTGAAGGCCCGGGTCTTGGGTTTGCCGACGTCGTGAAAGAGGGCGGCGAGTCGTGTCACGAGATTGGAGGGGCCCTCGGGGAACTCTTCGCTGGGTGCTTGGTGGGTGCGGACCTTCTCCACCACGGCGTAGGTGTGGGTCAAGACATCCTTGTGTTGGTGGATGGGATCTTGCTCCAGGGCCAGTCCGGGCAACTCGGGGAGGAAGTGGGCGGCCAGGCCGGTGCGCACAATGAAGTCCAGACCAATCGAAGGCCGCTTGGTCACCATCAACAGGTCCAGCTCGACACGAATGCGTTCGGGCGAGACGATGGTGATCCGCTCGGCCATCGATGTGGCGGCCGCTTCAATCTCCTGGTCAATCTCGAACTCGAATCGTGAGGCGAATCGTGCGGCTCGCAGCATGCGTAGAGGATCGTCGTTGAACAAGACGGCCGCGTCGATGGGAGTCCGTAACCGCTTGGCGTTGAGGTCGCTCAACCCGTCGGCCGGCTGAATAAGTTCGGGAGTGATCAGATCGAAGGCCATGGCGTTGATGGTGAAGTCCCGCCGGGAGAGATCGACTTCGAGCGAGTCGCCGAAGACGACCTCGGGCTTGCGACTGTGGTCGACGTACTCCTCGGAGCGGAATGTAGTGACTTCAATTTTCTTGCGGTTGCTCTTCAGCTGACCCCCGATGGTGCCAAAGGCTCGTCCCATCTCCCAGGTCGTAGTGCAAAAGGGGGTAATCAGGCGCAAAATATCGTCGGGACGGGCATTTGTCGTGAAGTCAACGTCGTCAGATTCGTGGTTTCCCGACAGAATGGCGTCGCGGACGGACCCACCAACGGCGTAGAGGGAAAAGCCTTCGACCGAAAACGCCTGGGCCAGCGGGCCGTATTCGACCAGTAACTGGTTTAGCCCAGCAAGCGCACTCACGAGTATTGAGGGTAGTAGGACTCGGTGGCGGCATCGTGCGGCACTAAATTCATTCTGCATGCAGTTGCGCTTCTCTCGCGTTTGGCGAGCCTCGAGTGCCGTACTACTAGGAGTGGCGTCCTGGGGTGGGCTTACATCACCGGCGCAAGCCGAGACCCTTCTCCCACGTCTGACGCACCAAGACGCCACCGTGACTGTTGGGACCAACGGCCACGGACACATGCGCGTTGCTCTCCAGGCGGGCGGATCAAACGCCACGGCCAGCGCTCGCATCACCCTCTACCCGGCTCTTCGGACTAGGAGCGCCGTTGAGTCGGTGATTTCTGGCCAGGGACCCGACACGGCCCCGCTCGACTCAACCGGGGCCTTCGTGCTTAATTGCCTCCGCGGCGAGACCGCCACCTTTGACGTCGCCCTGGGCGCGTGGCGCGATAACTACACCCCTTGTGGGTCGGTACGACCCACACTCCACACCAACTGCGGTTCACGCTGCAACGGCGTGTTCCCTCTCCAGTACTCCGTCACCGCGGGTGGGAATCAAGTTTCGATATGGTCGTTGATCACCATTACGAGTGGCACCATTACCCAACCCCTTCGAATCGCCTGGGCGCTCAAGAGTCAGGCGACAACGCAGTCCGAGTGGCGGGCAGCCCGAGAAACGTTGGGCGCACTCGCATCTTCGTCACAGCCGATCACGCTGGCCCTGTCGGCCGATGAACTTCATCACGCCCTCACCAGCACCAATCCCGAAGCCCGCCGTTACGTCACGGCCCTGCAGTCTTTTCTCGAGTCGCCCCAGCATCGAGTGATGGCCACGGGTCCTCGCGCTATGGACTACGGCTCGCTGCGGTCTCAGGGTCTGGGCGTTGATGTCCCCCAACACTTCAACATCATCGAGCAGCTGCTTGCTGAAGTGACTCCCGAAAGTCGCATGACCAATGCCGTCTTCTTGCCCGGCGTCGTAGGCACAGCGTCGGCCACGGCCGTCGACCATCAGGGCCGCCACGTCTTGGTCGTGAGTGAAGAAGCACTTCGTGCCGCCCCTTCTCGCACGCTGAGCTGGGGGACACCCTTTCATCTCGTGGGAGTGCCGGCCAGCGCTCGCGCGCTCGCAGTCGACTCCCCTCTTTCAGCTCTCGCTACTCGCCGCGATATTGAACCCAGTCGCTTGGCCGCACTCACGATGGGCACACTCTCCATGCTCTACTACCAGGCACCCAATGCACGAAGTCCTCGCACCGAAGTCCTAACCACCAGCATCGACCAAGTCTCTCCGACCTTTACCAAACAGCTGGTAGCGGCTTTGGGGGCGTCACCGTTGCTCACCTTGCGCTCGATTGATGCCTCAGCGGACGTTACTCAAATTGGCAAAAACCATTCGCCGTCGCTGCGTAGTTTGACCAGTGCGGCGGCCGCTCCCTGGCGTAGTGCGGAAATCACGACCCTGGCCAAACTCCATCGCGACGCCGTCAGTTTGGTCTCGACCTTTAGTTCGCCCGCACCATTTCTTCGAATCCAAATGGCTCGTCTCCAGGCCGAAGTTGGTAGGAGCTCCCACGCCGCTGGCGTGGCGAACGCACAACGGGTGCTCCACGACGAACTCGCGAATTTTCGCATCGATCAGAGCACGGTTATTTTGGCCTCGGCCTCCGGCACCATTCCCGTTACCCTCTACAGTTCGGCCCCCTACGGCATCACCGGTCTCCTCGGCGTGAAGGCCGATCGGATTGAGTTTCCTCAAGGCCAGACGTTTGCCGTGGGCATCCTGACGCAAACAGCTTCGATTCCCATCAGTGCCACCATGACGAGCGGCACCTCATCTCTGATGACAATCAGGCTGACCACGACCGACGGTCGAGTGGTCCTAGCCACGGGAACCATCCAGGTGCGCTACACCGCCGCATCCGTGGTGGGCTACGCCCTCTCGGCCGGATCACTGCTCATCATTGCGTGGTGGTGGTGGCGGACCTCACGCCGTAAGCGTCCGGGTCGAGGCACCCCGTGAGCACGGTGCGGCGTCGCGTCGTGACCCTCGCGTCGGGCACCATGATCTCTCGCATAAGTGGACTGTTGCGAACCCTGGTACTCGCGTACGTCTTGGGCTTTACTCCCCTCGCTGACGGATTCAACCTCGCCAACACCATCCCGAACTCGCTCTACGACCTCGTCTTGGGGGGCGTCATTGGCGCGACATTTCTTTCAGTCTTCGTGCAACGCATCACCCTCGACGGTGAGCGCAAGGCGTGGCGTTCAATTTCCAGCGTGGTCACCCTGACGTTGATTGTTTTGTCGGTGGCCACCGTACTGACGTGGATCTTCGCCCCCGCCATCGTGGACGCCATGACCGCCTTCAATCATCTCGATCCCCGGCGAGATGCGATCATTTTGCAGCACCAACGAGAGGTGGCAACCACCTTTCTCCGCTGGTTTACCCCCCAGATATTTCTCTACGGCATCTTGTCGCTCAGTGGAGTACTCCTACAGATTCGCCACAAGTTTGGCGCCGTCAGTTACGCCCCCATCGTCAACAACGTGGTGGCCATTGCCGTTTTGATCTGGTTCCACTTCGCGGTGCCCTCTCCCACCGTGAGCTCCGTCCTCGGGACGCAGGAGCTCACGCTGCTGGCCCTCGGCACCACGCTCGGACTCGTCGCCCAATTCATGGTGTTAGTACCGTCCTTGAGCTCGAGTCGATTGGGTCGCGTGCGACTTCGGTTGGACCTGCGCGATGAGGCCGTTCGCGGTGTCCTGCGACTGGGCGGATGGACCATCCTCGTTGTCATCGCTAACCAGGTCGCCCTGTACGTCGTATTAGCGCTGGCCTTCGGCGTTGGTGGCAGCGGACCGGTATCGGCCTACACCTACGGCTGGGCCTTTATGCAGATGCCCTTCGCCGTAGTGGTGACCAGCATCCTGCAGGCCGTCAACACGGACCTGATTGCGCTCTACACCTCCAATGATCGTCCCGGCTACAGCCAGCGACTCAGCGACGCTCTGCGCACCTCGCTCACCGTGGTGCTACCCGTGGCCGCACTCATGGTTATTTTGGCTCAACCCATCGTGGCCCTCCTGCTGAATCACGGTGACGGATCCGTGAAGCTCGAGGCGGGCGTCGTTCTCGCCGTCTTGGCGACCGGGCTCCCGGGCTACACGGTCTTCCAGGTGATTATTCGCGGTCTTCAGGCCCAGCAGCGCGGAGCCGATATCTTCGGGCTCTACGCCTTTCAGAATCTCGGCACCGTGGCGTTGGCCGCCACCATGGGGCGCCACTCCCTTGGCGCCCTCATCAGCGCCATCTCTATTTCCTACACCGTGGCCGCGGTGGCGGGTCTCGCCGTCATGCACCACCGGGAGACCAGTGTGGCGGCCGTGTTCGCAGAGCCCCTCCTCCGCCGTCTCGTTCTTGCCTCGATCACTTCGGCCCTGGCCACAGCCGTGACCTACAGCTTCATGGGGTCGACTTCGGGAATGGGGCTCGCCCTGCGAACCGCACTCGCCGCTACTACTGGACTACTCGCCTTTCTCTTCTTTTTCCGGCATGAATTGCGAAAGTCCGACATCGGTGCCCTCGTTCGTGGGAAGGTGTAGGCACGCCATTTTTAGGAGGGCTCCATGGCCACTATTCGTGTAATTACTGACAGCGCCGCTGACCTACCACAGGAGATTGCCAACCGCCTAAAGATTGACATCGTGCCACTATCCGTTCGCTTCGGCGATCAGGAGTTCGTTGACGGTAAAGATCTCACCCCTGCGGAGTTCTGGGTTAAGTGCAAGGCCTCGGCCGAGTTGCCCGAAACGGCCGCGCCATCTCCCGGCGCCTTTCAAGAGGCCTACCTCAAGGCCAAGGCCGAGGGCGCTGACGGCGTCGTGGTGGTCGCCCTCTCATCGGACCTCTCCGCCACCCACCAGTCGGCCACCCTCGCCGCTCAGGCCGTGGCCGACCAGATTCCCGTCAAGATCGTTGACTCGCGCGCCGTGACGATGGCCGAAGGAATGATTGCCATCGATCTCGCCGAGCGCGCCGCCGCCGGAGCTTCGTTGGAAGACCTCGTGGCCCGGGGCACGGAACTGGCGGGCAAGGTCGGGGTCTGTGGCACGATCGACACCCTGGAACACCTCATTAAGGGTGGGCGCCTCAAGGGGGCTAAGGCCATCTTCGGTTCGATGCTCTCCATCAAGCCACTCCTAGAACTCCAAGGGGGCCTCGTCGCCGAAGCGGGACGAGCGCGCACTCGTACGAAGGCTTTCGCGGCCCTCGTTGCTTCGGCTAAAGCGGCTGGGCCCATTGACCGTATTGCGGTCACCCACGGAGCCGCTGCTGATGTTGACGTCATAATCACCATGCTGAAGGAAATTCCTAGTGTCCACGAGCTCATCGTGGGTGACATGGGACCCACCGTGGGCACCCACGGTGGACCGGGCATCGTCGGCCTTGCTTGGATTCGCAGTTAGGCCAACTCGCCGACAGGTAAGTTTTCTCTATGGAGAACAAGCCGGACCGAGTTCCCGATTCAATCGATAAAGCCTTTGGTCTGCTCGATCACGCGCTGGATGTCTTTCACGACAAGGTACTGCGGCCTATTTTCTTAGCCGCGCGGACTATCGCCTTTGGCTTCGTCCTCGTAAGTTTCGGGGTCGCCGTCTTCGTGGCCCTACTCGTTGGTGTCGTCCGTCTTCTCAATATCTACTGCTTTGCCGGTAAGGAGTGGTTGAGCTACCTCGCCCTCGGCTCCGTCTTGCTCGGCAGTGGCCTCATCGTTTGGCGTTCGCGCAAACCAGTTCCCCAAAGGAAGTCCAAGTGACTCACACCCAGGTTCTCATCATCGGTTCCGGCCCCGCTGGACTCACCGCCGCCATCTACGCGGCCCGGGCCCAGCTCACCCCAATCGTTATCGAGGGTGAGCCCTCTTCCACTACCGACCAACCCGGTGGCCAACTCATGTTGACGACCGATATTGAAAACTTCCCGGGATTCCCCGAGGGCATCACCGGTCCCGAACTGATGGGCAACATGCGGGCCCAGGCCGAACGCTTCGGTGCCGACCTGCGAGTAACCAAGGTGCAAAAACTTGACCTCTCCAAGCGTCCCTTTACGGCCTGGTTAACCGACGATGTCGAGCCCAGCATCACGGCTGATTCCGTCATTGTCGCCACCGGTGCTCGCTCGCTCATGCTGGACGTGCCTGGCGAAGAACGCCTGTTTTCCAAGGGAATCTCGGTCTGTGCCACCTGCGACGGCTTCTTTTTCCGGGGTCAAGACATTGCGGTCGTTGGTGGTGGTGACTCGGCCCTCGAGGAGGCCACCTTCCTCACCCGCTTCGCCAACACGGTCACGTTGATTCACCGACGTGACTCCCTACGAGCCAGCAAGATCATGCAGGAGCGAGCCCTCGCGAACCCCAAGATTCAGTTCGCGTGGAACTCACAGGTCAAAGAGATTCACGGTGAGGACAAGGTGTCTGGCGTGGAAGTTGTTGACACCGTGACGGGTGAGACGCGCATGATCGACGTGACCGGAGTCTTCATCGCCATTGGCCACGTCCCGAACACGACCGTGGTCGACGGTCAGGTAGATCTGCACGAGAACAACTACGTGGCCACCGGTCCCGGTACCTACACCAGCATTGAAGGTGTCTTCGCCGCCGGTGATATTCAAGACCATCACTACCGTCAAGCCATTACTTCAGCCGGCTCGGGTTGCATGGCCGCCATTGATGCCGAACGTTGGCTCGAGTCGCAGAGCTAAGCGCATTCCGGGCCATCCATAGTTGGTAGCGTGAGACCAACGGAGGTGCACTATGAGTGACCAGATTCAGAACCTGACCGATGCAACATTTGACGAAGTAATTGGTTCAGCCGATAAGCCAGTTGTTGTCGACTTTTGGGCCGACTGGTGCGGCCCTTGCAAGCAGATTGCCCCGATTCTCGAAGAGTTCGCCACCGAGCAGAGCGAGCGCTTCACCATCGCCAAGCTTGACGTGGACGCCAACGTCGCCATCGCCACGAAATACGCCGTTATGAGTATTCCCACTCTCCTGATTTTCAAGGACGGACAAGTGGTTGGTCGCTTGGTCGGCGCCAAGCCCAAGGGTGCCATGCTCTCTGAGATCACGGCAGTTCTCTAACAATTACCACGCCCGGGTCTTTTTCCATTGGTGATCGTTCGCCGGAAATCGCGGTAATTCGCGACCGTTTGGCGGCCCTCGGTTACGAAGTCGTACCTGGCGACGCCTATGACGCCGACGTTGTGCGGGCCGTTCAGGCATTTCAGGTTGAACGGGGCCTCGCCCTTCGCGACGGGATCGACGCCACTACCTGGCTGGTGCTTGAGGAAACCTCGTGGCAGCTAGGTAGCCGCCTTCTCTTTGTTGGCAGTCCCTATCTGCGTGGTGATGACGTCGTCATGCTCCAGCAGTCACTCTCCCTCCTAGGGTTTGACCCGGGTCGAGTTGATGGGATTTTTGGACCCCTAACCGAAACGGCCCTCGCCGACTTTCAGGCCAATGTCGCCCTAACCCCCGATGGCACGCTGACGATGGCCACCCTTCGTGAGCTCGAACGGCTGGCCCCGCGTGACACCAACCGCCGAATGGTCTCGGAGGTTCGCCAACGAGTTGATCTCATTCGTGAAGCCACGACCCGGCGCGTTGGACTCGGTGGGCACTCCCCCTTGTTAGAGCGGGTGGCCGCAGAAATCAGCGAAACTGGCTTAGAGGTGGTGGTGCTTTCGGGCAGCGACGAGGAGCAGGCCGAGATGGCAAACGATACTGCGGTCGGCGTCGCACTCTTTCTTTCCGAGCGGGCCGAATTCCCCGTATCACGCGTGTACTTCTACGAGTCCTACCGATTCAGATCGCTCCACGGAGCCGAGATGAGCGCAATCATCGCACAAGCGCTCGGTGTTGAGGCTTCCGGGATGGGATTGCCCGTTCTGCGCCAGACGACGATGACGGCACTGGCAATTACGCACCCGCAACTCTCTACATCGCAGGAAAATACGCTAATTAAAAGTGTTTCGGCTTCGTTGGCCGTACTTTTCAACAAGTAATTAATTTTATCAGCAAACTCTCAATGGAGAATGCGCCTTAAATTAGGGATTTAACGGCTTACGGTAACCTTAACCCACAAGTTAACCCACAACCTGTGTGAAACTTTAGGTTTATGTTGAGGTTTAGAGTTGAGACTACTTGCTCTTCACCATGGCGAGATAGATTCGCTCTAAATCACCCAAGTCGGCGAAGTCAATCACCATTCGGCCCGTCTTGCCCTTGAGATCAATGTGCACTCGAGTTTCGAGTAACTCCTCAAGGAGGTGTTCGAGTTCGACAATGGCCGCATCGGGCACCGGGCGAAGAATCGGCTTAGTTCCGGCTCCTCCCCCAGCGGTGGCGCCGGTTCCAGGCGACGTGGTGGTCGGCTTAACTACCAGCGTCTCCTTAACCAGCTCCTCGGTTGCACGGACTGAGAGCTCACCCGCCACAATCTTCTTCACGAGAGCATCTTGCGTTTCGATGTCTCCAATGCCCAGTAGGGCTCGGGCGTGACCCGCAGAAATTGAACCAGTCATGACGGCCTTTTGGGCAGCACTGCCGAGATTCAAAAGGCGCAAGGTGTT
Organism: Actinomycetota bacterium; assembly: GCA_009726065.1. Lineage (GTDB taxonomy): Bacteria > Actinomycetota > Acidimicrobiia > Acidimicrobiales > RAAP-2 > RAAP-2. Next base: position 9,521 of record WLNA01000013.1, read on the forward strand.
GGAAATCGTGGCCCGGTTCTTGCCAACGCGAGTGGCTATCTGCTCGTGGGTGAAGTTGAAGTCATCGATCAGCTGCTGGTAGGCGGCGGCCTCTTCTAGGGCGTTGAGGTCTACGCGGTGCAGATTCTCGACGATGGCCCGCTCTAGGCTCAGCGTGTCATTCACATCAGTCTGCACAAATGCTGGAATCGTTGCGAGGCCCGCGAGTCGCGAGGCGCGCCAGCGGCGCTCACCGGCCACGATTTCGAAGGTGTCTGACTCCCCCTCTACTGGGCGCACCAAGATGGGCTGAATCACACCAACACCCTTAATGGATTCAGCCAATGCCTTCAGTGGTTCATCTTCGAAACTCTGGCGGGGTTGAAACTGGTTAGGGCGAATGGAGCTCAGGGCGATTTCCTGCAGGGGGCCCACAATCGTCGTCGCTGATTCGGTAATCTCCGTGGGCTCGCCCTCCGGGATAAGGGCGCCGAGCCCCCGTCCAAGTCCGGTCTTTCTAGCCATTGAGGATCTCCTTTGCTAGCTCCACGTAGGCAGTAGCACCCTTGGAGTTTGGATCAAATACGGTGATGGGTTGACCAAACGAGGGCGCTTCAGCCAGTCGAACGGTACGGGGGATACGGGTCTTGCAAATCTCATTCGGGAACACTCGCTCCACTTCCTTGGCCACTTCCATGGTCAGGGTGGTGCGGGGGTCGTACATCGTCAGAACAACTTTAGAAATCTTCAGGTTGGGGTTCAAGTTCTTTTGAACCAGGGTCACGATCTTCTGGAGTTGTGTCAGACCCTCTAGGGCGTAGAACTCACACTGCATTGGCACCAAGATATCCGTCGCTGCGGCGAAGGCATTAATCGTGATAAGCCCCAGCGATGGGGGGCAGTCAATAAAGACGTAGTCAAAGTCACCGCCGAGAGAACCGATGGCCTTCTTCAGGCGAAGTTCGCGGGAAATCACTGCGGTCAGCTCCTGCTCAACAGCAGCCAAGTTCAGATCAGCTGGTGCTACAAAGAGATTTGGGTAGCCCGTTGGCTCCACGACGTCCATCAGAGATACTTCGTCATTAAGCAGAACGTCATACATCGAGTGTTCAAAGCGGTGGGGATCCACGCCCACACCAGTAGTGGCGTTGCCCTGGGGGTCAAGGTCGATCAATAAGACGCGCTGACCCATCGCTGCAAGGGCTGCACCGAGCGAGATTGTGGTGGTGGTCTTACCAACCCCACCCTTTTGATTCGCTACGGCAAAGACCTTCGTGGTCGAAACCTCTGACATGATCCTCATTCCTCGTTGCCTACGCAACCCGAGCCGACACTTCGCAGTACCTAGTCTGCCCGCGAAAAGCCCTTCCGTCAAGTCTTTCCTCGAACTTGCCCTGAAACTAACGTTTCACGTGGAACATTAGACGTCGTTCCCATCGTAGTTTCACGTGGAACGTAGGGATGCTGATCAAAGGGAGATCAAGGGAGCTGACCGGTAGTCAGATTACAGACGCAGCCCCGCCGAGCGCGGCAGAGCGAATGTTTCACGTGGAACACCCCTGGGGCCACTGGGGGCACTACCCGTCAGATGACTTCTCCACATTCCACGTGAACGATCTGGAGGTCGCCCCTCCGGGGGTTGGCAGAACCTCCTGGAATCGTTTCACGTGGAACATCCGAACTGGTGGCCGTAGGGGTAGAAGGGTCTCGAGGCGGGGCTCGAATGTTTCACGTGGAACACCCCAGGGGGCACTGGGGGCACTACCCGTCAGATGACTTCTCCACATTCCACGTGAACGATCTGGAGGTCGCCACTTCGGGGGTTGGCAGAAACTCCTGGAATCGTTTCACGTGGAACATCCGAACGGGTGACCGTGGTGGTAGGAGGGTCTCGAGGCTGGGCTCGAATGTTTCACGTGGAACACCCCTGGGGCCACTGGGGGCACTACCCGTCAGATGACTTCTCCACATTCCACGTGAACGATCTGGAGGTCGACACTTCGGGGGTTGGCAGAAACTCGTGGAATCGTTTCACGTGGAACATCCGAACGGGTGACCGTGGTGGTAGGAGGGTCTCGAGGCTGGGCTCGAATGTTTCACGTGGAACACCTACGACCAGATCGGTCGCTTTCCGGGGATCCCATTATCACGAGGGTAGAGCGGGGGAGTCGGAGCGATTTTCTCAATCACCACAAAATGGTGCGAGGTGGCCACGAAGCCGGCGATACGGAGGCCCAGTTGGTCCAGCCCAGGCTTGTTCCATCGAGACTGACTATCGGGATCTGGCGGCTCGGACACGATAATGAGCCCACCCACAGATACATAACGGACTGCACATTCAGCCGCTGCTGAGGGGGCACCGAAGGATCTCATTACCAGTAGTTCGAATTTACCGTCGAGATCAGACTCGCGGGCTAGCTCCTCGGCACGGCCACACCGCACCGAGATGTTCTGCGGTGCATTGGGATACTCCAAATACTCCTCGAGGGAACGGCAGCGCTTTGCCATCGAGTCCAAGAGGACGGTCGGGCATCCCCACTCTTCGGCGAGGACGACGCCTGGTATGCCTCCGCCGGATCCCAGGTCAATGAGAGAAGCTGGGGGAGAGGAACGGTATTCATTCCAGGCTGCTCGGAAACCCCGGCTGTGTTCTATATGGGGGGCTATCTCACCCGGTCCTAAAAAGCCTCGCGCCCTCGATTCCTCGAGGGCGCGAGTTAACCATTCGTTTTGCACACTTCTATTATGCCGGAGCGATTACCACAAAACGGCGAGGCTCTTCGCCTTCCGATCGAGTAACGATTCCTTCAACGCCCGTAAGGCCGTCGTGGATGGCCTTACGGTCAGCTGGCGACATTGGCTCCAGGGCGCGCTCTTCACCAGTCTCGACAACCTCTACGGCAATCTGCTGACCAAAGCGAGCGAGGGCGGCAATGCGGCGCTCACGGTACTGGGCAACATCGACCAAGATACGGTCGGTGCGGCCCGGGCTCTTCGCCTGGACAACTGTGCGGGTGACCTCCTGGAGGGCCTGCAGCGTGGTGCCGCGGGGTCCAACCAAGATGCCTAGCTCGCTCGCCGGGTTGGCGTTGATTGCCAATTCCACCGTCTCAGCATCAATCTCTCGGACTGATACTTCCGCCGTCAGCTCCATTGCTTCGAGAAGTCCGGTAAGGAACGTCTTTGCAATTTCAGCCTGTTCAGCCAGGGTTATTCCTTCTGCCATGGTGTCCTCCTTCGAGGGCTTGTTTGAGGTCTTAGGTTGTGCCGCCCGAGGAGGGCGTGCTTCGTTCCGTGGAGCACGGGGCTTGTCTGACTGCTCGCTCTTCGCAGGCCGCTCGGAGCGCTCAGATCGCTTGCGACCCTCGCCACCTTGACGACCAGCTCGCTTGGGGCGTGGGATATTGGGGCGAACCCGTGCGCGGACACGTGCCTCACCCTTGACGCGGCCAAACAGTCCTGGCTTCGGTTCTTCGAGTACTTCGACGTCGGCGTCACTGGCGCCTACCCCGAGAATCTGGAGGGCACGCTTAGTGGCCTCTTCTAATGATTTTCCTGTGGTTTCTACCCAATCCATGGTTTATCGTTCCTTTCGCTGACGCTTCGACTTGGAGCGGTTTGCTTGAGACTTGAGGGTTTCGGCCTCAGTCTCAGTTACTGCATTCTTTTCGGGTGGCTTCGAGAGACTTGGAATCTTTCGCTCTTTGGCTTTACCCGGACTAGACACACCCACACGGAACATGATGTCCTGTGTGGCGATTCGAATCATTGTGGACACAACCATGTAGAGCACCACGGCTGCGGGAATGATGAAGTAGAAGTACGCAAACAGGATTGGCATCAGCTTCTGGATGCGCTGCTGCTGTGACGGCATCTCCTGGCCCGTCTTCTTGTTGCGGTTGTTGATCTGAGCCATCTGGAAGTACTGGAGACCAACGGCTAAGGCCACCATTATAAAGAACGGAATTGCAGCAAAAAGAGTTGCGTGATGGTCAAGCGGCTTAAGGGCCATGTCCATGCCAAAAACATCAATTTTCCCTTTTGATGCAATCAAATCCCGGTACATATTCGAGCCGTGTGGAATGTACTTAGGCGCTGCCTGCTTTATGGGGTCCAGGGCGGAAAGGCCGCGGATGACCGAGTACAAGATGAAGAGGAAAGGGGCCTGCGCCAGCACGGGGAAGCAGCTGCTGAGGGGGTTGGTGCCGTGCTCTTTATAGAGACGCATCATCTCTTCGTTCATCTGGGCGCGGTGTTCAGGGCCCTTGTACTTCTGCTGTAGTTTCTTAAGTTCTGGCTGCAGTGCCTGCATGGCAATCATTGAGCGGGTGCTCTTCACCGTCAAGGGTGTCAAAACACCCATAATCAAGATGGTTAACAGGGAGATCGCGACCCCGTAGTTGGGGATGATCTGGTAGAACTGGGCCAAAAGCCACCCAAATAGCTTGAAAATAGGGCTGAAAAAGTCGCCGACGGACTTTACGATGCCTGAAGAAGCTGCGAGAATCATTGAACTTCGCTCCGTTTCGGTAGGGGAACAAGGTCCACGCCATGTGAACCAAAGGGATTACAGCGCAAAATACGACGTGTCGCCAGGTAGCTACCGCGCAGTGCACCATGGGTTTCGACGGCCTCGATGGCGTAGGTCGAGCAGGTGGGGTAGTACCGACAGGGGCTCGGGCGACCGGCGGTGAGGTGTTGGTAGCCGCGGACCAGGGACCGAAGACCCCGGGCGACACCGCGCAGCTCAGGCCGCGGGGAGTCCATCAAGGGCTCGGTTGAGATGAGTTCGGAGATCGTCATAGGAGAGTAGGTCGGTACCAATACCGCACTTGATCAGGTAAGTTCCAGGTTGCAGGGGAGTAGAAAGCTCCGCTATGAGGGATCGGAGGCGGCGGCGGATTCGATTACGAATCACCGCATTGCCCACGTGCCGCCCAATGGCGTACGCCACTGCTGCCGGTTGTGGAGAGGCTACGAATGACAGCCGAAGCGGCCCACTTTTACCCCGGTAATCAGGGGTTTTAAAGGCTGCAAACTGCCGACGGAGCTGGACCCGTTCCGGCACGCCCAGACTAAACCGTCAACTCGTGGCGGCCCTTGTCGCGGCGGGCCTTCAAAATGGCTCGGCCAGCCTTAGTGCTCATGCGGGCACGGAAACCGTGGGTTCGCTGGCGCTTTCGCTTGTTTGGTTGGTAAGTACGCTTCACAAAAACCTCTATTCGATCTTGGGCAACCAGTACCTGTGCTGACCCCGGGGGTCGGGCACCGATGCCACGGCGAACAGTCTATCCCACTACCGCACCGTCTTTTGGCGAGGTCGACTGGAAAGGTGTATCGTGACCGTTCCAAAGGTGCAAAACGCGCCTTCGGCGGGTCTCGTGGCCTGTTGATAACTGTATTTTGAACGTCGTGGGAGGACAGGGTGTTAGAGGGACAGGAGGTGTACCAAGAATGGCGACAAGCCGTTCAGAATAAGGTGCCTGCCCCTGCTTGGAACGCGACGCTCAGCGCCATCAAGTTTGTGGATTACGGACAAAACATCCTGTCGATTGGCGTTCCGAGCCAGGTTCAGTCCAACCAAATCAATAACCGCCACCTGCCACTTCTCGAGCAGGAATTGCGAACCATCGTGGGCCCTCAGGGCTCAATTCGCATCACCATCCACGACAGCTTTGACTCGCAGGTAACCATGGCACCCCCTGCTACCCCCACCACACCAGTGGTGACCTTCACGCCTGCTACCCCCAAGGTTGGTAGGGGCCAGAGCCTCGATCCCCGTATGACGTTTGAAACCTTCGTGATCGGTGGTTCCAACCGCATGGCTAAGGCCGCGGCCGAGTCGGCCGCCGAGCGGCCCGGTCGTGAGTACAACCCCCTCTTTATCTACGGAAAGTCCGGGTTAGGTAAGACCCACCTGCTCCACGCCATTGGTAACTACGTACAGCGTCACTGGCCCGAAAAGGAAGTTCTCTACGTCACTACCGAGACGTTTCTTAACGACTTCATCCGTTCCGTGCGCGAACAGAGCCAGATTGCGCTCCACGAGCGGTATCGCTCAGTCGACGTCTTACTCATTGATGACATTCAATTCATGATTCCTCGCGGTGAGGGTTTTCACGAAAACGTCTTCCACACCTTTAATACCCTCCACGGTGCCGGTAAGCAGATCGTTTTAACCTCGGACCAATCCCCTCGGGATATGGACAAGCTTCAGGAACGCCTCCGTTCGCGTCTCCTTCAGGGTCTCATCGTTGAAGTGGGCCAGCCTGACCTCGAAACGCGCATCGCCATCCTTCAAATGAAGGCCGAGCGTGAAAACGTCGTGATTCCTAACGACGTCATTGAATACATCGCCAATCGCGTTCGTGACTCAATTCGTGAGCTCGAGGGCTCCATCACCATGCTGCGGGCCCACTCCCAGCTGGCCGAAGAGAAGATCACTCTGGAATTCGCCAAGAGCCACCTGGGCGGCCTCGGACGGGACCAGATGGTACTGAAGCCCCAGCACATAATCGATACAGTGGCTGGCCATTTTGGCTATTCCGCCTTGGAATTGAGGGGGCCCCGGCGTATTCGCCCCTTAACTCACGCCCGTCACATTGCGATGTATCTCGTACGTGAGATGTTGCCCCAATCTTCATACCCGGTGATTGCCAAGGAATTTGGCGACCGCAACCACACATCAATCATCAGCGCGGTAGAGAAGATCAAAGGTGAGATGGTTTCTGACCGGGAACTCTCTCAGGTCATCATTGGGCTCACCAATGAGATCACCAATTCAATCGACTAGGAAAGTAGGGGACAAAGCTGCGGAGAACCTGTGGACGGCTTGGGAATAAATACCTAGTAATCCACATGAAGTGAGACTTAGGAGATGAGAGTTGAAAGAGTTAGACACACCGGTGTCACTTTTGAACCTCATACTTGAACTAGTCCTATCAGGAAAATCGGAAAACAACCCGCAATCCACAGGGCTGCTACTACTAAGTACTTCTTTTTAGACAAAATCCCCATAGCCTCAGTCCCAAGGAAGGGAACGACATGAAGTTCAAATCAGAGAAGGATGTCTTCGTCGAGGCGCTCGCCACCGCGAGTCGCGTCGTTGGCCGGACCTCCGGTGCCACCCAGGGAATCCTTTTGGCGCTCACCGGCAACCAACTATCTGTCACCGGTACCGATCTCGACACCACCGCCCGCGTGAGTCTCGACGTCATCGGTCATGAAGATGGTGCAGTTGTTGTGCCCGCCCGCCTCTTAGTTGACGCCGTACGCCTTTTGGATGCCGGTGCTGTCACCGTGGAGTCCAAGGACGACAAAGTTGAAGTCAAGCTCGGCAAGGCGAATTACTCGCTTCGCACGTACGCCCTCGTGGACTTTCCCAAGTTGCCCCAAGTACCAGCAGCCGCGGCGCAGCTCGCCGCACTGGATTTCATCGAAGGCCTTAGTCAGGTGGTTCGCGCCTCATCAAATGACGACGCCCGCCCCCTGTTGACCGGAGTGCTCTTCACAAATGAGGGCGGCACCGTTCGCATGGTGGCCACCGACTCGTACCGACTCGCCGTTCGGGACCTCATGAGTTCACAGAAGTTGCCAACTGATGATGATCTTCTAATCCCCTCGCGCGCACTCTCTGAACTACAGCGCGCAGCATCCAACTTGCCAGTCGACAGCACCATTGGTGTCGCTGTCTCCGACGCTGAAGTTACGTTCGTCGCGGGGAATACGAGTATCTCCACGCGGTTGATCGACGGAAACTATCCGGACTACCGCCCACTGATTCCACCGAACTATCCGAACCAACTGCGCGTCGGTAAGGACACGTTCCTCAGCTCACTTAAGCGCATGAAGGTCCTAGCCAAGGATCCCACCTCTTCGGTACGGCTCACCATGAACGATCGCAGCATTGACATCACGACGCAAAGCGCCGATCAGGGTGTGGTGGTGGACAGTGTGGATGCTGACTACAACGGCGAAGAGATCACCATCGCCTTTAACCCCTCGTATCTCATGGAGGGTGTTGAGGCCGTTCCGGGTGACGAGGTCATCTTGGAGATGACTGATGCCAGCCGCGCCGCCATGTTGCACGGGGTGGAGGACACGAATTTCCGTTACCTCCTTATGCCCGTTCGCGTTCAGTAATTCGCGCCACTTCGGTGGGACTCGTTGAACTCCAACTAACAAACTTTCGGGTCTTTGAAAGTCGCCACGTCACCCCTCCGGCCGATGCGGTAACCGTCTTCCTGTCGCCCAATGGCACGGGAAAGACCTCCATTCTCGAGGCCGTTTTCGCTCTGGCGACCGGGGGCTCGTTTCGAACGACGTCCGCGAGCGACCTACTCCGTACGGGATCAGATGCGGCGTCGGTGCACGGCCTGGCCTTCCAGGGAACCAGGCGACTGGACATGAAGCTCCAGCTAAAGCGTGGTGTCCGTAACGTCACGAAACGGCTCACTATTAACGAGCAGCGACCCCAGACCTACGCCGATATCTACGATGTCTTTCCCGTCACCATCTTCACCCCCGAAGGCGTCGACATGGTTCGCCGCGAGCCGAGCGGCCGACGAGATTTCCTCACCCGACTCATCGTGAACCTTGACCCTCGCACCAGCGACGTCGTGGAACGATTCGAGCGAGTGTTGCGTCAGCGCAACGCCCTTCTCAAATCCCTCGGCGGGGAATTGCCCACCGCCATGCAGCGAGACGAATTGGATATCTGGACCTCGGAGTTCGTGGACGTAAGTGAACTACTAGTCGGGGCGAGGGAAAAAGTATTGACACCACTCGCCGAACTCACCGCGTCCTACTACGAAGAGATTGCCGGTGGTAGTGGTGACGTCGGTCTCTCGTACGAGCGATCGTGGACCGACGAACTAGCCCCCTCGCTCGATGCGGCATTTCGAGACGATCGCTACCGCGGTCACACGACGGTCGGTCCACACCGAGACGACATTCGCATTACCCTCGACCAACGAGATGCCCGACGCCAGGCTAGCCAGGGCGAACAGCGCAGCGTGGCCCTCTCGATGTTGCTCGCCGGCGACGCCCTCGTGCGAAGGGAGCGCGACATCTCCCCGCTGCTGATGCTCGACGATGTCTTTAGCGAACTCGACCCCATTCGCTGTTCTCGCCTCCTGCACCTACTTCCATCAGGACAAACGCTAGTAACGACGGCCTCGCCGCTCCCACAAGAGCTGCTCCCCGCCGTCATCATTGATCTTTCGAAGGGGGAGTAGTGGCCAAGCGATCTAGCGAGCCAGAAAAACTCGGGCAGACTCTCCGCGGACTTATTGGTCGTTTTCAACACGTCGATTTATCGGTGATGGAAACAATCCTGCTTCGCTGGCCCGACCTTGTCGGGGGAGTCCTCGCGGAACGATGCCACCCCGAAGTGGTCCGAGACGGCGTGCTCCACGTTCGCGTTCCGACGGGCGCCTACGCCCAAAAATTGAGCCACGAAGAGCAGCGAATTCTGGCCGCCCTGAGCGACCTGGGGGCGTCAGCACCTACGGGAATTCAGTGCGTCGTCCGTGGATAATTCTCTCAAAAAACTTGGTCCAACCGACCATTAGGACCACCGTTTGTCACACGCCAACCGGTAGGATTTAGGGCAGTCCGAACCCCATTGGCGTGCGGACTCGCGTGAGAGTTTTTTGTCGAAAGGAATGTTTCGTGGCCGAAAAGACCAAGGGGTCCGCTAGCTACGGAGCGAGCGACATCACCGTCCTCGAAGGCCTCGAACCAGTACGCGTTCGACCTGGCATGTACATCGGATCGACCGGCCCCGCCGGTCTCCACCACTGTGTCTGGGAAATCGTTGACAATGCCGTTGACGAGGCCATGGCCGGGTACTGCACCCGAATTGATGTGACCCTGATGGCCGACGGTGGTTGTCAGGTAAGTGACGACGGTCGCGGTATTCCCGTCGACGAGCACCCCTCCTACCCCGGTAAGTCGGCGGCGGAGATTGTCTACACCGTCCTGCACGCCGGCGGAAAGTTCGGCGGTGGGGGATACAAGGTCTCCGGTGGTCTGCACGGCGTTGGTGCCTCGGTCGTAAACGCCCTCTCGACGTCCCTGAAGGTCGAAGTGGACCGCAACGGTGACCATTACGTCCTTCAGTTTCTCGACGGCGGTAAGCCCCAGGGCAAGATTAAAGTCACCGGTTCGGCACCACGTGGTCGTACCGGCACCACCGTTACCTTCTACCCCGACCCCACGATTTTCGAAGAGGTCGACTTCCGGGCGCAGACCGTCACGGAACGACTGCAGATCATGGCCTTCTTGAACAAGGGTCTCGAGATTCGCTTCACCGATGAGCGCAAGGGCCGCGAACAAAAAGAGACGTTCAAGTACAACGGTGGAATCATCGACTACGTCCGCCACCTCAACTCCTCAAAGGAGTCCCTCTTTAAGAAGGTCGGCTACTTCGAACAGGCGGAAGAGACACAAGAGGTCGAAGTGGCCTTCCAGTGGAACTCTGGTTACTACGAGAGCATTCACTCGTTCGCCAACGGAATCTCGACCACCGAAGGTGGAATGCACGAAGAGGGCTTCCGTAAGTCGGTCACCAACGTGGTGAACCGCTACGCCAAGAAGCGCAACCTGCTCAAGGAAAAGGACGAGAACCTCCTCGGCGAAGACATTCGCGAAGGCCTGACCTGCATCATCTCAGTTCGACTGGCCAATCCGCAGTTCGAAGGACAGACCAAGGGCAAGCTCGGCAACGTCTCGATACGTTCACTCGTTGAGCGCGCCACGAACGAAAAAATGGCCGAGTGGATGGAAGAGAATCCCAAGGAAGCTGGCCAGATTGTGAGCAAGGCCGTTCAGGCGGCCCGTGCGCGCATGGCGGCCCGCCAGGCCCGTGATCTCACTCGCCGCAAGAGCGCCCTCGACGGCGCTGGACTGCCGGGCAAGCTCGTGGACTGCTCGTCACGTGATGCTCGCGAAACAGAACTCTTCATCGTGGAAGGTAACTCGGCCGGTGGTTCGGCCAAGGACGCCCGAGACCCTCGACTGCAGGCAATCTTGCCAATCCGTGGAAAGATTTTGAACGTCGAGAAGGCTCGCGCCGACAAAATTCTGAAGAACACGGAAATCCAGGCATTAATTTCCGCAATTGGTGCTGGTGTTGAAAACGACTTCGACGTTTCCAAGATCCGCTACGACAAAATCATCCTGCTGGCCGACGCCGATGTCGACGGCAGCCACATTCGTACGCTGCTGCTGACATTCTTCTTCCGTCAGATGAACTCACTCGTTACCGAGGGTCACGTCTACGTGGCACAGCCACCGCTGTACTCCACGCTGGTGGGTCGCGAAAAGGTCTATCTCAAGGACGACGCCGCGAAGGCTAAGTTCCTCGCCGAAAAGCCCGACCACAAGAATGACTTCCAGCGCCTTAAGGGTCTTGGTGAAATGGACTACGACGAACTGCGCGACACCACCATGGACCGCACTAAGCGTTCGCTGTTGCAGATCACGGTGGATCAAGCGGCACTCGCCGACGAAGTCTGCTCCATTCTCATGGGCGACGACGTGCCACAACGACGACACTTCATTCAAACGAACGCAAAGGATGTTCGCTTCCTAGACATCTAGGAGCGACGAAAGAACCATGGCCAAGAAAAACGACGACGCCACTCCCACTCCGTCCGACGAGACTTTCGGGTACATCGAACCGGTAGAAATCAACTTCGAAATGGAGCGCTCCTTTCTGGAGTACTCCATGTCGGTCATCGTCTCGCGAGCCCTCCCGGACGTCCGTGACGGCCTCAAGCCGGTGCACCGCCGAATTCTGTACTCCATGTTCGACCAGGGTCTCCGCCCGGACCGCCCGCACACCAAGTGCGCCAAGGTGGTCGGCGAAGTTATGGGTACCTATCACCCCCACGGTGACAGTGCGATCTACGACGCCCTCGTGCGTCTGGTGCAGGACTTTGCCATGCGCCACCCCCTCATTGACGGTCACGGCAACTTCGGCGGTACCGGTCCTGACGAAGGTGCCGCCGCCATGCGCTACACCGAGTGTCGCCTCGCCCCGCTAGCCCTTGAACTGCTGGACTCGATCGACGAAGACACGGTTGACTTCGAGCCCAACTATGACAACACCTCGGCCCAGCCCACCGTGTTGCCGGCCCGCTACCCCAACCTGTTGGTCAACGGCTCGCAGGGCATCGCGGTTGGTATGGCGACCCGTATTCCCCCGCACAACTTGGGTGAAGTAATCGACGCCGTGCTGCACGTCCTCGAAAAGCCTGACGCCACGCCTGATGACTTGATGGCCTACGTGAAAGGTCCCGACTTTCCAACCGGAGCACAGATTCTCGGTCGTCAAGGCATCCTCGATGCGTACCGCACCGGTCGCGGCTCCATCAAGATGCGTGCCGTCGCCGAAATCGAAGAGAGCAAGGGCGACACTCGTATCGTCGTCACGGAATTCCCCTACGAAGTATCGGTCGAGAATGTCGAAGAAAAGATCTACGACCTCGTTAAGTCGGGCGACATTGACGGCATCGCCGCCGTGCAAAATGACTCGGCGAATCGCAAGTCTCGGCTGGTTATTCGTCTGAAGCGTGACGCCAACGCCAACGTGGTACTCAACAAGCTGTACAAGAACACCACTCTGCAGACGACATTCGCCGTCAACATGCTGGCGCTGGTCGATGGCGTACCCCGCACGTTGACCCTGGCGCAAGCCATTTCGCATTACGTCGATCACCAGATTGTGGTGATCACTCGACGCACCCAGTTCCGCCTCCGCAAGGCCCAAGCGCGTGCACACATCGTCGAAGGTCTGCTCAAGGCCATCGACATGCTCGATGCAGTCATCGCCGCCATTCGTAGTTCGGACGACCGCCCCGCAGCGCGTATTGCGTTGATGGCCGCCCCATTCGAGTTCAGCGAAGAGCAGGCCAACCACATTTTGGACATGACGCTCGGCCGTTTGACCAAGCTGGGTCGCAATGAACTCGAAGAGGAGATGAAGAAGCTTCGTGAGACGATTGCGGAATTGGAGTCAATTCTGGCCAGCGACACGAAGCTTCGCGGTGTGATTCGTGAAGAGATCACTGTTATCCGTAACAAGTTCGCCAATGATCGCCGCACGGCCATCGTTAATGACCCCGGTGAGTTGGGCATGGAAGATTTGATTGACGATGAGAACATCGTCATCACGCTCACCAAGTCGGGCTACGTGAAGTCAGTTGCCGCCGACGCCTTTAAGTCGCAGGGTCGCGGCGGTCGCGGCGTCACTGCCGCGAAGCTCAAGGACGAGGACTTCGTCGATCAGATCGTCAACACCTCGTCGCACGCCTATCTCTTGATGTTCTCGAACCGTGGGCGGGTCTTCCGTCTCCGCGGCCACGAGATCCCCATGAAGGAACGGCAGGCCAAGGGAACGGCCATCGTTAACTTGCTCAACCTGCAGCCCAACGAAACGATTCAGGCCATCGTGTCAACTGAAGACTTCCCCGAAGACCAGTTCTTGTTGTTCGCCACGGCGAATGGCACCGTGAAAAAGACGTCGTTCTCCGAATACGACAAGTCTCGTCGTGAAGGCTGGATTGCCATCAAGCTTCGTGACGATGACGAAGTAGTGCGCGTGATCTCTGTGAAGGCGGGGGACGATGTCATGCTCGTCACCTACCGCGGAACGGCGATTCGTTTCGCCGCTGATGAAGCACGGTCCATGGGTCGTGACTCCACCGGTGTCCGCGGCATCAAGCTGCGCGGTGACGACAAGGTCATTTCACTCGACACGGTTCGCAGCGACGCCGATCTCTTCTGCGTCACTGACGCCGGTTTTGGAAAGCGGGTCAAGGTCGAGCGCTTCACGACTCAGGGTCGCGGTGGTATGGGTGTGCGGGCTATCAAGCTCACGGCCGCCCGCGGCCACGTGGCGGCAGCCTTCATGGTCACCATCAAGGACGAACTGCTGTTGGCCTCGTCGGGCGGTGTGATGATTCGCACCCCCGCCCGCGAAGTCTCTTCGCAGGGCCGTGACGCAACCGGTGTTCGAGTGATGAATCTAGATGAAGGACACGTCGTGGCCACGGCCGCAGCCGTTCCCTTCGAAGAGGACGAGGCCTAGGCCTGTTCCTTTTGACGACGGGCCCAGGCTCGTTCCATCACGGAGAGAATTTCATCGGCACCCTGGGCGCCCATGACCATGAATCGTCCGTCAATCAAGATGCTCGGCACACCCGTGATTCCGAGCTCGTTGGCGTCGAACTCGTCTTGTCGGACTTCGTCGGCGAACCGCTCGGATTCGAGCGTGGCGACCGCATCGGTCACGCCGACTTCATTGGCGAGCACCACGAGGAGATCGCGATCGGCCGGCCGGCCCCCTTCGCAGAAGTAGGACTGAAAGAGTCGCTCGATCATGGCGTCCTGAAGACCCTGGCTGGCGGCTAATGCAATTAGCCGGTGGGCGTTAAAGGTATTGGAAGGCTGGCACTGGTCGAGGTTCCACGTCATGTCCAATTTCGCCGCCGCCGCTTCCATGCGTAGGTTCTGCGTGGTGGCCTGTTCTACCGTCATGCCGTACTTCTTACTGAGGAGTTCGGCGAGCGAGTGTGTGTAGTGCTCCGGAGCGCGAACGTCGAGTTCAAAGGCCCGGTGATGAATCTCGATGGTGATGGATGGATCGAATTGGCTTACGGCAAGTTCGAGCTGACGCTTACCGAGATAACAGAAGGGACAGACCACATCGCCCCAAACATCAATACGAAGTACAGTGCTCATCCCACCATCGTGACACAGTCACTGGCGAGATAGGGCAGAATGGAGCCATGACAATGCGTGAAATGACGGC
>WLNA01000014.1 GCA_009726065.1 Actinomycetota bacterium
GAGGAAGGTCGGGGCTCCGCAGAGCAGGGTGCGCGCGAAATGTGTGTCGAGGTGACTCGCAGGAAAGTGCCACAGAGAACAGACCGCCGATGGCCGCAAGGCACAGGTAAGGGTGAAACGGTGCGGTAAGAGCGCACCAGCGTGACGGGTAACCGGCACGGCTAGGTAAACCCCACCCGGAGCAAGGTCAAACGTGGGAAATGGGCGGCTCGCCCGTTCGGGAAACCGGACATTCCCAAGGTGGACCGCATAGATGGATGGCTACACATCTCTCGCAAGAGAGAGGACAGAACCCCGCCTATAGGTCAGCTCACCGTCCACTCGCAGTACCAGGAGTTCAGTAACCCGCCCAGGCAATCCAGTCTGCCGATTGCAGACCGACCCTTCGGGCACAGTTCAACCACGTTTTGTTGCTCTCTCAATTTGGCGCAAACATCCCCTGGGGGACGTAAGTGAAGCGAGTTCCTCGGCGCCTCGTAGGATTTGGCCGTGGCTGCCAATGAACTGTTGTCCGGTGGCGAAGTTGGCCGCTGCCCCCACCGCGTAGCGCTTGAACGTGGCGGACCCCAGGTTCGCAATGACGTCGTCATCGACGAAACGTACCAACGACGGATTCGTGAGGCCGAGCGGGTGGCCGATGGCATTCGTCAATCAATTACGGCGAACTACCCCGCCGCTGTGACCGTGTCTAACTACGCCGAAACACGCGAAGCCTTGGCGGGCGGTGCGGAAATCATCATTGGTCCACGTCTCCCCGACGACACGGTGAATAAACGTCGCGCCCACGCCGATGTTCTGGTGCGCACCGGTAGAGCGGAAAGCGGCTTTCGCTACATCCCAATTCTCATTCGCAACATCGAAGTCACCGACGCCGCAACCACGAGACGTATTCGCAAGGGGGCACTGGACGCCCTACGCCCTTCGGACAGTACGTGGGCCGCTGGCTTAACCTCTCGGCGCAGCGACACAATCACCCGGGCCGGGCTCGCGCTCTGTCACGCCTACCGCACACTGGAAGCACTGGAATTTGCCGACAGTGAACGGGTCGGGGGCATTATCGACCGCAATGGCGCGCTCTGGTGGCTCGAGCTCGAGACCGAGAACGTGGCCTGGAACCTAACGACCTACGACGAGGCATTTCGGGAGCGCCGTGCAGTCCTCGATGCCCAACAGGTGTGGGTCAGTGGTGGCGAGTACCCGACAACGCCGTTTTGGCACCGGGAGTGCGACAACTGCCCCTTTTCACTCTCGTGTCATGAGATCCTGGCGGCCAGCGAAGACATATCCCTCGTGCGCTTTACCAAGTTCTCCGAACAGATCATTCTGCGCGAGTCCGGCATCACAACCTGGCGGCAACTCGCACTGCTCGACGCCTCACGGGCCGCCACGGCTTTCAATTCGGTTCTGAGTGCAACTGCTCCCCACGAAACGGTGGACTACCTGGGCAAGCAGTTCTCTCAACTCCCCGATCTGATTTATAAGGCTCGGGCCATGTGGCGGGGCGGCCCCTTGCGCCGGGTCACACCGGAGCAGATGCAGTGCACGACTGCCGACATTGAAGTTGACGTAGACATGGAGTCCTACAACGATCACACCTATCTCTGGGGTGCCACCGTTCGAACCCGAACCGCGATTGAAGGCGTAACCGATGGGTACTACAGCTTCGTGGAGTGGGGAGAACTAACGGGTGAGGCCGAAAGCCGCATCTTCGCTGAGTTCTGGACGTGGTTCAGCGGCCTCCAGCGCGACTGTGAAAACAAGGGTCTTTCCTTCGCGGCCTACTGCTTCTACGAGCAGGCTGAGAATGGAGCGATGCGCCGGGCCGTGACGCTCAATCCCAGCATCACACCACCGTGGAACGATGTCTCTGCCTTCTTGAACTCATCGCAGTGGGTTGACCTCCACAATGCGGCCAAGGAGTACATCCAGACGGAGGGACCCTTGGGTCTGAAGGTGCTCGCCCCGTACGCCGGATTTCATTGGCGTGACGAGGCGCCGGGTGGTGAGGCATCGATGGTCTGGTACGAAACGGCCACGGTGAGCGATGATGAAACGGCACTCGCTTCACGCCAACGGATTCTCGAATACAACGAGGACGACTGTCACGCCACGAGGTATCTCCGCGACTGGATCAACACGGAAGCCAAGCTGCTTCCCAGCCGAGACGAGATGCCCGCCGCGCAATGAATCGCTCGTCACGACTTGAGTCGATTCTCGGCATAGTGAGCACGCTGGTCGTGCTCCTTGCCGCGATGCTCTTCGCCAGCGGTATTGCCGAACTCTTCTCGGATATCCACCAGACCGGATTTGCGAGTATCCAAATAGCAGTTGTGCTGCGCCTCGTCACGGCCTGGGTCGTCAGCGCCACGTTGCACCGCCTGCGGCACGGCATCGCCCGTCGGACTCGCGAGCATCTCTGGCAACTCGTTCGTCGTCCCAACGGCCCCGATGTCGCCGTTCTGGACAGTGCCGCTACCTCCGTCCGCGACGGGGTCGGCGTGCGCTATCTCGCCAGTTCGGCCGCAACTTCGCTACTGGGCCTAATACCGGTTTGGTACTTCGGAGGCTGGTTATCGGCCGTGATCTTTCTCGCCCTGATTGCTGCAAGTATTCCCTTCTACATTCGGGCCGGACGAGCGGCGGAACAATCGAGTGCCGCCGTGGCCTCACGAACAGCACTCTTGGCCTCCACTCAACTACGAACACTGGATGCCATGGGTGACATGCGCAGTCTCGGCACCATTGAGTACGCCAGCGAGCGAGTCGCCACGGCCTCGCGGGCCTCGGCTCACACCAATCTCGAAGGAATTCGAGTGGCCATGGGATCCGCATTGATCACCGAGTTCATCGGGGGCGCCGCCATTGGTCTCGTCGCTATGGTCGTCGGTTTTGACCTCCTCCACGGCCGTCGATCACTCGAACACAGCCTCCTGGCCCTCTTGCTCGTTGTCGAGATCAACGCACGAGTCCGGGCGTGGGCTAACGCATTTCACCAGCGTGAGGACGCTGCACAAGGGGTTCTCAGACTTACCGAGCAGTCGATTGCTCCAGTCACCCCTGCGGTCGGACCAGCACTCCTTACGGCCTCAGAGGTCACCGTGCCATCCAGTCGGACATTGGTGACCACGGTAATTCAGGCCGGTGACCGTGTACTCATCACGGGTCCCTCCGGCGTAGGTAAGACGCAGCTTCTACGCGCCTTGGTCGGACTCCGAGCACCATTCAGCGGTACTTCGGCCATTACTGCTCGACCTATTGGTTGGGTCCAGGCCGATAGCCAACTGTTTACTGGCACGCTGCGGGACAATCTCTGTGTTAAGAGGCCCGTGGAGACGAGCGACGTCCTCGCCGTACTTTCGGGACTCGGACTCACGGGTGCGCGTTTCAGTGATCTCGAACAGGTCGTGACCTCCGCCTCCCAGTACAGCGATGGCGAACGGGCCCGTCTCGCTATCGCTCGCGCCCTCTTGGCCGATGTAGTGCTGCTCGTCATTGATGATGTGGCCGGCCTCTTCGACCAAGAGACTTTGCACACTGTGGCTAATGAACTCGCTCGACACAGTGATCTTGCCGTGCTGGAAGCGGCCCATAATCGTCGAATCCTGGGGGCACCCACCCTGGAAATTTCCTTGGAGCGCGCGTGAGCAGTTGGCGCCTCCTCCTGAATTGGATGAAGTCGTCCGGCGTCTCTCGTCGCACCATACTGCGATCCTTGCTCGCTACCACGGTGGCCCAACTCTCGGCCAACGCCCTGAGTATTGGCGCCCCCCTCCTCCTCTGTCTGGCGTGGACTCAGCAGCACTGGGACAACCCGCTCCAGCGGATCGCCGTTCCTCTCGTCATCATCGAACTTTTGGCCTTCTTTCGTTCGCCGCTGCGGTACCTCGATCGGATGCACGCGCACCGGCTGGGCTTCGCCGCCGTGACCCAGTGGCGCGTATGGCTCACCCGTCGCGTGGCCACGTGGTCCTTCCGCAGTACGGCCAATACATCGCGGGCCGACCTGCTCCAGCAGTCCATCGGTGACATTGACCACCTTCAGGACGTGTGGCTCCGAGTCACCATTCCACTCGTGGCCTCGATGGTGAGTTTCCTGATTTCGCTGGGAATCATTGTGGAAGTGCTGGCACGTCAGAGTGCCGGCGTCCAGGGCGAGCCCCTATTTATTGGCACGTTGCTACTCGTCGCGCTGCTCGTCTTCGTAATCCTCATGAGTCAACTCAATAGAGCCGTGAGGTCCGTGCGAGTACTGCGCCAGGCCCACCAAAAGGGATTCGAAGAACTCTTTGACCGCGCCCAGCTAGCCACCGAACTCTCCCTACTCGGTGCCGCCGCACAAGACCAACACTTTGATCAGCCCCAGCAGTACGAGGCGTGGCAGCAAGCCCAGTCGCGCGTCGAAATCTGGTGGCGCCGCGTTGACCTCGCCCTCGCCACCGTTAGCGGCACACTCGTAGTAGTCGCATCCAGCGTGGCCATTAAAGATATTGCCTTCACCTCTACCGAGACTTCTAACACCATCGTGTTGGGGGTCCTGGCCGCATCGCTCACCGGCGAACTCTTCGCGATCTGGCGCCACGGCCTCCAAGCGGCCGGCAATGCCGTGGTCACGATTGAGGGCCTCGAGGCCCGGGGCGAGACCAGTGCCCGGGAACGCGGCGGAGAGTCTTGGCCCACCAAAGTCACCGAGTTCAACGTTCAGGATATCTTTGCCTGCACGCCGGGTAGTCGAATCGCCGTGGTGGGCCCTTCAGGTTCGGGTAAGTCGACTTGGCTTCGCGGAGTGGCCAATCTCGAACACGCTGGTGCCACCATGTTGGCCAACTCGACGTATCTCAACACGCTGTCGGAGAATGAACTCCGCCAACACGTTGGCTACGTGCCCACTGAGCCACACTTTCTCGGCACCACACTCGTCGATGAACTGACACTCGGTCGAACGAATCTCGCACCGTGGGTACCACTCGCTACTGCGTTCGGTCTCTCAACGGACCCCAGTGTGCGCCCATCGGAATGCTCACGCGGCGAGCGGCACCGTTACGCCCTTGTTCGAGCCATGGTGGCTGAGCCTGAACTGCTACTCCTGGACGAACCGACGGCCGGGCTGGGCAATGATGAACGTCAGCTGCTGATCCGCGCTCTATGGGCGAGTAAGGCCACTCTGGTAATTACGACACACGACCCCGACCTCATCGCCAAGTGCGACGTCGCAATTCCCGTAGAAACCTTTAGAGGTTGATTGTCAACATTCCCGCTGGGTAGTAGCGGTCGCCGGCTACGGCATCGCGAGGCACGGCGGCCGAGAGCGCCGTCACGTCACTGACACTCAAGACAATGTCGTTGGCGGCCAAGTTCTCACTAAGCCAGGTCCGCCGCTTCGTCCCCGGAATGGGGACGATGTCCTCGCCTTGCGCCATGACCCAGGCGAGAGCCAATTGGGCCACCGTTACGTTCTTCTCGGCCGCAATCGCCGAGAGCGCCACAATCAACTCGGCATTCTTCTCACCGTTCTCCCCGCTGAAGCGAGGCTGGAACTTGCGGAAGTCATTCTTGTCGGTGGGGTTGCGTACCGCATCGTTCGTGGTGAGAAAGCCACGCCCGAGCGGACTGTAGGCCACGAATCCGATACCGAGTTCTCGGCAGGTAGCCAAGACGCCATCTTCGGGGTCCCGAGTCCATAAGGAGTACTCCGACTGAATAGCCGTCACGGGATGCACGGCGTGAGCGCGAGCCAGGGTGGCCGCCGAGGCTTCCGAGATACCGAGGTGGCGTACCTTGCCGGCGTCCACGAGCTCCTTCATCGCACCCCAAGTCTCCTCTACCGGCACGTTGACATCTACACGGTGCTGGTAGTAGAGATCGATGTAGTCCACGCCTAGCCGGCGCAGAGAGGCTTCGCAGCTCTGGCGGACGTAGTCAGGCTGGCCATTGACGCCGAGAAACTCACCGCCCGCTCCACGCTGATTGCCGAACTTGGTGGCGAGAATGACCTCGCTACGGCGGTTGGCGATTGCCCTGCCGACTAGTTCCTCATTGATGAAGGGGCCGTACATGTCAGCCGTATCTAAGAAATTGCCACCGGCGTCGAGGTAGGCGTGGATCGTGGCCGTGGACTCTTCGTCGTTCCCGGTCCCGTAGAACTCACTCATTCCCATACAGCCCAAGCCCTGCTTTGAGACTGAAAGCCCTTGTCCTAACGTACGAAATTCCATTATTTCTCCCAGCGGTTTGTGAAGACTCTCACACTTTAAAGCCCCTTTTGCCCCCCTGGGACTTGAAGCATTTAATTCATATTCGCTAATCTCTCACCATTGGCTGGGGGGGCCATAAACATCACGCCTCGCTTTGACTTTCGAGTCAGAGCGAGGCGTTTGATGTTTCTCGGTAGGCTCGATGCAATTACTCGAAAGGCCCACCATGGATCGCGTCCGTACTCCAGAAGATCGCTTCGCCAACTTGCCCGACTTCCCCTTTACTCCTCACTACGTTGAGGTCACCGACCCCACTGGCGGCGCGCCACTGCGCATGGCGTACATCGACGAAGGCCCTCGCGATGCCCGCGAGACCGTGCTGCTCCTGCACGGTGAACCCACCTGGTCATTCCTCTATCGCAAAGTGATGCCCGTTTTGGTCGCCTCTGGTTACCGCGTCATTGCTCCCGACCTAATTGGGTTTGGTCGCAGCGACAAGCCGACGCCCCGCACGGAAGTTTCCTACGCCCGCCTCGTTGAATGGACCCGTGAAGCCCTCTTCGATCATCTCAACCTTGGCAGCCTGACCGTATTTGGTCAGGACTGGGGTTCCCTGGTGGGCCTGCGCTTAGTTGCCGAGCACTCCGACCGGTTTGCCCGAGTCGCCATTGGTAATGGTGGCCTGCCCACCGGTGACGAGCGGATCAGCGAGGCCTTCTTGGCGTGGCAGACCTTCTCCCAGACAGTCCCCGAGATGCCGGTCGGCGCGATTGTGGGGGGTGGCTGCGCCACCAAGCCGAGCGATGACGTCATCGCGGCGTACGACGCGCCGTTCCCGGACGAGTCGTTTAAGGAGGCAGTGCGCATTTTGCCGACCCTCGTGCCAACGACCCCTGAGGACCCCGCCCACGACGACCAGGTGCGCGCTTGGGACGTGCTGAGGAACTTTACGAAGCCATTCCTCACCTGCTACTCCGACAAGGACCCCATCACCAAGGGCGCCGACGCCAAGTTCCTCCGCGAGGTGCCCGGGACTGCCGGTCAGGCTCACACCACCATCGTTGATGGTGGGCACTTCCTCCAAGAGGACGAGGGAGCACAGCTCGGTACCGTGCTGGCGAACTTCATCGCCACCACGAACTAGCTACGCGTAGCGCGCATCTCCACCAACGTCCGAGCGGGATAGCCGTCCAGTCCTGGGCGCCAGCCTTCACGAATCTTGGTAGCCCCGATACTGTCGGTCGCCCAGAGGTGACAGGTGTTCGTCAGCCAACTATCGGAGTCTTCCTTTACCGTGCGGCTAATGCCGGCCGCTCCGCCTTGCCGTGACGACGAAGAGGCCATGGCCTGAATCACCACTGGGCCTATAGCGCGAGCCAAGAACTCCAGGTGCGTACAGCCCCGCTGACGTCCGAGTCGCTCTTGTACCGACTTATTGAACCCCCGCGTCACCGACAGGCCGATGAGATTACGAAAAGCCGGCTCGATGGCGACGCACTCCATGTGGGGAGTTCGGTGCATTTTGGCGTTCGCGTTGGTAACCACAAAGCTACGGCGATCAACTTCGACATCCAGCGTCATGCCGTGAACGTCACGAACTAGTTCTTCCCCGTCGGCCCAGGGCCGCTCGTCGGTCAGGGTGGCGTTAATGAGATAAGAGTCTTCGGTGTCGAAACTCTCGATGATGATGGTGCGGCGGTGGGTGGGGATTGGTGAACTCACCGCTCTAGTTTGCCCGAAACGCTAGGGGCGAACGTTGTACCCAATCAACGAGGGGCGTCCCGCCACAGTTGTAATAGACGTCATCGTGGCGTTATCGAGCCGAATGCGCCAGGCCACCGTGCCAGGAACACCCAGGGCCCACGCCACGGAGGCCTTCACCGGTGAGACGTGGCTAAAAATCACGAGGTGCTCAACGGGACTAGCAATCAACTCGCGTTCCTGTTCGGCCAGCTCATTCAACCGTTGTGTGACTCGCAGGTCGACATCGGCCATGGACTCCCCGCCGGGGACGGGCCATGCGTGGTCCCCCTGGAGTGAACGCCATGTGGTCGCGCCAACCTCGCGAAGTAGTTGTCCGTCGAGCTCGCCGTAGTTCATCTCGATAAAGGCATGGTCAAGTTCGGCCTCAAGATGGGGAACCGCCAGGGCCGCGGTGTGCCGAGCGCGAGTAAGCGGGGAGCTGATAACGCGCTTCGCACTACTCAGGGCATCTTGCAGTCGTTCGGCTTGGGCCTGGCCTTCGTCGGTAAGCGCCACGTCCATATGGCCAACTAAGAGTCCGTCGCGGTTCGCCGTGGACTGTCCGTGACGGACCAGAATCAGCATGCCGGCAAGAGGAGTCGGGAACACTCTGGGCAGACCGGAAAGTTGTCAGTCGGCGCACTGCGCCAGCGCTCGAGGTCGAGTGGCACCATGGCAATCCGACAGCCGCCGCAACGGCCACCTTCGACATCCACGGCTGCGGCGTCGCCGACACGAGCGTGCACTCGCTCGTATGTGGCGCGGAGACTCTCAGGGAGGGAGGCCAACAGCGGCATTCTCTCGGTCAACTTGGCGGCAATGTGTTCGTCGATTGCGAGCCGTCCGGCCTCAATGGCGGCAGTCAGTTCGCCGCGGCGCGTCATTAAGGGTTGTCCGGCCGCCTTGAGCTCTTGCTCCTGCTGATCAAAAGGTTCCAGGAGCTCCATGATCTCGAGCTCCTTGGTTTCCACGTCGTCCAGCTTCTGGGCCAGGACTTCAATCTCGCTGACCAGTGTCGCGAGATCACGCGCGCCACTCGTCGAAGAGTCCAGGGTGGCCTGCAGTGTCGCTTTGCGTAGCGAGAGCGACTCGCGCAATGAGTCCACTTCATCACGCTGAGCAGTAAGTGGTGCACGATCGGTCGTGAGCTGCTTGAACTCCTGGGTGAGACTGCGAAGATGCTCTTCCACCTGGGCCAGTTCTTGAACTTCCGGCATAGTGCCGAGCTGATGGCGCAGGGAGGCCGTAGCGCTGTCCACAACTGCGAGGGAACGCAGGGCGGTGGCAATCTCCATAGGGGTAGTTTGCCAGAGTTTGCGAAACGCTAGGCGCGCAGGTCGCCACCGAAGAAGGTACGGGCGTAGCCCGCCACCTCGACGTTGCGTTCAAAGAGGCGGGAGTACATGACTCCCCCTCGGGCCGAAGCCTGCCGCACTGACAAGGTCGGCATACCAGAGCGATTGGCCCACCAGGGTGCGACCGAGCACATGGCCGACCCGGTCACGGGGTCCTCGGCGAGGCCCAGACGGGGGGCAAAAACACGCACCGAAGCATCGACTTGAGGGCCGCCCTCGCAGACAGCAATCACGATGCTGCTTGGCACCAAGAAGAGCGACATGGGATCGACGATGAGACCACAGAGCGTGTCATAGTCCTTTACAACGGCCAGAACGCTTTGCGCACCAGCCTGATAGACCTCCGAAACGTCACCCAGGGCTCCGTTGAGGACTGATGGCTCTAACGGCTCTAAGTGTGAGCGAGGAAGGTCTACCCCGAGCAGTCCGTGCTGGAGCCGGCGACCCGAAAGCACGCCGGCACGGGTCTGAAAGTAGAACTCCCCGTCTGGCACGCCTAGCTCAGTGAGCAGTACGTGCAGGGTGGCCAACGTGGCGTGTCCGCAGAGATCGACTTCGACCGTTGGAGTAAACCAGCGAAGCGACCACGTATCACCGACCCGGCGGACAAAAGCTGTTTCCGAAACGCCGAGCTCGAAGGCAATCTGCTGTAGGTCACTGTCGGCGACGGGGCGCTCCAGGAGAACAACCACGGCGGGGTTGCCTCGAGCGGCATCGCCCGTAAAGGCGTCAACCCACCAAATACGGTGACCAAAGGTTGAACCAACAGATTCCATCCCTACAAGATTGCCACAGTTGGATGGCAAACCGGCGTAGGGTGCTGACGTGCTTGTCGCCACCGCAAACATTCACGCCGGCGTTGACGGCTATGGGCGGAGGACGACAGTGCTGTCCGAACTACTCAATCTTGATGTCGACTTACTCTTCGTGCAGGAAATTTGGCGTGGTGAGGATGAGGATCAGTTCGCCATTCTTCAATCAACCTCTCGCTTCAGTGGCGAATTCGTCGAACTCTCTCCCTGTACGCGCGTCACCGAAGAGAGCGGTGGTCGAGGCTGGCACCCGATTCACGGACTTTTGAGTGGCGATCGGGGTCTGTACTTCGATACCTACACCGCGCTCTCCGAGGCACGGACCAAACGGCGCGACGGCGCACGCGGCGCGGCCTCTGGTTCGTGGGGTATCGCCCTGCTCACCACGTTGCCGATTCGAGGGATGGCCGTCGAGTACCTGCCGCAACTTAGAAGAGACAAAACCCGCCGAGCCATCATTATCGCCAACTGTGAATTCGAAGGGCGTCCCATTACGGCTGTGGCGATCCATGGTGCCCACCTCTCGCATGGTTCCCTCAAGCAGTATCGATTTGTCAACAGGCGACTTAACGAGTTAAGCGAACATAACCCGGTAGTAATTGCCGGAGACTTCAACTGTTGGCGACCTCTCCTGCGCCTCGTGCTCCCCGGTTGGCGCAGCGCGGTGCGAGCCCGTACCTGGCCCGCCTGGCGCCCACACTCCCAGATTGACCACATCTTGCTCCGCGGTTCTTGGAATACCACCAAGGGTCGCAGTGTTCATAACGGTAGCGACCACCGTGCGCTCAGTGTTGAGTTGGACTTGGCCTAGTCGAGCGTTTTGTGGCGAGTCTCGGGAAGACGCCACAACACAAACAGGGTTGGCAGCAGTGGCAAGAACGTCACGAGGCTTGGTATTCGCAGAGCACTCACACTGTGATTACCGGCTGTCAAATTCGCGACCACACCGAAGAAGAAGAGCCCGAAGGTCGCCCCGAGCACGCCGGCGACCACTATCCAGCCACCTACGGTCGCTCGAACCCGTCGGGGGAAAGTCTCGTTGACGAGCGCACTGGCCGAGGGAGCCCATAACGCAGTCGCAAACACGCCCACGAGGTAACCCACAGTAAAGAGATGGCGATCACCAAAGTAGGCCAAACAGCTCGCTAGCCCGCATGCAAGGGCGCCGACTCCGACGGTGGTCCGGCGCCCAAACCGGTCCGAGCTCCAATGACTCGCGACGAGCCCTAGGAGGCCAGTGATGGAACTTCCCGTCACCACGAGAGCCACGAATTTTGGATCAATGTGAAGAATACGCTCGCCGTAGACAAAGGCGAATCCGTTAGCGGGTCCCGAAATGACGCCCATCACAAAAGCCACCCAGGCGAGGATGAAGAGCGGTCGGCGAAATTCCGAATCGACAGAGCCCAGTCTGCTCACCCGTTCAGTCGTTCGGTCTAGCAAGTGTGTCTCTTCAACCCGGCGAATAAACGGCTGAATGAGTAGGGCGGGCACAATCGCAAGCGCAAAGAGAATCCGGAAAGAGTTGGGTCCGCGAAAAACACTGTGCAGGATTGCTGATAGCCCAGCGCCCATCCCCGCACCGGCGGAAATCCAAGCCAGATGGCGTACTCGGTACCGATCGGCACTCACTTCGACGGTGAGCACCTGGACCAGGGTATTGGCCGTGGAGAGCAGAGGCCGGGCGCAGGCGAACAACAGCACAAACCACCAGTAACCAGGGCTCGCCGCTGCCGCGACCGTAAAGAGGAGACCCAGCGTCAGTGAGCTGCGCAAGACTCGAACCCGTCCGAAGCGATCACCCAGCGCGCTAAGTGGTAACGCTCCGAGCGAAGCTAGACGAAGCAGGCCCATGCCGAGCCCGAGGACACCCGCCGAAATACCAACGACTCCAGTCAGCGAGGATGATTCATTAAAAGAACCGAAGTGTTTAGCCACATCTCCAAGAGATGAGATCGCACCGAACTGCCCAAAGGATGCGGCCACGGCGATCAGCACCAGGGTGACCGTTGTCTTGGGTTTGCGCACGGTCTGGCTCACTAAGTGAGCTGAACGGAATCGTCCACAACCACCAGCGTCTTGCCGTGGTTGCCACCCGAAAAGAGAAGGTTAAGTGCGTCGGGAGCGTTTTCGAGACCGAGGACCAGATGTTCTTGGTGCCTCAGAGTGCCACTGAGCACCATGGACGCGAGCTCGAGTTGGGCCTCGGCCGAGCGCCCCATGTAATCAAGGACGATGAAACCCTCCATGCGGGCTCGTCGCATAATCAGCATGGTGTGATTCTTTAATCCCCCAAAATCACTCATGTTGTTGTACTGAGAAATAGCACCGCAGAGCACCACACGACCGCGCATGGCAATATTCATTAGCACCGCATCAAGCACTTCTCCACCCACATTGTCAAAGTAAACGTCGATGCCCTTAGGGCACGCTTCGCGAAGGCGTCGGGCGAGGTGAGGTTCGCGGTAGTCCAGGCACTCATCGAATCCATAGAGTTCAACGACTTCGGCACACTTTTCCGGTCCACCGGCAATCCCAACCACCTTCTTCGCGCCTCGCGCTTTAGCGATTTGACCGGCTACCGATCCCGTAGCGCCAGCGGCGCCGGACACTACAACCACGTCCCCGCTCTTAAATGCACCAACATCGGTAAGACCATAGAAGGCGGTGATTCCCGTGACACCCAGAACATTCATCACGATGGGCAGGGTGAGACCAGTGCCTTGGGGTATTACGGAAAATTTATTTGCTTCGTCGGCTATGGCCCATTCCTGCCAGCCCGTCATGCCATTCACAATGTCGCCAACCTGGTATCCAGCGTGGCGCGATTCAACGACAACTCCACTTCCACCACCACGAATCACGGCCCCAATTTCGATGGGGGGCAAATAGCCCGGCGCATCATTCATCCAAGTCCGAATGGTGGGATCAATAGATAAGAGGCCCACTCGAATGAGTGCTTGTCCGTCGCCACACTCTGGCCGCGGCGTTATAACCACTTCGGTTGTCGAGCTGTCGACCAACCCATCAGGACGCTTCGTAAGGACTACTTGACGGTTGTTCATCGGATTCACCAATCTCTACTCGATCAACGTTGAGTAATAGTCGTAACGTCAATCAATCGTGGGAAGATTACATCGAAGCGGAGTGAGCAGTCAGGATGTATCGCACTAGGTGGTTTGGGCTGTGCTCCAGCACGTAGACGTCACCCTTCGAGTCCGCCACAATCGCTATGGGCTTACCGCGGTCTTCAGAACCCTGGGCAACGATCTGTCCGCCTAGCGCATTCATGTACTCCCATACTCGATGTGCGCCAGATTCCACGTAAAAGATGTTCCCGAGAGAGTCAGAAGCAATACCAGCCGGGTCATCGAGTCCACTCTGAATTACCATGGACTGCTGTCCCGACACAATCCGGATAACCGAGCCGTCTTTGTGACCGGTGCCACCCAGCGTGACGTTGACGAATCCAAATGCATCCTTGGCGACACCAGTCGGATTCTGCAGTCCACCCACCCAGAGTGCCGAGACCCCCTGGCGAGAAATAGTGAGGAGGTTCCCAAACTTTGGCTGCACGCCGAGCATGCCGCCATAGCCGTCCGATGCGAGAGCGGTAATCCCGTCCAGCCCCGTCATGAGGATCTTCTTGTCACCGTTCTTGAGAATTTGATAAATCGTTCCGGAGTTGGGCTCCGTTACGTAGATTTCATCCAACGAGGTGACCACGAGACCGTAAGGGTGGTCCAGTCCGGAACATAGAGTCGTTCGCTTGCTAGACGACAGACGTTCGACGGTTCCCTTTCTTTGACTCACTACGATGGCATCGCCATTCTTCAAGAGCGCTACCGAAGTTGCATTTGAGCTCGGCGCTGTGTTGTAATTCTTACGAAGATAGAGCGGAGTGATTACCGAGATATCACTCGTAATTTGATTAGCCACATAGGCGTGGCCAGAACTGTTTACCGCCAATGCCGTCGGATGCGAGAACGCGCCTTCCACTCGCACCGAGTCGCCATTCGCTCGGAACTGCAGTACTTCATCTCGTCCGGTGTTGGAGATAAAGACGTTATTGGCTGCGTCAACAGCGACACCTGAAGGGTTATCAAGTCCCGACTTGTACGTTGTGCGAGTACCGGCAGTGCCGTCGTCGGTCGCTGCAAATTTGTAGACAATCCCGCGGCCAGTGTCGGTAATCCAGACATTGCCAAATGGATCGATGCAAATTGCTTGGGGCTTTTGGAGACCTGAGGTGAATACCTCTTGGTTGCCCTGCTTGTCGATGGTAACGATTAGCCCATGACCACTGTCAGCGACGAAAACCCGACCCTGGCGATCAACAGCAATTCCCGTTGGAGTTTTAAAGCCATGCCCGATTGTTCGTTGTGCCGTCAGGCGGGCGGCGTACGCCCTCATTTGGTAACGGTAACTGGGAACCATCGACTGGCTAGGGCGAATGTCGACTCGAAGAACTCGATTGTGCCCGGCGTCGGCGATAAATACGACTTCTTTCGAAGTAGACGGGTCAGCCACAGCGGAGTAGGGGTGGCGAAGGTCGGTGCCGACGGTACTGCGCGACCCATCTAGCCCAACGCGAACCACGCGGTTGTTGCCAGCGTCCGCAATGTAGGTCGTATTCAGGGCGCTGACGGAAACACCCTGCGGGCTGGAGTAACTCTTCGCCTCGATATGCACAAAATCTTGAGATACGACAATCAGGAGGAGAACTACAACGAAGCCTGATGCACGGCTCCACCATGTTCCAGTTTCTACTTCGGTAGCCACTACGGCCCGCTTGGCTCCTTCGAGCGAGCCGAATACTGCGGTAATACCTGCCAATGCAATCGCCAGCCAGCCCAGGATGTCCGAACCACTAACAAACTTTCCATTCAAAATCTTCATCGCGTACTGGGCAAAAATCAACGTAACAAAAATCTTGAAAAGATTTCTTGGTATGAATTTGAGCAACGAACTTGGGCGAAGGAAACGCTCTCCGAGCGCGCCGAATTTTTCTGTCAGCAGGTATGCGACCCATACAACTGGTGTCTGCCACATCCAGCCCATGACTTCCCAAATTAAAGCGAATGCGAACAGGGATGTGAATGCCTTCAGCGTCCGATCAACCAACGGTGGTCTCGACAGCGGAGGTACGGTTGCGATCGGTGCGAATTGGCGATGCAGAAATAGTTCAGTAGCCACTCGGACAATCATCGCGACTGCAATAATTATCTTGATCGCCGGCATATGTTCCTGAACCGTCACTCCCGCCAGACCTTGTTGCGATGCTCCTGTCAGCGACGGCATCAGGGCTGGCAGGGATCCGAGAATCAGAATTGTCAAGAAAGGGAGCACGACAAAATCTGCCGCAACGATATAAAACCTACGCAGCCCGACTTCGTTTTCAATGACAACAATCGGACGCATCTTCTCTGCGAGCTGGGGGGCAATAAACCAGAGGAGCGCTACTCCAAACAGCCCGGTCAAGGCATAGAGCATTCCCTGCGACCCAGTCGAACCCGTGACTAGGTGGGTCGAAAAGAAATGACCTGAGAGAATCACGCCGATCGCGAAAACGACAAATCCGACCAAGCCGGAAAACGCGTCAATGACGCCAAGCGCCATCATCGCCACACAGAGACCAAAAGTCGGTGGAACTGCTAATCCGCGAGTATCAAAGAGAGATAAGACTGCGAGAATTACAGCAAGCGCTGGAAGTAGCAAGTACAAGTTGCCTAGAAGTGATCGCAGGTAGGTCCCGCTATTGAACGGCCCACCCAATAGCGGCGAGATTTGTTGAAGGTGACTACCAAACCAACCATTAAATCGATCGACAATGTGCCGGCCACCGATACCGGGAGCGGGCGGCGCCCCAGGCTTATGGCCACGCGCGACGATTGATCCATCGAAATCTCTCAGGTCCGAGCCGAGGCCTCCCAGTTCACTGGCGGCGTCGAAGTTTGACATTAGTCAGCCCCCTCTGGTCCACTTGGCGCTGTGTCATCTTGACCTTCATCGTCAACTCCACCACCATCAGTATTTTGAGTCGTACCAACACCGGAACTATTGCCAGAGTCACCCGAACTTGGTCGTGAGCCGCCACCACTGGATCCGCTGCCTGAGCCTGAGCCTGAACTAGTACCGGAGCCAGAACCTGAGCCACCGGATGGAGCACGAGATCCACTACCTGACGAACTTGAACCTGACGACGAACTAGTGCCACTCTCTGGTTCGCTACTGGACGCACTGGCGCTTCCGCTGCTCGATGGCGTACTGCCACCACCGGAAGGTGCGCCGCCGCTTGAAGGTGCTCCACTACCGGAAGGCGAAGCAGGGCGCGTCGATGGTGCGTCTGGTTCGGTAGGCGTTGCAGGACGAGCCGAAGGTGTTCCGCCACCGGACGATGTTCCACCGCCGCCTGAAGGCGAAGTGGGACGCGATGATGGTGCGTCTGGTTCGGTAGGCGTTGTAGGACGAGCCGAAGGTGTTCCGCCACCGGATGATGTTCCACCGCCGGAAGGTCTTCCACCACCGCTCGAAGGTGTTCTACCACCGGAGGGGGGACCGCTTGGGGCAGAAGGTACTCGTGGGGCAGACGGAGCTGGGGCCTGTGGCGCACCACCACCGGGGGCTCCACCACCTGACGGAATCGGAGGTGGCACGCGTGCCGCCGATGCCGCTGCACTGGCTGATCCACTTGCCGAGCTGGCAGCTGACGCAGACGAAGCGGCTGAGGATGCGGCACTAGCTGCTGCTGCACTAGCGGCCGAAGTGGCGGCAGTGGCGGCCGCAGCCGCCGCGGTAGTGACTGCTGCCACCGCAGCCACTGAGGAGGCTGCCTCTCGCACCGACGATGGTGAAGAATAAATGCTTGGCGCGATAGTGGACGTCGGTGCTGCCACGTACACCGTGGTGGTGGTTACCTGGTCCGGAGTCGTGACAGGGGGGACTGTCGTTTCCGGTGGCGCAAGAGTGGTAGTTGTCTCCTGCCCCGGGATCGTTGTCGGTGGCGCGGTAGTAGGCGTGGTCGTACCGGGAACCGTTGTAGTCGTGGTGCCCGGCAGGGTCGTAGTCGTCGAAACAATTGTTGTGGTGGTCGTTGTGGTCACCGGGCAAGGTTTGGTCGTAAAAGTGAAGATTCCACCCACCGGGGACTTCGTATAGGTGGTATCGGCCCCAGTGCCCTCTTTTGTTGACTTAACACCCGTAATGCGCATGCGGACCTGACCACGACGTACTTCGACCCGACGGCCACCGTTAACCGTGACCCAAACATTCGGCGTGATGCCGCAGCGAACGGTGGTTCCCGACTCTTGTGAGTACACCGAGACGACAATGGCCCCGCAGCCGTTCGAGTCAACTAAAATTCTCTTGTACTCAACGTCATTGAGATAGACCGTGACGTAATTCCTCGAAATATTCGTGGCATTAGAAACGTCAAATCCACACATGTACACCGTGGGCGAAGTACCGCCATCGGCAATGGGGCTAATGCGACCTGGAAAAGTAGGAACTTCGGGGAGTGCGTCTGGTCCAGGGTAACCACCGGCCGATGCAATTCCTGGGTTTAGTCCGTAAGAAACCATGCCCAGAATGGCAGCGAAGGCGAATCCAATCAGCGAGCCGCGGTAGCGATGGCGATGGCGAAGCTGGTTCATAAGTATTATCAAGAACGCTACTACCCATAAGGCGCTAGCGCCGGCCAGGACTACGTTGAACGATTCGGCTAAAGGCACTGCGGCATAAGGGTTTTCTCTTAATTCTGTTAAGGGAGCCTTGGGCCAAAAGGCTAGAGAACGTGACGATGGTAAAACCTCATAAATCCAATGGGCCAGTCGGGCTGTTCTGTCTTCGCGGTGGGCGCTGAGGGACTCGAACCCCCGACCTGCTGAGTGTAAATCAGCTGCTCTAACCAACTGAGCTAAGCGCCCGCGTCAGTACAGCCTAGAGCGGTCCGTGACTCATGAATGACAGCCCAAGTTCTCGGGTAGCTGCGACAAGTGGCCGCCGCAGAACTGCTTGATCAACTATGAGATCCTCACCGTTGTAGTCACCAACAAATGCGCCGGCCTCTTGGGCAATCAGCATGCCCGCGAGATAGTCCCAAGGATTGAGCGTAGAGCGCTGGGCCACGGTGTAGAGATCGAGCGAACCATCGGCCACGAGGCAGAACTCCAAGCTGGCCGCACCCAGGGCGCGTATCTGTCCCCACCCAATATTGCGTTCGGGGAGACCGGAAAAACTGACGAGGGCACCAGCCACCTCTGAATGGCCACTGGTATTAATTCTCTCCCCATCGCGCCAGGCGCCTCCCCCTCGGGTCGCCCAGTATCGAACTCCACTGGATTGATTGACGACCAAACCGGCAACGAGTAGATCGCCATCGAGCACCGCGATGCTGGTGGCAAAGAAGGGAATCGACCGGTCACAGTTAGTCGAACCATCGATGGGGTCCAAGACTGCCGTCAGTTGGCCAGAGCCCGACAGTCCCGACTCCTCGCTCAAGACTCTGAATCCGGCACTCGTTAACACCTGTAAGGCCGCGGCATCGGCCGCTAGATCCAAGTGGTATTGAGTGGCTCGCTGGCCGGAGTATCCACGCCCCTGTTCAACTGCGTACGCCCCCTGCACGGCATCGGCGCAGGCGTGTAGGTGTTCCAGAATCCTGTTGAGCTCCATTTCGACACCGTAGTAGCCGGCGATTAGTCTGAGCAGCAATGGCAGCAATAGATGTGGCCGGTTTTATCGCCGACCTGAAAAACCACGCAGTCGATCACGGCTTTCATGTTCACGACGAGCGACACTTCGTTGAGACCTACTCCCTCCGTCAGGCGTGGGAAATCGACCTTCATCCCGAGTCGGCCTGTGGTGGCCCCGTCGATATCCACCTCCTACTTGACGTTGATCCTCGCGTTCTGCTGGCCTTTGAAGACGCCTTTAACACCCTCGGCGAAGATGAGGAGCCGGTTGACGATTTTCACTTTCCTCTCGTTGTGACCTGGAATCTCCCGCCGATGCAACGAGGGCCAGACTTACTACGACTCACCATCGATCTCGCGCCTGTCGGGGGGATGTCGTTGCCGCTCGAAGTTTCCGCTACCGACACGTACGCTTCGGCGACCGAACATGGTGAACGGCGAGTAAGTGTTGTGGCCCGAGTGCCGGTTTCGCTCACAGCTATTAGTCGGGGCGATGATCCACTGTGTGACCTCTTCGAGCGCAGCGGCAAAATCTCCACCTTTCTCCTTGAGCAGGCCGAGTCGTGGCCCGTTTAAATCGATGGCCGGTGGCCGTGCTACTGGTCCTATTGAGTGCCACCACACTTGCGGGCTGTGGCCGTGATGGCCTCGGTGAAGCCCGTCAAGCGTGCGGATTAGCCAACAAAGGCATTTCCTTCATCCAGAAGAGCCAAGCGCCCGGCACTACAGCCGCCGAAGCCGATCAACTGCTCCGCCAAGCGCGTAGTGCATTTCTTCGTGGAGTTGGCCACGCCGCGAGAGCGACGTCGGCCAACGGTCGATGGAACGCACTCATGACGACGCTGCAACTCTCTCGCCACGGTTCGGTGACCAACGTGGTTCCGACGCTGACTCAGCAGTGCAAGTCAATCCTTTCGGACAGCTATCTCTATTAGTTGCGAAGTCGGGCGTAGAGCCATTCAATGGAGTTCTCATCGAGCATGGCGTCTTCCCAGCCATCAATGACGCGCAACACTGCTTCGTGTGAACCGATGGTGGCGATGACCAACACGGTCAACTCCTCAACGGCTTCATTAGTTACATAAAAATCTCCGAAAGCGTCCGTGCCCACTTCGGAGTCCGGCGCCAACATTAAATAGAGCTCGCCTGTGGCCTCGACCCATGAAAGTTCATACTCGTTGTCGGCGGCGTCGGTCCACTCGCTGCCAAACTCAAACTCCGAACTTTCCCTACGAGCTTCGTTGGCTTCGTAAAACTCTTCAATGTCGATGGGGGCTTGGCTCATAGTCCCACCATAATTCGTCTCCGTTTCTATGCGTTGGACGGTGTGTTCTTCTCGGTGCGTATCTGGGAGTCACGCTTTTCAGACTCCCGGGCATGAAACCAAATGACGTCCTTACTCAACTTCGATACGAATGGAGCGCGATCGGCTTCGATGCTGCCTCACGTGCCGTTTGGCGTGATATCCAACAGAGAAATCAATTGGACTTTGTCGAAGCTGACAGCCTCGGCACGCTCCTCAAACGACTCGAGCCCCGCGGCGGCCTGACCGTGGAGGAACGGTCGATGGTCATACAGGTTTTGCTGCAAGAAGCAGCTCATCCGGTAGTTCATCGCGCGCTCTTGCAGACTCTCTTACCGGGACTCGTGAGTACCTGTCGGCAGTTGCAGTTTGGCCGGGGCATAATCCATCGTCCAAGCGACGTTGTCAACGAGGCCATCACCATGCTGAGTGAGATACTGGACGAGTGGGCCGGACAGTCACGCCCCTACGCCGCACCAGACATTCTTTCGGCTCTTCGGGGGCGACTACGGCGATGGTTACTTCGTGAAAAAGATCACTCCCGGCGCACTATCGGTGAAACGACGTTGGCTACCGTCGAGGCGGAGTCGTCGCATCTTTTAATCCGGCTTACCAAATTGCTCGAGCAACCAGAGCACCAAGACCTCGCCGAAATGGTCTACGCCCGAGTTTTCCAAGGCGTTCCGTTGGCCGAACTCGCAAAGGAACGGCACGTGGCGCCCATCACCCTTCAGCGTTCGCTGCAGCAATTCACCACCAAACATCTTCTGTGAGGCGCTCTAGACATGAATGGCAAAGACTTCTACGGTGGATAATTGATGAAGCCCAATCATCCGGTACTGACGCCTCCGTGGATTCCCGTGGGTCTGTCGACTTTGGTCCTCCTCGGGCTCGTCGTCGTTCTCAATCAACGAGCACCCACCCCGCTCACCAGTCCCCTCGTAAATACTCAACCCTCAGAGGTGACCATCACCTCCATTCACTACATCAACAGAATTCATTGGCAGCGTCATCTCGTGCCAGTAACGAGTACCAGCTCACCAAACGGCGACAACGGGAGTTGGTCCAGCACGAGCGCCCAACCCGAAACCGCCGCAGTGGCCAGTGGCGCAGTCGGGCAAGACCTCTGGAACCAAGACTTGGTACCCGTTATCGCCGGCGCGAGCTACAGCGTCAACATGACGCCGGCGGGTCGCTTGAGTCTCGAGTGCGAACGGGGTTCGACCGAGGTCAACGTTCAGTTTTCGGTCCCCCTCGACGCCAATTCGTGCGTACTGCAGATCACCGGAGCTCCCGGGGCCCCGTGGTCGGTGAGCCGCACACCATGAAGGTTCGCCCAAGTGCCGCCAGCGGTCTCCTGCTCGTCGCGTACCTCATTGCTATCCCCGCCACCACCCCGATTATGTGGGGTCGGGCTCACGCAGCACAATCTCCCACGGTCGCCCTCGCACTCGTTGGGACCCTCTTCGCCCTCTGGTGCGTCGTCGTCATACGTCTGGCCCAGGCCGTATGTCGCCAACGGCGAGGACACTCCACGAGCGGGGCCTTCGGTTGGCTGGCCGGTCTCGTGCTGTCGATGGCTTCACTCGTACTAGCCCCGGCCGTGGCGACCACCACTAATGCCGCAGAAATTTCGCAGAGCGTTCGCCACCACACCAAACAGGCGAGTGTGACCACGATGACGGTCGGTTTTCCCATTGCGCTCATGGCCAAACGTCGGCGCGACGAGCTGAGACAAGTACGCATAATTCTCGAAGATGGTGAAGTCGATGAAGTTATTCATCAACTACAGGCCGTCGATGAAGCGCTTATCCAACGCGTCCTTGACGCCCTGCCTCCCGACAACTTTGGCATTATCGATATTGAAAATATAGATACATCTGGACCAGTTGCCGCCAGCACTGACAGCCCCGTTCTTGTAGTACCCGTGCGCAACGAGCTTAAGCAGTGGATGTTGGCCTACGCCCGACCCGGTGGCACGATTACGGTGGCTCCAGGAACCGATTTGCAGGAATTGGCCTCGGTCGCAACTGCGATGCACGCCGACGGCCGAATCGTCATTGCAACGTCCTCTCACGCCACGATGCGGCAATTGGCAGTACGTCCTTCACCTCGCGTGATGGTCCTCCACCTTGGCGGCGATCCTCTCGACGACGATATCGCCAAGCTGTGTGTCCGTATTGTTGTTCGCACCGATGTCAGCAAAATCATCACGCCTCGCGTTGATAAGCCCCGATCACGCCGAACGGTCGAGCAAGTGAACACTCAAATTTTTGTACGTCTCCTGCAACCGACAGCCGTCGTCGAAGGTCTCATTGAGCCATTTAACAGCGATTTACGACGCCGGTGTATCGAAATGACGTCCTACCTCGCGATCCATCGACACGAAGTAGTTACGGGTGATCGGCTTCGCGCTCGAGTACTAGGCGATGGCTACAACGATGCATCCACCAGGACGTTGGCCAATACCGCCTCCGCCGTTCGCCGGTCACTCGGCAACCATGATGCACGCTCCCGCCTCCTACCAGTCAGTCCCGGAGGTCACTACCGCACTGCAGATGTTTCCTCTGACGTGGAGCGATTCCATGTACTCGTTGGCCGCGCCCAGGAGAGTCCCGAGGAAGAGTGGGTCGCTTTGAATGAGGCCATTGGGCTAATTGAGGGCGAACCACTCAGTGCCGAGCTACGGGGATTTGAATGGTTCTTAGCGGAAGGTCACCTAGCTCGACTCCAGCGCGATGCAGAGTGGGCCGCCCTGCGACTAGCGCAGCTCGCCATCGCCTCTGGTGACTTTGATCTCGCGTACTACGCCCTGGAACGTGGTCGACTTGTGGATCCCTACTCCGACGACATTGTGGCGGCTCTCGCTCGCGTGCCGCGTCGCCGGGACCACATCATCAATGGATGCGCTGACTCTTACGCCAACTTGGACGCGATAGATGTCGCCGACCGAAGGACGAGTCCGTCCGAACCAGCGGTGGAATACGAGTAGGCCGGGCACTGCCGCGCTTCGGCAAGTAGCGAATCCAGTTGTTCCAAGAATGGCACGACGGGTTCTACAAAGAGGTGCTTTGAGAGTGACCCGGGAATCGTGTTGATCTCATTCACGTAGAGCTCCGTATCGTTGGCCAAAAAATCAATACGGACGACGCCACGCACACCGGCCAGTACCGCAATCTCATGGGCTAAAGCACGTATCTGATCCGCCCTCTCAGCTGGCAGATTGGCCGGAAGCTCCCGAGGGGCCGAAACCATGCCCTCGCCGCCGACGTACTTGTCGCGGTAGTCAAGAATTTCAGTGTCCGCTGAACGACGAAGGGGCTTTTCAATGGCCGACAGCGAAACTTCCGGGAAACTCCGAACTGCGATCTGAAGGTCATAGAGATCGGGTCGATACGGCTCAACGACACAGCCTCGAGCGAAGTGCACGTTGCTCGTCAGCCGAGCCTTCAGCGTGGCCAGATCGGCTACCACATCTATGCCGATTGAGGACCCGCCGAATCGTGGCTTACAGATATACGGTCCGGCGAAAGGAATGGACTCAGTCGAAGCACTCACGAGGACCCGTCGAAGAGAAGGGAGTCCGGCGGCAATAAGAGCCGAGCCGAATGCGAGCTTGTCCATGCCGAGTGCCGCGCTGGCCACGTTGGGACCGGTATAG
Source organism: Actinomycetota bacterium (assembly GCA_009726065.1). GTDB lineage: Bacteria > Actinomycetota > Acidimicrobiia > Acidimicrobiales > RAAP-2 > RAAP-2. The sequence goes on from WLNA01000014.1 coordinate 23,759, forward strand.
GCGATGCCGGCTAGGTCCAACAAGCCCTGAATGGTGCCGTCTTCTCCCGGTCCGCCGTGAGTCGCGAGTACGACGGCGTCGAGATTGAGGGTCTTGTCTTTGCCAAAACGGCCCGAGGGCTGAACGAAACCACGGGTCTCACCGAGTCGGAATTCCAGCGCGTCCGAACCGGCCGGCACGCCGTTCGCAAAGGCCTCGGCTTCTACGCCTCGAGCGACGGATGCAAAGGTTCCAGCCTTTGTCCAATAAATGCCCAGGACGTCACGGTTAGCTCGTTCGAGTTCTCGGAGCGCCAAGAGACCCGTCAGGATAGAAATATCGTGCTCCGGAGTTGGCCCACCAAATAAGACACCAATCATCAGCACACCTCTCGCATCAAGGCCTAAGGGTAGTGGTCGGGCAGATCATTTAGGTACAACACCAAATCGGTCTCGCCCAAGTTGGCCCGAACCCACGCCACCGCCTCTTCGC
>WLNA01000015.1 GCA_009726065.1 Actinomycetota bacterium
GACCGCGTCGCTGCGTGCAAGCGCGGTGCGGAAAGCGAGAACGATGCGATCGTGGTTGTCACCGACGTGCTGGTGGAAGTGACAGGCGATGCCGTTGGCGGCGAGCTGCTCGCCGAGCCACTGGGAGTTAGTATCAGCAATCTGACCGAGGAGTAGTTCAGTTCCTACCGCGACAATTTCAACTCTCACTGGACCACCAACTTCTTCCCACCGACGTAGTACTGATACCCGGTGATGATGGTGAGAGCAACCGCGACCCACAGTGTGCCCACCGTGAGCCAGCGAACATCAGTGAGGCCGGGAATGACACAAAACGCGATAGCCAGGTCTTGAACCACTGTCTTGATTTTCGGCAACGACCCGGCCGGGATTGAGATGCCCTGCTTGCTCATTTTGCTGCGATACCAAGTCATCCACAGTTCACGGACCGTGATAATCAGAACAGGCAGAATCCACATGAAGTGCTCGTATGCGAGTGCGTAGAGCGAACCAAGCACAACGACTTTGTCGGCGAGCGGGTCAAGAAATGCACCCGAGCGGGTCGTTCCTTGGCGACGGGCCACAATACCGTCGAAGTAGTCCGAAACGGCGGCGATGAAACCAATCACGGTCGAGATCCACGATGCCCCTTGCGTGACAATCAGCCAGATGAAGACGGGCGTGATGAAGAGGCGAAAAGCGGTCAGCAGATTGGCCGGCGTCAGAATGGCCGTCTCCCCGTAGGTTTTCTTCTCGTCACTCATGCGAGTTTCGCTTCGAGATCGGTTCCTTGACTGCCCACAATTAGACAGTCAACCATCGAACCAACGGGAATCTGATCATCCACCAAGATAACGCCGTCAATTTCGGGGCATTCGCGAACGCTACGTGCGATTCCGGGTTCATCTACTAAGAGTCGCTGCGTCGTACCGACGAGATCATCACGCTTACGAGCCGTAATGGCGTCCTGCAATTCACTCACTTCACGCAGACGCTCCATGGCGAGGGCCATGGGGATCTGATCCGCCATCGAGGCGGCCGTCGTACCTGTTTCGGCAGAGTACGGGAAGAAGCCGGCCCAATCCAACTGAGCGGCTTCGACGAACTCCAAGAGCTGCGAGTGATCATCTTCAGTCTCACCGGGATACCCGAGGATGAAGGAGGAACGGAACGCGGCGTTTGGTTCAGCGCGGCGAATGGCATCAATGCGCTCTAAGAAACGGTCTCCGTCACCCCATCGCTTCATACGTCGAACGTGCGGGCGTGAGACGTGTTGGAGCGAGAGGTCGAAGTAAGGAACGCCGGTCGCGAGGATGGTTTCGATCAACGACGTAGTCAAACCCGACGGGTAGAGGTATAGGAGCCGGAGTCGCTCGACTTCTCCCGTCAATTGACGAGTTAGTTCCACCAGCGGCTGCGTACCGCCTTCGTCGAGAACCTCCACGGCCTCGCCGAGGGCGTGGCGGCGACGATCGTTACCCCAGCTGGCGAGATCTTGGGCGATGAGCACTAATTCTTTCACGCCACTGGCAACGAGGCCGCGGGTCTCGGTGAGCAGATCTTCGGTGCTGCGCGAGCGCTGGTCGCCGCGGAAGGTCGGAATCGCACAGAAGCCGCAACGGCGGTCGCACCCTTCGGCAATTTTCAGATAGGCCCACGGGGCCGTAGCGGCGGGGCGGGGCAGATTGAGTAGGTCGAAATCCGACTTGGGTCGCTGGCCCAATGTGACGGGAGTCGAGGTGGTCAGACTCTCACCAAAACCGGCCACGAGATCGACTTCTGGAAGGGCATCAGCAAGTTCATCACGGTATCGCTCGGCCATACAGCCAGTCACTACTAAGCGGGCTCCGTCGAGTTTGCGATCAGCCATCTCGAGAACGGTCTCAATCGACTCTTCACGCGCTGATTCGATAAAGGCACACGTATTGACGACGACCAGATCGGCCTCTTCGGCCGAATCGGCCGGAACGTAGCCTTGGCCACCCAGTAGACCCGACAACTTGTCCGAGTCGACATGGTTTTTGGGGCATCCGAGGGTCTCAACCCAGTACCGCATTGTGCCCCTTATCCCAGTTACGTCGTTACTGCGATTATTACTTCCTGGCGGAGAGGGAGGGATTCGAACCCTCGGGCCCACTTTCGCAGGCCGCATTCTTAGCAGGAATGTGGTTTAAACCGAACTCACCCACCTCTCCAGGAATTCCATCTTAGCCCTACTGAGTGGACTCCGAAAGTGGCTAACCATCCATAACTCCGCTCTAAATCAGTGCGGACGTGTGTGCAAACTGCAGTGGGCGACGACAAAACGCTTCGTCAGTACTGGTCGTGAGAAAACTCAGCACGGTATCGGGAACTCGTTTCACCCAATCGACAGATCCTCGGAATAACGCTGGTTACGCGGCCCCTCCCAATGCGCTGGGTTCGTTGGGGCCTACCAATGACCGGGAATACGTGTGTCGACACCTCGGACAACGGGAACTTTCTGATAAATCCGGGTCCCTAAGTCACTCCTGCTGACTTGTAAATAGTATGGAGTTCAGGATTCACAGACCCGAGAAAGTTGGAACTATGCGCGCACTTCGTCTCGCACTCGCCGGCGCCTTGAGCGCCACCGCACTCACCGCTGCCACGTTGGCATCAACGGCTGGTGCCACTACCACGCTCAAGGGTTGCGACTCTGCGACCTATAAGACTTCGGGCAAACTCACCGTCGGCACGGACAACCCCGTATGGGAGCCTTGGTTTTCAAACAACAAGCCAAGTAATGGTGCAGGCTACGAATCTGCTTTCACGTACGCCCTAGCTCGCAAAATGGGTTTCAGCAAAGCCAACGTGAAGTGGGTCACCGTTCCCTTTGACGCGAGCTACGCCCCCGGTGCTAAGTCTTTCGACTTTGACATCAACGAAATCTCCTACACGCCACAGCGTGCTCGGACCGTGGAATTCTCAAAGAGCTACTACAACGTTCAGCAGTCCGTCGTTGTTCTCAAGACGAGCAAGTACGCCAACGTCACCACACTGGCGGGCCTGAAGGGTGCCAAGTTCGGCGACCAAGTCGGCACTACGGGCATGACGTACATCACCAAGTACATCAAGCCTGACGCCAAGCCTCGTGCGTACAACACACTCGACTTAGCCGTCGCCGCGCTGCAGTCCAAGCAGATTGACGCCATCGTGGTCGACACCCCGACCGGCAACTACATGGTCAACGTCCAAATCACCACGAAGAGCGGCAAAGCCCTCGCTAAGCAGATCGGTCAGTTCAAATCCGTTGGGGAGCACTTCGGCGTGACGTTCCAGAAGAACTCCAAGTTGGTGGCCTGCGTTAACTCAGCCATTGCAGCCCTCAAGGCTGACGGAACGTTAAAGCGCCTGTCAAACCAGTACCTCAGCGACTACACCGCAGTGCCGTTACTTAAGTAACACCTACAAATCTTTACATTCGTGGCGCCTTCGACTCAGAAATCTGGGCCGGGGGCGCCACATCTTTTTGTCGGGCGTCATCGCCGTCTCAGTAATAGCCAGCACGCTCGATGGGCCAGTATCGCGTCCACAGTTGCTGTAATCGCGGTCATCATCTTCGCCTTGTGGATGGCCCCCGGCGGGAGGGCCGTTCGTGAATTCTTCCTAAGCCCCACTCACGCGTGGCGAGCATTTATTGGCGACCCCAGCGAGGGCCTCTCAGCGATCTGGGAAGGATTTCTCACCAACATCTGGATGTTCATTGTCTGTGAGGTTCTGGTTCTGATCTTTGGGCTCGCTATCGCCGTCGTACGCATGAGTTCCTCACCGATTCTGACCCCACTGCGCTTTCTCTCGACGGTCTACACCGATTTCTTTCGGGGCATCCCGGTAATTTTGGTGCTCTTTGCCGTGGGATACGGCGTGCCGGGGATGGACTTGGGGTGGATATCACAACAGTCCCCAACCGTCTACGCCTGTATATCCCTGACTATCACCTACAGCGCCTACGTTGCCGAGGTCTACCGGGCCGGTATCAATTCCGTGGCCACCAACCAACTCGTAGCGGCCCGGGCCATTGGGCTGCGACAGGGGGCGACAATGCGGTATGTCGTTTTGCCACAAGCAGTTCGTAATGTGATCCCACCCCTTCTTAATGACTTCATTTCCCTTCAAAAGGACACTGCCCTGGTCTCGACGTTGGGCATTGTGGACGCGACCCAAGCGGCACACATCTACGGATCACTCAACTTCAACTTCGCGGGTTACACCGTGGCTTCACTGCTCTTCTTGCTGCTGACTATTCCCATGACGCGATTGACGGACCGCCTCATTAATCGTGACCGGGTCAAGCGCTTGGCGTTCATCTCATGAGTAGTCCCATGATTGAACTCCACAACGTCCATAAGCAATTCGATCAGCGCACTGTGCTCCATGGCGTCACGCTGGAACTGCAGCCCCACGAAGTGGTCTGCCTCTTGGGGACTTCGGGGTCGGGTAAGTCCACGCTGTTGCGGTGCATCAATCTCCTCGACCGAATCGATCAGGGTGACATCATCTTTCAAGGTCAGTCGCTACTCGATGACCGCATTGACGTGGACCTCGTTCGTCGTCACATCGGCATTGTCTTCCAGGCTTTCAACCTCTTCCCGCACTTAAACGTCCTCGACAACATCACCCTGGGGCCCCAGCGAGCACTGGGTCGACCAAAACATGAGGTTGAAAGTGAAGCTCGCGAACTCCTGGGGCGTATTGGTCTCGGCACCCGAAGTGGTGACTACCCCGACCAGTTGTCCGGTGGTCAACAACAGCGAGTGGCCATTGCGCGAGCGTTAGCCATGCAGCCCGACGTTTTGCTTTTAGACGAAGTAACGAGTGCGTTGGATCCGACTCTCGTTGGAGAGGTATTAGACCTGTTGTCCGATTTAGCACTCCAAGGAACCACCATGTTGATTGCGACTCACGAGATGCAATTCGCTCGCGACGTCGCACATCGCGTGGCCCTCTTAGATGCCGGTCGCCTGGTCGAAGTGGCCCCAGCCCAGCAGTTTTTTGACAGCCCGAGTCAACCGGAAACGGTTGACTTCTTGTCGCGTGTGCCTAAGACGCAGTAGCGCGAAATTCGGGCAGCAGGCGTAAGAGATCTATTAGATCTTGATCACGATCCCACGTCAAAAGTTCGAATGCTTCATCGAGAGTCACCCAGCGAAGTTCGTCGACTTCTTCGTTCGGAGCGAACTCACCGCTGACCGCTTCCATCAAGTAGTAGGCCACTAGCTTGGGTCGACCCTTGCGGTGGGTGTAGTTCGTAGAGCCCACGAACCGGCGTATCACCGCAGTTATGCCCGTTTCTTCGACGACTTCGCGTAGGGCTGCTTCCTCGAAGGATTCACCTTCATCGAGTTTTCCCTTGGGAAAGGTCCAATCCCCTCTGGCCTCGCGGTAGACGACGGCTACTTTGTAGCGCCCACGGCGAGAGGTGCGGAATAAGACACCTCCGGCGGCACGAATTAGGTCGTGTGGTTGATCACTCGGAACAATCAGCTCTGCATTCATTGTGATGATGTTGTCCCTATCCACACCTTCGTAGAGTAGTAATCATGATTGCCAATTCTCTGCCAATCGGTTGGCGTCTCGGTATTTACCTCCTGGCGGGGATTGCGGCCGGCATCTCCAATGGCATTGCCGGTGGCGGTACGTTCATCACCTTCCCCACAATGCTGGCTCTGGGCGTGCCCGCCCTCTCGGCCAACGTCTCTTCGTCCGTCGGCGTCCTGCCCTCCTACGTGGGTGGCATCCAGGGATACCGGCAGGAGTTGAAGCGCCGGTGGCCGCTGGTTCGCCAGCTACTTCCCGCCTGTCTCGGGGGTGTCGCAACTGGGGCGGCCCTCCTCTTGCTCGGTCGGCCCGAAACGTTCCGCACCATAGTTCCGTGGCTCATTCTCGGTGCGACCCTGCTCTTTGCCACCGGTCCCGTGATCACCAGGCGAATCGCCCACTTAGGGCACCACGGGCTACGCATGCGAGCACTGCACATTGGTATGTTCGCCGTCTCGGTCTACGGGGGCTACTTCGGCGCCGGCCTCGGCATCATGCTGCTGGCCCTAATGGGTCTAACGCTGCCCGATGACCTCGATACGTTGCAGGGCCTGCGAAGCGCACTCTCCACCATTATCAATGCCGTGGCCGCCCTCATCTTCCTCGTCCGTGGACACCTTGTCGCCGAAGCGGTCATCATGCTGTTTTGTGGGACGTTGATCGGGGGCTACTTCGGCACGAAACTTATCCGGCGACTGCGGCCCATCACGGTGCGGATCTTGATCGTCACGATTGGGCTCGCCACCTCGATGAATCTGCTCTTCCAGTAGCCCTATTGCCAAAATGCTATCTGATTAGTAGCATTTAAATATGAAGCAATTCTTCTCCTTTCCGAATCCCGTGAATGACGCTGCGGCGCGTACCGTGGCCCTTGGCGTGGTCGCCATGGCCACTACTGCGCTGGTCTTCAATCAGCCGTGGATCCTCATCCCCTTGACCTACGGTTTTCTCGCCCGCGTCGCCGCCGGCCCGAAACTCAGTCCTCTCGGAACCTTCGCCGTGAAGATCGCCGCCCCACGCCTATCGGCGTGGGAGAAGTTGGTCGCTGGTCCCCCAAAGCGATTCGCCCAGTGCGTGGGCTTGGCCTTTTCCGTTTCCGCCTCGATTGTCTATCTCACGGTCGGCTGGTCGGCCGCGCGATGGATACTGCTCCCGCTGGTCGCCGCTGCGGCGCTGGAAGGATTTGTGGGCTACTGCTTAGGTTGCGCCATGTTTGGCCAACTGATGAAGATTGGCCTCATTCCCGAGGAAGTATGCGCCGACTGCGCGGACATTACGCGACGGTACGCCAACGTCGCCGACTAACGACCTGTGAGCTCCCAAGAAGGGGCTCTAGTGTGGCCCTAGAGATGGGAACTCGGGGAGATGCATATGCGGCGCAGGTTCGAAGTGGTCATCGCCACTGTCGCGGTCTGCACCATGGTGCTACTCACTCCACTCAGCGCTGAGGCCATCGTTCGCCCACCCTCCGTCCACTGGATCTCTCAGGGAATCGCGAGCCCCTTGGGTGCAACGCTGCTCGGCCAAACTCCCGAAAACACTCGAGTCGACCTTCGGGTAGTACTCACCCCGAACCATGAAGATGAACTCCAACAATTCATTACGGATGTCTCGACGCCGGGCAACCCCCACTATCGACACTTCCTCACCACCGCTGAGTTTGCCGAGCGTTTTGGTGCAACCCCCAGCACTCTCAATCGTGTTCGCAACGAACTACGGGCTGCCGGATTAACAGTTTCGGAGAGCAGTCCGAACAAACTGGTCCTTCGGGTGACGGGTCACGCGAAGGACGTTGCTGCGGTCTTTCATACCCGCCTCCAGCAATTTCGCGATCAGGGCGGCGAAACGGCCTCCGTGGCAACTTCACGCATTGGTATCACTGCACCCATCGCCGCCTACGTGGCGGGTATCTCGGGCCTCAACGGCTTCGAGCACCCGCACACCACCGCAGTGGCCACGAACCACAGCATCGTTCGCCCGTCACTGGCCGCACCGACAGCGTGCTCGGCCGCCAACAGTGCGGCGGCGGCACAACATGAATATCTCCCGAGTCAGATTGCCCACGCGTATGGGCTCGACACGGCCTACGCCAATGGTTTCAATGGTGCCGGTCACTCGGTGGCCGTGGTCGAATTCGCGAGTTACTACCGCAGTGACATCACCCGGTATCTCACCTGTTTCGGCCTTTCGAATAACGTCATTGATGTTGTGATGAATGGCGGCCCTCCTGCCGGCAGCGCCGCCGAGGGTGGGTCCGAAGTAGCCCTCGATATCGAACAGATTGCGTCCCTCGCCCCCGGAGCAACGATTTATAACTACATGCACCCGAACGATTCCAACGGATTCATCGATGTCTTTAGCAAGATTGCTAATGACCACCTTGCTGAATCGGTCTCCGTCTCGTGGGGTCTATGCGAAGCCGATATTTCTAGTGCAGCGGAACAGCCACTACTCCAGCAACTCGCCGCACAAGGACAGTCCGTGTTTGTTGCCGCCGGAGACTCGGGATCATCGAGCTGCGCGTACAGCGAGGCACCCGGTGACTCATCCGTTACCTACAGTCCGGTCGTAGACGACCCGTCAAACTCGCCGTGGGTGACCGGTATTGGTGGTCTTTCGGTGACGTCGATCTCCCCACTCGTTCAGACTGTTTGGAATGGTGGTTGTGGTAGCTACCAACCCTGCGGTGGTGGAGGTGGCTTCTCTTCCGTCTACGAAAGGCCCGCCTGGCAGGTCGGACCTGGCGTCTCGCTCACTAATCATCGTCAAGTGCCCGACATCTCAGTGATGGCTGATCCCCGCACCGGCATGTTGGCCTACTACGCGGGGAGCTGGCAGGGATTCGGAGGGACCTCGATAGGTGCACCCATCCTTGGCGCTATGGCGGCCGTTGGCGCCCAGGCCTGCGGTCTGACCAATCTCGGCTTCTTAAATCCTCGGCTCTACCAAATGGCAATTAGTGGCACGGGGATCACTGACGTCACGACCGGATCTAACGACCTCTACAACACGGGTAGCTACAGCGCCACGTCGGGATACGACGTGGCGTCTGGCCTCGGCTCGCCCCGCCCCGATACCTTCCTCCCCGCACTCTGTGGTCAGGCCCACTCCTTTACGGCCTCACGCACCGGAACGGGTGTCAAGGCCACGTGGACCTTCGCCTACTTCTCAAGCGGCACCACACTGACTGGCGGCGATGACAGCATCACTATTCACGGCTTGGTCTCGGGTGGATTGAGTGCTGCGACAACGGATTACACGATCAATGGAGTGCATCCCAACAGTGTTGCCGTTTCAGGTACTGAGGCCACGTTGGTGTTAGGTGGTGACATCGCACCCCTGGCCCCCGTCACCGTCGTTGCCGTGGGGGCCATCAATGGAACAAACCCGGGAACCAATGTCTTAGAGATTTCCGACTCGAATAACGTCTACACGTCATTTCAGTCCTCGCTCACCTCGAGCGTGGTCAGCGCAATCTCGAGCACCGTTAGTTCGTCGCCGGGGGTGGGCACCACGGGCGCCACTGTTCGCGTGACAGTACTGAATGCCGAGCAGCTCCCCATTGCTGGTATTGCGGTAACTCTTAGGGCGCCAGCGGGCGTAGGCGTCATTCCAGCCGCTCGTGGTGTCACGGACCTGCAGGGTGTAGCCACGTTTCGCATCGTGACTGGAAATACGGGACGAGTCGCTATCACGGCGGTCGCTGGGGGTGTTAGTGCAGCGGCCGTATCGACCACCTTTATCAACACGTGGCGAAGCACCACCTCCTCGATTCCCTCGGCCATGGGTACCATCGTGGGCGTACCGGCGAGTTCAACCAACTGCGGAACGGTACTCCGGACCAGCAAAAATCTGCTCTACTCCACCCTCCCGGCCGTTGCTTCGGTCCTCGTCACTAGCAAGGGGGTCAGCCGCGTACCGAGTGTCGCTTCGGACCCTGACGTCATTGACAATCCCGCTGGTGGGTGTTTGGTGAGCTACGTCGGGAAAGATTTCAAAGTTCGGCTCGTGGCGATCGCGAACGGGCGGGCCGTCACCACGATATTAAATACGACCACCGCCACCAAGGCGGCCATCGCGTCACCGGGGATTACCGTAGATCGAGGTCTGATCTACATAGCGAACATCAGTGCGACTGGCTACCTCTACGTCACGATGGTTAACGGCACGATTGTGACCAGCTCCAATGTTTCAACTCTTAATGGAATGCCAAAAGTCATTGGTGGGGGGTACGCACTAGCGCAAGCCGTGGCAATCACTAGCGAGGGCCCGGCTGTCGTCTTAAGGATTGGCCGAGACATTTCACTCTTCACCTACAACACCACATTCCACTCCTGGAGTGGCGTGGACATCTCGGGGTGGGCTCGATGGACACTCGGAACAAGCATCGCTTTTACCGGCAACCCCACTCTGGCCGGAGGTAGCAAACTCGCCGTCTACGCACGGACTACAAAAACTCACCTCATCGAACTACTCCCCATCACGTCCAGTGATGGATCGTGGATGACCGATGATCTCACGGCTACGTATAGAACACTCACGCCACAGAGTGACGTAGTTGTGTTTGGCACTACCACTCGACAACTCGCGGCCATGGTGGCGGGCCACGTAACAATTTTGAGCGAGAATGGTCCGGCCAGTGAAACGTGGATTCCCGTCACCATTTCGCTCTCGGGCACGAAGTCACTCTTCGCGTACGGCTCCGGCGGTCTCGGCGCAACGCTGAAAGCCACACTCGCAAGATTCACTTCGTAGGCGGCCTCGGGATAGTAAAACTTTCTCGACCCGGCCTTCCCCAACCATCTTCGGCACGGGGACTAATCCTCCAGGCGTCGTGACCGCCGTTTTCTTCTAAAACTTCCTAGACTGCCTATGGGTGGAGGTCCGATTCGGTGCTACAGCGCCTAGGAAGAGGACGAGTGAGAGTACGCGTTGTCATTGCCACGATGTTGTGTGCCCTTACGGCGATCGGACCCGTCGTGGTCCGATCTAATGCGGCACCCCCGCCTGCCACCGTGCCCACTGGCCTGCCGCTCTTTTCCTACGCCAAAACCAATGCCACACCGCTGCCGTGGGACGCCTCACCACTGAAATCCATAATGGCTGACTCCACCATGGCGGGCAGCCCCTACGTGGCCCTGACGGACTCGGGGCCGACCGTGTTGGCCTGGCGGTCGACCTTGGGTTTCGCCATGGTGAATTTGGCCAACGAGGACGGAACATCGCAAACGATTTGCATTCAGTGTCAGAGTCGCAAAATGCCGCTGGCGGCCAGTGACCCCGTGGTATTCATCGACGAGCAAGAAAATTTGCAGACCATCTTTCTCTCGACTACGGGACAACTGATGCTCGTAACGATTTGGGATGGAACTCGTCCAGGTTGGCAGCAATTGCGCATGAAGCAATCGATGCGCCAGTGGCTGACCATTCGTGATGTATCAAGCCTTACCGGAGCAACCTTCTCGTCGATGCCATCGATGATTCCCGTGGAAGATGGGATGGGACTCATCGGTAGATCGACGGCTGATCACCTGCTCTACGTACACGTCCCCCTGCAGTGGCCCTTGCGCCCAAGCAGCACCGATGTTCTCGATATCACCACGCTGGCCAGCACCGCTGGTGTGAGCGGGAGTCCCCAGTGGCTACCCGGTACGAACACTTTCGTCGTCCCCGATACGGCCAACCATCTCATTCACTACCGACTCGCGAGTGACTGCATCCTCGCACCCGCCACCTGCAGCGCCGTCACCACCCAAGACATCACCCTGGCCGCCGCCGCACCCCTCATGGCGACTGCCCTCAGCGTGACAAAGACCCTCACCGGCATGGCGCTCGTGGGACTCACCGCTACCGGTGTAGCGACACTCTTCCGAGGTACGGGCAGCGCAGGTATCTACACGTGGAACGACCTCGATATCTCGACGCCCTCGAACTCCCCTTCGCTGACCGACACGCCCTTTGTCATTAGCTCCGGGTCCACTCTCTACGTCGCGGCGAAAGCCCGTAACTGGGGTGACCTCTTCATCATTTCGAACGAAACGGGAGCAAATACCTGGAAGAGTGTGGACGTCTCCATCACTGGTGGATCCGACGCACAGACTGTTGGTGGCGGTATCAGTGGTGTCGTCACCGCTGCCGGGCTGGTGCTCTACGCCGGTGGCGTAGCCACACCACCGCCCAGGGGAACCGGTCTCTACGCCATTCCGCAAAGTAAGAATGCGACTGCTATCACCGATGGGTGGCCGAGTATTGGCATCACCGGAGGCCTCGGCACATTGAGCGCCCCATGGGTCGCCGTGAAATCATCTAATAATGACATTAAGTACTCACAGGACTATCTCGTGGGCAAGGCCATTGCCGAAAGTCACAAGCGAACAGCCTGGTTGTCGTATTGGACAGTCTCTGGACCGACGAAGGGCGAGAAGGTCACGTCTGACGTCTACTACGCCCACGCCTTTGCCGCCGGAGTTGCCGTCGCCACCACAATTAATAAGTACCGGGGACTGGGACTGGGATTAAAGCCCGACTGGGTGATCATCGATCCCGAGGGCTATCCCGACTACCACTCCTGTCTGGATGGGGTGAATACCATCGCGCCGTGGTGCCCCGCTTGGTCCACCAAACTATGGGCCGCCTACGCCTCCGGGTGGGCCGATGGACTGGCCTCCATCGATACGGCGTTGAAGCCCGCCATGTACGCCACGCAAAATGAGTACAAACTCGGTGGGCTGAGCACTTTGACGATGCCCGTCTTCTTGGCCGTTGCCTTTAAATGGGTTAGTACTGCAGTCACCGCATCGGTCGCCACCGGGGCCACCAGCATGACGGTGGCGAGTAGCACGGGCCTGTATGCCGGTCAAAAGATTTACTTCCGCGACAGCGCCGGGCCGGAGTTCACGCAAATTGCCAGTTCGTATAACGGCACGAACCTCACAGTTCCGCTCGCCAGCCCACTGCTAAAAGCGCACGCCAACAAAGTGGTCGTCAACGGAATTTCCCCGCCACTTCGACTAAGCACGACGAAGGGTAGCAACCTCATTGGCTATATCGCGTTCGGGAGTTCCAATGCCTGCCTCGTCGCCCCGTGGCAAATTCAACTCTTCAACGGCGCCCCGTGGTCAGGGCTCTACAACTCGTTACAGTTTGATGCTGGAGTGTACTGCCGGCCTTCGGGAAATTAGAGTTAGCTCATGAACGAAAATAACGACGCTAAGTCCAATGATCTCAAGGACATCTTTCGACAACTGACAGCGCCGGTTGTGGACTCCGTCGATGCCAAAATCAGAGACTTTGTCGCAGCGCGGGTGGAAGAGGTCGTTACCGAACGTCTGGCCTCGCTTGAAGATACTGTGGCGGAACTGCGGCGAGAATTAGAAGTACTGCAACACAAGAAAAGTGAGTAGAGCGGCCAGTAGTAGCTGAACGATCCGCCGCCGCGTCGATCACTCTGACCGTTGAGCATCACTCCGTGAGATTTTTATTTCACGATTACGGCGGATTGCCCAACGAATCGTGAGAACGGCCCAAATCAATGTCGCCACCACGAAAACCCCAAAAACAGCTGTGAACATGAGTCTTACTCTAGGCGTGTCATAGGCCCGGAGCAGAGTTGGGGGGTGACAACAACGGCCGCCCCTCCCATGATGACGCTCATCGACTCACTGCGTGATGCGCGACGTACCGCCACATCCGAGATTGCATTAGATAGTGCCGGAATCCGCTCCGCTCTTGCCGACGGCCTCTACTCGCTCTTGGGTGAAGCCCAACCCACCACCCCTTATGTCATCCGTCCCAGTTCTTTTCGGCACGAACTAGCCCCATCGTCCTATACCCCGTTCGGTCGCATGCGGGGGGCCCTCATTACCCAACTCATGCGCCTAATCGCTATCGACTTCCCGATCAACAACATCTTCACCGATGCCGTCGCGGCGTGGCGCGCGAGCGAGGGGGCTAGCGAACTCGTGGAAGCATTCGCTGGACTGGACGATGACGAACGGGCACGACTCGCTACCGAAGTTGTGGCGCACGGTGTTGTGTTGCAACAACGGTTGGGCACCCCACCTTCGGCGTGGCTGCCCCGCACCGCGGTGCGTAGCGCCATTCGATTGGGTGGTGGTGGTGTCATCTTGCGCGATCACATCGATCTCGTGATCGGGAGCGCCAATGGCATGGGCTCCGGAGTGGCGCTGGTTGACATCACCACCGCAACATTGGATGAATCTATGGAGAAGGCGCTGCGCTTCCACGCCGTGGTCGAAACATTGAAGTCGGGCCTCGCTCCCCGGTTCGTCGCCACCCTCTCCACGGCCACAGGACAGCTGTGGCGCTTGAATGTTGATAACGAACTACTTAACCGCGGCGTCGGTGAAATCTTGTCGACGCTGGATGCACTGGTGGCCCGACGATGAACGGTGTCATGCAACGTGATCTCACGAATACCTCGCTCGATGAAGTGCGCAACATCGAGGGCATCGCACCCGTAATCATCACCAGTGAGCAGCGTGACGCCCTCGCCGTTCGCTTCCGCTCGATTCCTACTACTCACCACCGCCGGCTCGACGCCTGGATGGTTGAGAAGGCGGGAATCCAATCCAGCGATTTTGCGTGGTCCCCAATTACCTCTCGTCGCGTGCTCGGCAATGCCGCTCTTCGCTACGTCGAACGCACTCCCCAAATGACTTACAGCGAAGCCGTCTACGAGGCGCTCGCCGACCAGCTCGACCGCGCGGCGCGTGGGCACGCCCGGACGGGATCGCTGGGCCAGTGGATCGCCAATCTCGACCATCCAATCGTCGGCATCGTCGTCGCCGAGGCCACCACCTGGGCGACCCAAATGCATCAAATCATGGGCCGGCTGGGACCCGAGATTGCCATGGCTGCGGTCGATGCCTACTACGACGTGGCCGGCGCCCGAACAACACTCCGAGGGCGACGGGACGCACGTATCGAAGCTGGGAGTGATCGCATCGTGGTTCGGTTCCGCTCGGGCCTTCCGGGGCGAACGGCCGGCTCCGGGCTTCGGGCCGACTTGGCCGTCGACGCTCTGGCCGACCCCCAGGGCCGTGTTGCGCAGCGGATTATCGGTATATGGCCCGAGGCTGGAGTCGCGCTGGCCCTTGATGGGACTATGGAAACGCTGCGGGCGGGAGCGAGAGATCTGGTTCGTTCCGCCATTGTGGAACATCGCCAATACTCGCGAATTGCGGCATAACTTTCGTTGTTTTGAATCGCCACTAGCGTGTTCCAGTTATGCAACGCCAAAATAATATTCGAAACATTGCCATCATCGCCCACGTTGACCACGGAAAGACGACCCTGGTTGACGCCATGCTCCGTCAAACCGGCTCCTTCGGTGACCACCAAGACGCCGGCGAGCGCGTTATGGACTCCGGCGACCTGGAAAAGGAAAAGGGCATCACCATCCTTGCCAAGAACACGGCCGTGCGTTTTAACGACATGATCATCAACATCATCGACACCCCCGGACACGCCGACTTCGGTGGCGAAGTTGAGCGCGGGCTCTCAATGGTCGATGGCGTTGTTCTCCTCGTCGACGCCGCCGAGGGCCCCCTGCCCCAGACTCGTTTCGTTCTTCGCAAGACGCTCGAGAAGCGCCTGCCCGTAATTCTCCTGATTAACAAGGTTGACCGTCCCGACGCCCGTGTGGCCGAAGTTGTGAGCGAAGTTGAAGAACTCTTCTTGGACCTCGACGCCGACGAAGAGCAGATCATGTTCCCCATCCTCTTCGCGAGTGCGCGCCAGGGTTGGGCCAGTTTGTCTTCCGAGGACACTTCGGGTGACCTCATGCCACTGTTCGACACAATCATTGAGCACATGCCGGCTCCCGAGTACGAAGAGGGCCACGGCCTTCAGGCGTTGGTCTGTAACTTGGACGCCTCTCCCTACCTCGGTCGTTTGGCGCTCTGCCGTGTCATCAATGGAACCTTGGAGCGCGGCTCGCGCGTGGCATGGTGCCGTCTGGACGGAACTATCCAGTACGCCAAGATCACCGAGCTCTTCATTACTGAAGCACTCGAGCGCACACCCGCCGCGAGTGCCGGTCCCGGCAACATCGTGGCCATTGCCGGCTTCGAAGACATCACCATTGGTGAGACGTTGGCCGATCCCGATAATCCCATCGCCTTGCCCCCCATCACCGTTGACGAGCCCAGCTTGTCGATGACCTTGGGCATCAACACCTCACCTCTCGCCGGAACCGAAGGCAAGTTGCTGACGGCCCGCATGGTGAAGGACCGCCTCGACAAGGAACTCATCGGCAACGTATCTATCAAGGTCGTCAACACCGAGCGTCCCGATGCCTGGGAAGTTCAGGGCCGTGGAGAACTCCAGTTGGCCGTCTTGATTGAGCAGATGCGCCGCGAAGGCTTTGAGCTCACCGTTGGTAAGCCACAGGTTGTTACTCGCGAGATCGATGGCAAACTCAACGAGCCGATGGAACGCGTCACCATTGACACGCCTGACGAGTTCGTTGGCAACATCACCACCCTGCTCAGTACGCGTAAGGGCAGCATGCTCGATCTCGTTAACCACGGCACCGGGTGGGTCCGCATGGAGTGGCGCATCCCGTCACGCGGTCTCGTTGGTATGCGTACCGACTTCATGACCGAAACCCGTGGCGCCGGCATGATGCACCACATCTTTGACGGCTACGCCCCCTGGTTCGGAGAAATTCGACACCGTACCCGTGGTGTCTTGGTCGCCGACCGCCGTGGTGTCACCACCATGCACTCCCTCATCGACCTCGAGCCTCGAGGCACCCTGTTTGTTGACACGGCCGTTGATGTCTACGAGGGCATGATCATCGGCGAAAACACTCGTTCGGACGAGATGAACGTGAACCCCACCAAGGAAAAGAAGCTCACCAACATGCGAGCTTCGGGATCTGACAACACTGAGCGCATGACACCACCGACGATTATGAGCCTCGAACAGGCGTTGGAGTTCATCTCCGACGACGAAGCCGTTGAGGTGACACCTAAGTCGATCCGACTTCGTAAGGTCGTTTTGGACCAGGCCGGTCGCCATCGCAAGACGAAGCAGGGAAAGACGAATTAGCCAGTATCACCCTCCGCACTAGAATTAGTGACGGAGGGATGGCAGAGCGGACGAATGCACCGGTCTTGAAAACCGACGTGGGGCAACTCACCGTGGGTTCAAATCCCACTCCCTCCGCACTAAAAAATCCCGAGTCTCGCAAGAGGCTCGGGATTTTCTTTTTCACCTCATAACATTCACCGATGCGCGACGTTCTCCTTAATCATCAGATTTGGTGGCTGGCAATCCTCATGCTCATCGTTTTTGTGGCCGGATTCTTTCAGTCGGCCGCCGGCTTTGGCTTTTCACTCTTCGCCGTACCAGTTGGCGCCATGATCGTTACACCACGTGACATTGTCGTCACAATCTTTTTGACTTCCTGCGTTATCTCGCTGGCGCTTACTCGGACCCAGCGAGAACACATTGTCTGGCGCGAAGCCAAACGGTTAAGCATCGGAGCAGTCGTCGCCATGCCGCTCGGCGTCTGGCTACTCCAATCCGGAAGTGCCTCGATGTTGCGCCTCATACTGGGCATCAGCACCACCGCTGCGGCCTTGTGGTCCCTTGCGGTTGCTCGTCGACTTCATCGACCCTGGGTCGACTCCAATCTCTTTGGTGGCCTTGTCGGGGCGGTGAGTGGCGTTCTCAATACCTCGCTATCGACCAACGGTCCACCCCTCGTTATTTATCTCCAAGGTCGTCGACTGCGCCCCGAAGAATTTCGAGCCACGATCTCCTTCGTCTTTTCTGTTTCGAACGCGGTTGGTCTCGTCATGTTGCTCGGAGGAAACGCCGTCCACGTAGTCGATGTTCAGCTATTTGGAACAACACTGTTAGCCGCAGGCATCGGCACTGCGCTGGGATTTCGCCAAGCCGCCAAGATTAATCAGCAGTATTTCGGCTTAATGGTCAACACCTTGTTGCTGCTGGGAGGCCTAACTTCACTCGTCAAGGCGCTCTTCGGTTAACTATCGAATATTACGGCGAAGCTCCGTCATCCACTCGTCAGACGCCGCGCGTGCGACCGAGACGTCTTCTCGGCGGCCCTCGGCTGCTTCACCGGTCACCGGGTAGGAACCTAGGAATTTCACTCTCGTGAGGTGGGTCTGAAGATCAGTCAGGCAGTCAGCAATGACGTCTTCGGCGATGTGCCCTTCGAATTCGACAACAAAGCAGTAGTCGCCAAGGCCGCGCTTGGTCGGGCGGCTCTCAAGTTTGGTCAAATTGATATCACGTGCCGCGAAGCGCCCCAAGATTCCATAGAGGGAGCCGGGACGGTCGGCATCTTGAAAGCAGACAATGGTGGTCCGGTCGTGACCGGTGGGAGTCGGAATAGTGTCACGACCCACGACGACGAATCTCGTGGCGTTACCGTCATGATCTTCAACGTCATTAGCAATGATTTCGAGGCCGTAAATCTCCGCAGCAATCGCCGGAGCCACGGCTGCTCGGGAACCACCCTCTTCGGAAACTATGCGGGCGGCGTCAGCGGTAGAGGCGCTGACTTTAGTGGGGACACCAGGCAGCGACTGCTGAAGAAACGTGCGACACTGGGCCAAGGCGTGGGAATAGCTCCATACTTCTGTGATGCCGCCCAGCGCCACACCGGGCGTGGTCATCAAGTGGAGCTGAATGGGCAGAACTATTTCGCGCTCAATCAAGAGGCTATTTTCGAAAATGAGTCCGTCCACGGTGGCGGAAACTGTTCCCTCAATCGCATTTTCGAGTGGCACGACGGCCACGTCGACTTCACCTGTTGTCACGGCCGTCAGGGCGTCGCCAATGGTTGGAAACTCAACGATGGTTCCCGCGACGAGATCGGCTTGGGTTCGTAAGGCTTCGTGCGTAAACGTGCCCACGGGGCCAAGGAATCCAACACGGGGCGTACTCATAAGCAAATTCTACTTACTCTTCGCCAAACGATTCATAAGGAACTCGGCGGAGCGACGAAAGGTCTCGGGAGTGACGTCGCCGTGGTTACCCGGGGTGGCGATGAGCGTCTTGTCGGATGAGCCAATCAGATCGAATAATTCAAAGGCGTCGCGCCGATGGAATAGTTGGTCGTTCCACTGAACGAGGAACATTGTGGGGATTTGTAACGTTCGAGCATCTGAGGCAATACGGTCCTTCGTGGGGCCGGTGTTACCCATGAGGCCGAGCACGCAGGCCGTTATGCGCGGTTCGGCCGCTACTAGTGGGAGCCCCAGGATGGTTCCCATAGAAAGCCCCCAATAGCCCACCTGGGCTTTAGGGTTGACTGAACCATCACTTAAAAAGTGGTCGAGAACCGTACGCCAATCTTCAATCATGCTGTCCGTCAGATTGGCATCGCTGGACCAACGGGCAGCAAAGTCGAAGAACGGCATGGTCGTTGCGCCCCCATCTCGCCGTTCTCCGTGAATCGGACCGTCAATGGCCACGCAGGCGGCCCCACGTGCAGCGAGAGACCGTCCGAGCGCCACGACGTAGCCCTCGTGCTTATCGCCACTGGCTCCGTGACCAATCAACACCAGGGTGTCGGGTGGTGGACCAGCGGGTAGCCACGCGGCCCACGGGACGTTTCGGCCTGCCACCGAGATCACCCCGGTGCGCTCAACAATGCTCTGCTCCATGTGTTGAGCGTACTCACCGCACGTTCGCCACGTAGGGTGGGCTCATGAGTAACTCTCGTATCGTTTCAGTCGAGCGCGTCATCCACGCACCGGCATCGAAAATCTTCGACATCATCGCTAACCCCTACCGTCACCATGAAATTGATGGATCGGGCATGGTCGTGGAGCCCAAGGCCGGAACCCCGGAACGGCTCTTCCTCGGAGCGACGTTTGCGATGGACATGAAGATGAAGGCTTCGTACTTAACGACCAACCATGTCGTGGCGTTCGAGGAGAATCATGTGATTGCGTGGCACCACATCGCCAAATTCATTTGGCGCTACGAGTTAGAAGAGGTGCCGGGTGGCACGATGGTTCGCGAGTCCTTCGACTACCGCAAACCGTGGGGGCTGGTAATTGTCCCCTTGGGCTGGCCCGCTAGGAACCAAGTCGCAATGGAGCAGACGTTGAGTCGCATCGCCGCGATTGTGGAAACCCCCTAATTCACTGGGAACAACGTCACCGGATCGTCCGTTGCGGCCAGCTCCACCCAAGTCTGACCAGGCGTCATGTTGATTTCTACCCCTTTACGGTCGCGATAGATAACCCGTGAGTCCTTCGAACTACGAGACCACGTTCCGGCGATGGTGCGACCATTGGTCATGACCATAGATCGACCGGTGCCTACCATGATGCCTTCGGCGCCCATAACCCCGACACCACCCTTGTAGGTAATCCACATCACAACAACATTCTTGGGAGAAATGCGAACCTTCGTGGCCGTGATGTCGGGGGCAGCAAAGATCGTGCGATCCCACGACTTCGTCACGGCATTCCATCTAAATGATGTGGCGTAGCCCGAGCGAAAGCCCATGAGAAAGCCACCAGACTTCTTACCACCAGTTTTATCGCCAGGGGCTCGGTAGCGAAAGAGAGCTGGTGGCGGTGTAGGGGTGCCCGGGTGCAGCCACAGCTTTGCGGGTACGGCGAAGAGATTATGTGGGGCGTAGCGTGAGTGGTCACGAAACATTCCCTCGCGAGCTGAAGTCTCGCTATAGATAGCTACTGGTGCTGCCTGAATACTCTGGACGGCGTACGGGGCACCGCCGGAATACGCGAAGAGCCCGCCGATAGGCCAGACAATGGCCTGGTCGGTGCGACGTACGGATCGGACGGGGCCAACACGACCGGGAATCTTTGACTGGAAGACTGCCGCCAATCTGGTGATGCCACCTTCAACAATCTCTTCATAGACCACATCGGCCTGATCGACGCCCCACTGGGGGCGGGCATCAGGGGTGTTTTCAATCTTGATGGTGAGTGCCGGGCGCGTAGCGGAGAGTCCACTCGAATCGACCGTGCCACTCAAGGGGGCAATCACGGGAGCCGTGGTAGTGGTGATTTCCGATGAGGTGGTGGTGCTCGATCCCGGCCACCAACTGGCGTCACGCTGAGTTGTCCAAACTCCTACACCGAGCACAACGAGAACAACCAAGAGGCCAAGCTTCTTCATGTGCCCACTCTAGAGAGACTTATCGCCCCGGAGGACGCAGCTGTTTCACAATTACGGTATGCGGCAATCGAGTCTCGGGACTGACGTGCTCTGAACCAGGGAGTGTGTGCCACCCCCGAGCTAGGAAAAAAGTTACGCAGTGTCACGAGCGTTCGCCCAGACCAACGAAATTCCGCGACTCACGAGATGAGCCTCAGCAGCTTCCAGCAATATCGTCCCCAGCCCTTGGCTCTGTAGCTCAGGAGAGGAAGCGAGGATACGTCAATGCACGCATTGGTCGTTGGCGTGTAGCGGCGATGCTGACTCAAAGAACCAACCACGGGCGACCACCGCGCCATCCAGGCGGCTTGCCAAATGCACTGATTCAGGGTTCTCCTCACGAGGTCCATCGTGAATTCTGAGGCGCCAGCGCCGCGTAATGGATACCGGCGGAGGCCATAGAGTGCCTGGCACTCAATTCCCTCAACCCGCGCGTTACGGCTGATGTCAGCGCTCCATCGGCGCTTTCATAATTTGGAGTGATATTGATGGATCACGCCGCATCGGTTCTCGATCGCCCGTATCGCAAAAACCCTCACGCTCATAAAAGGCCACGGCGCGCTCCATGGCGGGATTCACAGAGAGATAGAGCTCCCGATACCCAGCCAGCCGGGCTTCCGCCCGCACGACGTTGACCAGATTGGAAGCCACGCCTTGGCCCTGCCAATGAGGTGTCACAAACATTCCGTACAGGCCGGCATGTCGGCGGCGCTTCAGCGTGAACGGCGCGTACGAGCTGGTGCCGACGACTTCGTCGTTGTCCACGGCCAAGAAGTAGCAGCCATTGCGAATCTGCTCTTCAAATCGGCGCAATGGAAACTGCATCACATCTTCATGCACGCTGCCAAAGGCTTCCGGGGAAACTAGAAGCGCTTCGAGACGAATCTTGGCGTAGTTTTCAGCATCGGCAATGCGGGCCCGACGGATCTCTACAGTCATTGCGAATGAAGTTCATTTTCTTTACAGCCCTGAGGTGGGCGAGGGGCTTTGCCGAGTGCCGAGAGTGCCGATGCACGCATTAGGTGAGCGTTAATGAGAGCCGCTTCATACTTGGCTTTGGCTGTCTTACGTATCGAGGCAGTGCCGGATTGCCGAGCAGCGAGGTACGTCACTTTCGCCGAATCGATTACCGTCTTGAATGCCATCACAATTGCGCGAGTGGCATCTTGATGCGCGTTGTAAGCGGCCAGAGCGGACTGATCACACTTCTTCTTCGTGGCCAATGAATCTGTACTGGCCATCGCCGGTACAACAGATCCAAAGGTGAGGCCGAGAACGGTGGAGACTGCAATCGTTGCTAGTACTCGTCGCACATCCACTCCCCTGCTTCAGTGGCATAAGGCTAGCGAGATTCTGAAAAAATACTAGTCAGGGCGGGAAAACCAGTAACGACGGAAAATCGCACCATCAGGTCGAGTGGGGGAATACTCGTATGCACCTCCGCAGCGTTCAATAACAGCCGCTGAGGCCACATTCGTCTCTAGACAGGTCACAAGAATCTCGTCAATGTGTGATTGACGCGCAGCCTCGATTTGTAACTGCAACATCGTGGTCGCGTACCCCATGCGGCGAAAGGCCGGGCGGACGCAGTAGCCAATGTGGCCGCCAAACTCCCTCAGATACTGGTTCAGTTCGTACCGGATCGAAGTACTGCCAACGACTTCACCGTGCACTTCGGCTAGGTAGAACGTGGACTTCATCACGCCCTCGGGCAGATTTAGACCTTCATGAAGTCGGTCGAGTCGATCTAAATAGGCTGGCCACGAACCCTCGGGACCGAGCTCCCACGCAAAATCGAACCCTTCCGCTTCGAGCTCACTCTGTGCTTGGCGCACCACCAGCTCGTCGGCTAAGACCGGCCGACGAAGCGTCAGTGCACTACTCACCACGTTTGAGAGTCACCAGGATGGCCACTGATCCCGGCGCGGTCTTTTTCTTAAAGCGTGCAAAGAATTGTGAGGGTGCAATAGCGATGTACCAACCGAGCCAGTACTTACGCTTGATTAATTTCTCTACCGCCAAGAAGTCGTCGCCTCGTAAGAGTTCCGCAGAACCTTCGAGCACCTCGGCGCCTTCGGCGACAGCACCCCGAAAGGTTGAAGGGGAAATGCGAACTCGAGGATTGGCGGCAATCCGCTTCACCTTGAATGAAGTGTCATCCGAAGTAAAGGCGTACCCATCGCGAAAAGGAACGGCCCACACGGGCGTAGACGCGGCGCTGCCGTCGGTGCGAAACGAAGTAAAGGAGATGTATTTCGCTGCCGCAACGTTCATTTTCTTGTTAGCCATTACGCCCTCACTAGCTTGCCGGGAAGGGCTCCCGTGAATTCATCATTCTCCACAATAGGAACGCCACTCACCATCGTCATGACGTAGCCCGAGCCGCGCTGCACGAGACGCCGAGCGCCCGTCGGAAGATCGTAGGCCATCTCCGCTTTAGAGAAGCCCAGTAACTCGTAGTTAATGATGTTGATATCGGCCTTCATCCCCGGGGCAATGAGACCGCGGTCGTTCATTCCGTATAGCTGGGCCGTTTGCTGCGTTTGACGGTGCACGATGAATTCGACCGGAAGAAGGTCCCCGCGTTGGCGGTCGCGAGTCCAGTGGGTCAACATGAACGTTGGCATGCCGCCATCGCAAATCGCGCCGCAGTGCGCACCGGCATCGGAAAGCCCCATTCGGGTGGCGGGATTCTGGTGCAATTCACGCACTAGTTCGAGGTCTCCCCCGCTGTAGTTAAACAAGGGCACGTAGAGCATTCCGTGACCGTCAAAGGCCAAAAGGGCGTCTAGGGCGAGTTCTTGCGGCGTGCGCCCGGATGCAGTTGCAAGCGCCTCGAGCGAATCTGTCGTGGGGTCAGGCTCGTAGTCGATGTTGTCAACGCCCACGGGATACATTCGCTCCCATCCCGACATTAAGAGTTCGGCATTAGGCGTGGATGATTTGCGCGACTCATCCAGCAGATTCTTGCGTACTTCGGGCTTCTTTAGTTCGTGCACCTTCTCCGCGAGTGAAAGGTGTTCGAGTTCACGCCAGGTGCGGTGTCGGATAAAGGGGTGCACGCTGCCCTCGAGGCACTCGAGAACACCGATGGAACGTCCCGCCACCTGGCCGACAATCGGAATACCGTCCGCCATGGCGCGATCGAGCTCTCTCACGACGTCTTTCCAGACATCCGGGGCGTGTCGTGTTTGGGAAAAGTTGAAGGCCACTGTGGCTCCCGAAAGCTCTGCGAATGATCGCATCCACTCAAACTGATCGGGCACGTCAGTGTGTTCAATCGCCAGTTGAAACACGCTGGTGCGACCGGTGCGCTTGCGGGTCTCATTCATCGCATCGGCGAACGCAAATAACTC
>WLNA01000016.1 GCA_009726065.1 Actinomycetota bacterium
ACCAGAGAAGACGAACTTGGAGACCGGCCGCGTTGTCGCGATCGCCGGTCCCGTTGTCGACGTGGAGTTTCCGCCCCACGCACTACCTGAGATCAACCACGCTGTGGAGATGGACCTCGACCTCGACGGTGAGCTCATCACCGTTACGGCCGAAGTTGCCCAGCAAATCGGTGAAGGTCGCGTCCGCTGCGTCTGCATGAAGCCCACCGACGGTCTCGTCCGCGGTGCCATCGTCCGCAACACCGGCCGAGGCATCTCGGTGCCCGTGGGTGACGCCGTCCTCGGCCACGTCTTCAACGTGCTGGGCCAGCCCCTCGACACCGATGACATCGGACCTATCGAAGAGCGCTGGGACATCCACCGCAATCCGCCGGCCTTCGACCAACTCGAGCCTCGCGCCACCATGTTCGAAACGGGCATCAAGGTCATCGACCTCTTGGAGCCCTACGTACAGGGTGGAAAGATTGGTCTCTTCGGCGGTGCCGGTGTAGGTAAGACCGTTCTGATCATGGAAATGATTAACCGTGTGGCTACGCAGCACGGTGGTGTTTCCGTATTCGCCGGTGTTGGCGAGCGCACCCGTGAAGGTACCGACCTTCTCCTCGAAATGCAGGAGTCGGGCGTTATCGAAAAGGCCGCCCTGGTCTACGGTCAGATGGACGAGCCACCAGGCGTGCGTCTCCGTGTGGCCTTGGCCGCGTTGACGATGGCGGAGTACTTCCGTGACGTCAAGAACCAGGACGTGCTGTTGTTCGTGGACAACATTTTCCGTTTCGTACAGGCCGGTTCCGAAGTATCGACGCTCCTCGGCCGTATGCCGAGTGCCGTGGGTTACCAGCCAACCCTCGCCGACGAGATGGGTGAACTCCAAGAGCGAATCACCTCGACTCGTGGCCGTTCGATTACGTCACTGCAGGCCGTCTACGTTCCTGCGGACGACTACACCGACCCCGCACCGTTCACGACTTTCACCCACTTGGACGCCACGACCGAGTTGAGCCGTCAGATTGCTGCGCTGGGTATCTACCCCGCCGTAGACCCCCTGGCCTCAACCTCGAACATCTTGGCTCCTGAAATCGTTGGTGACCGTCACTACAACGTGGCTCGCCAGACGCAGTCGGTGCTCCAGCGCTACAAGGAACTTCAGGACATCATCGCGATCTTGGGTCTCGACGAACTTTCCGAAGAGGACCGCATCACCGTTTCCCGTGCTCGTAAGATTCAGCGTTTCTTGAGTCAGCCGATGTTCGTGTCGAAGGTCTTCACCGGTCTGGACGGAATCTACGTTCCGATCGAAGAGACTATTGAGTCGTTCGAAGCGCTAATCAAGGGTGACTTGGACCACTGCCCCGAGCAGGCCTTCTTGAACGTCGGTGGCGCCGAAGGCGTACTGGCCAAGACCCACGAGATGCAGAACAGCTAATCATGGCTGGAACGCTCACCGTTGAAGTAGTCACCCCCGAAGTGGCGCTGTGGCGAGGTCCAGCTACGTCGTTGAAGTCTCGTACTTCTGACGGCGAGCTGATGGTCCTGGCGCAGCACACGCCACTCGTGGGCGACGTCGTTCCCGGTGTGTTGGTTGTCGTAGGGCCCGAGGGCACTACTTACATCGCAGTCGATGGTGGGTATCTCCAGGTCTCATCAGACAGTGAAGGCGGAACACGGGCCACCGTGCTGGCCTCCGTCGCTGAAGTTGCCGCTTCCGAAGAGGCCGCGCGCGAAGCGCTGGCTAACTTGGTAGCCGCTGACGAGACACCAACCGACTAGTTTTCACAGAATTTGAAGCCACGAGGTGGCATTGTCAAATCGGTGACGTGACGCTTACACCGGCTAGGTCGTAACGGCGGTATTCCTTCGGGGTGGAATTACTTAGAACCCTCGTCGAGCAGCTTGCGAAGCATTTCTCGCTCATCGGCCATGATGGCCTGAGCCTGCTTGGCGAACTCGGGATCAGTGGCCACTTGGGCTAGGAATTTACGAACGGCCTCGATAATCAAACTGTTCGTACTCGTCTGTCGGACACGGGCGACAAAGTCAATTTCTGTGGCTAAATCAGTGGGTAGACGAATCGCAGTTTGTTTCAGCACGCTCTAATTTTACCTCGCACCTGAGCGTGATAACCACGCAACAGGCTCGCACGAAGTGGCTCGCTTCAAATAAAATTATGTAAAGCGACTGGACTCAGATTCCAGTGGTTACTCGTTTGATTTCAGGGAGTCCATTGATTCGAGTAGTTCCCGCTTCACGGCACGGACTACAAATTCCTCCACCGAGAGACCGCTACGTTCGGCAAAGAGTTTGCTGAGTACGTAGATCTCTTCCGGGAATGTTGCCCGAAGAGTGAAGTCATTAGAGCTCATTACATAACTGTATAACAAGTTATAAATCGAGGGTTAGATAGTTCAATCGGGAGAAAACCGAAGTGTTGCATGCCTATCGTGCCTGGACGTACTCCAACAACTCTTGGCGATCCCGCTCAAGCTCTTCGAATCGAGCCCGCACTACGTCACCAATGGAGATAAGCCCCACCAGGCTGCCTGCTTCAAGAACTGGGAGATGTCGCACGCGCTCGGCCGTCATGAGGCCCATGAGTGTTGCACACGTGGTGTCCAGGGTGCACGTGACAATGTCCCGTGACATCAGCGTGGAGACCTGATCTTGGAGCGCTTCGGCCCCGCGGGCGCCCAGGGCACGAACTACGTCGCGTTCGGAAATCATCCCAACCAGTGGTGGCTCTCCTCCGGTAACCACGAGTGCCCCGATGCCCCGTTCTTTCATCATGCCCACGGCATCGGCAATCGAGCGGCTCTGGTTGATGGTGGCCACCTCGTGGCCTTTGAAGTCGAGTAGTTGAGCAACATTCATAGTGACTCCCCGTTCCGGCGATCGTGTCCGCTATGCGAATCGTACGCCTACCGAGGCTCGCACTTTGTGGAATTTACGTGCAACTCTTCACAAGCTTCCGCCCAACGGAAATACTGAATTTGAAGTCCATCTTTAAGAATGGACATCCTGGGAGCTACGACGGTGTTGGCCTATAGGCCAGAGGTGGAAAAGTCCGCATTCTTGTCGTGGCGGTGAATCGTCTCGACGGTTCGCACTGTGCCCGAGCCGCTCCGAACGACTAGCGAGTGGGTTGTGGCACCAAAGTCGTGGAAGCGAACGCCGCGCAGGAAGTCACCGTCGGTAATGGCGGTCATCGAGAAGAAGCAGTCATCACCAGCAATCAAGTCGCTGTTCGTGAGCACACGATTGAGGTCGTACCCCGCCGCAATGGCGGCAGCACGCTCCTCGGCGTCACGGGGCCAGAGGCGACCCTGGATCTCACCACCGAGTCCCTTGAGGGCGGCGGCGGCAATTACGCCTTCTGGCGTTCCGCCGATACCGAAGAGAATGTCGGCGCCACTTGCGGGCCAGGCCGTGGCGATAGCACCAGCGACGTCGCCATCGGAAATGGAGAGAACTCGAGCACCGGCTTCTCGGACTTCGGCGACAATGTCATCGTGGCGCGGTCGATCCAAGATCACCACACCCAATTCTTGAACACTCTTGCCAAGTCGCTTGGCTAACTCTTTGAGATTGTCCGTAGGGCTGGCGGAAATGTCGACCGCGCCACGTCCGAGAGGACCGACAGCCAACTTTTCCATGTAGACGCAAGGGCCGGGATTGAACATGGCTCCCCGTGCCGCAAGGGCGATAACGGAGATAGCCCCTTGGCGGCCCTTTGCCGTGAGAGTCGTTCCATCAATCGGGTCGACGGCAATATCGGTAGCGATACCGGTTCCGTCGCCAATCTTTTCGCCGTTGTACAGCCAAGGCGCTTCGTCCTTTTCGCCCTCACCAATGACGACAATGCCGTCCATCTGCACGGCATTGAGTGTCTCGCGCATTGCATCGACCGCTACGCCGTCAGCGGCGTTTTTGTCCCCGCGTCCCACAAATCGGGCCGCCGCCAGAGCACCTGCTTCTGTCACTCGAACGAGATCGAGTGCAAGATTGCGGTCAGGTGAGGAATTTCTAAGCATTAAATCACTTTAGTCCAGAGCTGAAGCACTTCTTCTGGGGGTCATTCGGAGTATCGGCGATACAAGGAACGAGACTCCAGTGCCCACGTTGGACGCTCAAAAGTACGTAATGGCTGCCTTATCCCGGGGACTGAATGACGGTAATTCAGCGTTAAATCTAGGGCAATTGGAAGGAATTCTGGCCAATTGAAGAGTTCCCTTGCAAGATCTGACTTCGCGTGTTACGATATAGTCATGAAAAAATTCTCAGTCAAGACTCTTTTGATCGCCCCAGTTCTCACGGGTATGCTGGCGTTTCCGGTGGCGACCACCTCAGCGCTCGCTGCGACGTGCAACTATCAACAGTGCGAAAGCACCGGCGTGACTCCGACGGTACTCGTTCAAAAAGGTGTCGGTCGTGTTCTCTCTCTCGGCGATCGAGGTACCTCTGTCAACTTCCTCCAAAAGCAGTTGAACAAGGTCTTGCACACGCATATCAAAGTCGATGGGGTCTTCGGTCGGGAGACAAAAGCGGCGGTGATTCAGCTTCAAAGGCTGACCGGTGAACTTCGGACTGGTGTAGTTGTCCCGCAGACGTGGTCGGCAGCTCTCGCTGGGAAGTACCGGGTTGCTACACAGGTTTCCGTTCGATTTGGTGACCGTGGTCCACTCGTGAAAGTAGTCCAGCAACTCTTAAATCGCCACGGATACACGACACGCATTGATGGTGTCTTCGGCACTGCCACATGGCGTGCAGTGGTGGCCTTCAAGGCAGAAGTTGGCTTGAGCTCAAACGGTAAGGCGAAGGCAGTCGTGTCAACGCGAGTTTGGAACGCCCTGAATCTGCCACACCCCACTCCCGCTGTCTGAGGTAACTACATCTCGCTTGCCGTGCGTAGTTAGATGAAAGATGCGCCGCAAGGTACCAGCCGTCAACTTCTCTTAGTCGTCGCTACGGCGAGTGCGCTGACTGCGTGCTGGGAGATTACGAGAAGCACGATCACAGTCGAGCTCCGCACCTCCATCGTTGCCGTAGTGTGCCTATCGCTATTGCAGTTTGGTCGGCAGATTATTACGAACCGAGACCACATCAAATCCTCGGCGTTGTTTTTATTTGCTCTTATTGCGGTCTTCATTGTCGTTGTACTTCAGTCAAAGAGTCAACTGTCCGATGAAGGACTTTTTGCCAATTACGCGTCGAATGCTCTTGCTCACGGAGTGAATCCATACGGCAGGCTCCCTGTGGATACGGTGACTGGTACTCAACTTGACCCCAACGGGTGGACGTACCGGATGGACGGCACCCATGTTCAGCAGTTTTCCTATCCAATTCTCGCCCTGGCCGTTTATTTTGTCGCGGGGCTGTTGCCGACCCACCTCCCGCTGGCGGTGCTGGCGAGTCTCGCTGCGCTCGTTGGATCGGCGTACCTCGTTAAGCGCCGATGGGGAAGTATCGCGGCCATCGTTTTCGTGGGCGTCTGGTTTACCCCCATATTTCAACCTTTGGTTGCTTCGGGTAATACTGATTTTCTGTTGATTCCACCACTCATCGCGATTGCGGGTTTGCTTAAAAAGACCAACTCTGCAATCACGCTGCGGTTCAGCCTCCTACTCACCATCGTTATTTGCCTTAAGCAGACCGCATGGTTGATGACACCATTTCTCGTCCTAGCGGCCTCGACAAATACAGAGTCCAAACGAAACATTGACTGGTTGAAGTTCCGCAACATTACATGTCTCACCTTGGCGTTCAGTGCAGTTCTGAATACGGTGGGCGGCCTGTTGTTTGGCTTCCCAACCTACTGGAACGCGGTGATGCAGCCATTTTCGTCGCTGCTGGTTCCCAACGGCGCCGGGTTGGCCGACCTCGTTCGGTCCTACGGAATTGCGAATATTGACTTTCTTACGTTTATTTCCATGGCCAGCTTCGCGGGTTTGTTTCTCTTCGCGACCCGCTTAGACCTCACGGGACGGTTCGTCTGTGCAATGGCGTCCACTCTGCTTCCACTGTTGAGTCACCGTGGTTTTCTTAGCTACGCCATCACTCTGACCCCCGTACTTATCTGCGCTCCCGATCTGCTGCGATTAACGAGTCCGGCGGGAAGCATCAAGCAACTCGCGCAACGGCGCATAACACTGAGGTTCGTCAGCATTCCCGTGACAGTGGTGGTCATCGGTTCGTTGTTCGCCCTGCAGCCACCTTCCGGGCAATTGCAAATCTCCTCGTTGGAATACAACTCTCAATTCGGGAAGTTAATTAGTTTTCAACTTCACGGTATCGGGGTCAGTGATTCCCTTGATGAGTATTCATACTTTGTCGAAGGTCGTAACGGGATTACCGCTCCCTGGGTTAAATCGAAGAACGCGGCAGATGTCGTGACGCTACTCGCCCCAAATCAGTGGGCCGGTACTGATGTCAGTCAGGGATTCAGAGTAATCGCGACCAATCCTCGAACGAAAATGGTCCGAGCAGTGTCCTACGGGGCGTTTCCGATGGTTGCGGTTGATCCAGTCCCCATTTCAGGCGCTCTTCGTCCACGTAATGAGACAACCATCGCCTTTCGGCTGGCCGGTTTATCCGCTCAAAGGGCGAATCTTAAAGTCTCATTGTCTCAGATGGGGCTGCAAGGCTCGGGTGTCCGAACTGGAATCCTACGTATTGACCATGGCGGAATAGGCGAAAACAGTCGCCCGAAAAGAGTTACTCATGATGGGGTCATCCGATTTTCGGTGGAATGCGCCCAGTCGACGCCGGCTCTCCAGGTGGTTCACCTCGAAGTCCGTACCAAAAAGTTACAGCCCTTGCGCATACAAGGACAAGATCTGACTCTGGTATGTCGCTAGGTGCGCATACTCATGAAGTTGGAGTGGCAGATGGTGGCACTAGTTCCGTAGGGTATCCAGATTCGGAGCTCTAGCCGGTATGTTCGGTGAGGTGGTATTCGTTCGTACCAGAATGGCCCCCATCCGATGCTGGACCGTTCCTGTACGGGCTTGCGATCTGGAAGATTTACGTAGATTGATTGTGATTCTAGGGAGGCAGTGCGAAGCTTCTTCATTGCAATAGTTTCGCCAGTGGTGAGATCGCGGACTTCCATGACAGCAGTTTTGGACGATCCAAAAGATACGTTCCACATATATTCCCCAGCGTGGGTGGCCACAAGCAACCTTGACACGAAATATGTACTTTCAGTGAGTATCTGAGAGTGGCGGCACATCGAGTTAGATGACACTGGCGTTGACGAGCCGGGATTTCCCGGGACAGCGATACCGGAAAATTGTTGGCTGTGGAAGTCGACGGTCATCGGCCGGGGGGAAGTGCTCTTGAACAGCCATACATTGTCCTTTGAGTAGAGAAGTTCGGCATGCGCTCTGAGTAGAGCTTCGACGAGAGGTAATTCCGTACTGTAGGGACGGCCGGAGTTTTGGCTCGGTGTAATGAGGAAAAAGTCTCCTTCGGACTCGTATCGAAGGATGGTCGATTCCGACAGGGTTAGTACCACTCGGTGGTCCCATGAAATATGGCCGGACGCCCCAACGGTCGCATGGACGGTGGACCCCTTCGGAATCAATTTTGCAGCGCGATCCAATGACTGCGTCATTGCGGGCGGGTAAGTATTCCTCGAGATGACTGAGTGGAAGCTAGAAAGCCCGAAAATCAAGGAGTTGAGAAGAATCCCAGCCGCCAGAACCCCCGACGTCCACCGCCACTTAACAGAGTGCCGACGATAGAGCCAAATACATATTACGACTGAGCCCGCTATGCCAATAGCTAGCGTTGGCAACATTTGCCATGGACTCGCGAGAAACGATCCCGGCCACTCTGGTTGGGCCGGCCGCCCGACACTCGTCCTCCATGCAAGGCCTGTCGAGCCGAGATTCAAAATGACGACGACCAGTCCTAATGGGACGGCCATTCCCACCGCTCCAAAAGTGGCGATTAATCCACTAAAACTCGGAAAACTCCTCAGCCAGTAATCGATTGCACGAAATGGACTGTGCAACACGGACTTGGCGACATCGAACGCGCTGCCAGCGGTCTTCCCACCAAGATGTCCGTAGTGGATCCCGAAGTTAGACCCAACAGGCGAAATGTACCATTGCGCCAAAAGGGATGAAATAACCATCACGCACAAAACCTTGATTCCTGCGGACCATCGCGTCCGCCGAAACAGCAGAAAACTTATGATTACCGCACAACCGTATGCGGTCGCGAGGTCACCGGAAGCTAAGGCCAAAAGTGAGCCAGCGGCTACGAGCGGTAAGCGACGACGCAGCATGCCGTTAGTCACAATGGACAGGCCCGCAACCATGCCGAACATGTGTAGATGCGGATCATCGGTGACGGCCAATAAAATTAGAGGATTCGTTACGAAAAGTATGGCAATAAATGCACCACACCATTGTGAGTTTTTCTGAGGGAAGTGGCTTTCAAAATACACCTCGGCCGCCCTGATGAGGAAATATTCCGCGATACATAGAAGTAGCGCCTGGACGTACATGATCCACGGAAGCGTGTGGTCGAAGAGATACAAAATTGCAGTGGGGTAGATTGTGAAATCTACGTGATCGGCCAGATGCGACCAATTAAAGATGAGGTAGTGTGGCGCTAAGTCACCGTGTGTAATTTGGCGTATAGCAAATACTCTGTTGGCAAAGTCAACATGCGAAGACCAATTCTCTTCTCGCCAGGTAAGTACAACCAGCAGAAAAATAAATTGAGCAAAAACAATCTTTGAGGCAACTCGGTATTTACTGTTTATTGTGGCCAACGTGTTGCTTAGCTGCATGCTGATTAGCGTGCAATAGGGAACAGGCTTACGGTAGTCGTGTTTTTACCATGCTTGAGTCCGAACCACTCGGAGTCATTCTGTTCGAAAAGTAATAAGAACACTCCTTTCCCATTAACCAATGGCTGAGTGACCGCACTCTTTGGGCCGACAGTAATTAAGAAGTCACCTGATGAATTTTTCAAGTGACCAATAATTCCAGAGTCCCCACATGCCAAGAGATCTACATGCCGAAACTTTTGATCCGTAACCTCAAACTCGAAGAATTGGTTTGCCCGCAAGACGGTACCGAAAATATCAATCGCGACTAGTTGTTTTTCTACTGGGCAAATAAATTTCAGTGATGCTTCCACCGTAGCTAGCAGTGTCAATCTCGTGCAGTTGGTATTAAAAACCATTGTTTGATCCTCTGGCCCGCGACCCCAGATGAGAAACTCATCAGCACTCGCAGAAGACGCACCGGTGATGCGTAGGCCGCTTGGCAGTGCTAAGGGTTCCTGAATAGCCTCAGTGGTGGCGTTGATACATTGAGCCCTTGTGATGCCACGTTTCGCTAAAAGGACACGTGAGCCGCTAACAGCCATGGTGTCGAAGTAAGAGGGCAAAACCTGGAGCTTCGTAATGTCTTTACCCAGGTTGTCCCTGAAGACCAGCAAGCT
Source organism: Actinomycetota bacterium (assembly GCA_009726065.1). Taxonomy (GTDB): domain Bacteria; phylum Actinomycetota; class Acidimicrobiia; order Acidimicrobiales; family RAAP-2; genus RAAP-2. The sequence goes on from WLNA01000016.1 coordinate 9,454, forward strand.
TGATCTGTCATTACGGTCATTTTCAAGGGTAATGAGCGTGCGAGAGGTATCGATTGCGGCTGCAGCAACGGGTGCCTTCACCCACCAGGCTGGCGTACTGTTTCCGCCGGTCAGTAGGGCAAACAGAACAAAGAATGTAATCAGTAAGCCCGCAAAACTAATTTTTGGGCGAGACCGTAATCCTGACGTAATTGTTTCTAAGTTCATAACGCACACCTTTACTCTGTACGAGGTTCAGTCTAGTTTTCTCCGGCCCGCCTGGAAATTCCTCGTGGTGGCCCGTTCAGGACTACCGGAGTGTCTTGAAAGTAAGAATCTTATTGGCACTCGGCCCGATTGCGTTGGTCGCCCTCAGTGATACCGAGTAGGAGCCACCAGGAGTCAGCCCTTCTACGGTGCATCCGAGTAGCACCGTAGAGCACGTCTTGCCACCTGGAGAGACGGTTGCAACATATCCACTAATCGGAGCGTGTCCGTCGAAGGATTTGTTCCATGCGAATGTCGCAGTGGTCGAGGTTCGAGTTGCAATTCGCAGGCTAACTGGAGATTTCGGAATTGTCTTAATACTGGCATCTAAAAGCATGGTTAAGCGTTCTAGATACTCACTACGCATGTGAGCCCAATCGCGATAGATGAACGTATCGAGAATCACCGGTGGGCAGAGTCCTGTGGATGAAACATTGCAAAACCACGGCATCGGCTCAATCACCTGTACGCCGGAATCGACATCTGCTTGGGCAACTTGATCTCGCGTTGCATCGTTCACCGCATAGAGGGTGCTCCTAAACGGGCGATAACAATCGTACGTGCCCACCTTCTTAGTAAAGGCCTTTGGGTTGTATATCGTCTTCAATTGGTTATGAGCCAGACAGGCAGCCGGCGTAATGGGGTTTCCGCCAATTTTAAATTGTTGGTTTGGAGTATCGTGAAGTGAAATTACGCGAGAGGCGGATCCTAAGGCCCTAGTCAGGATGCCGTTCAGCTCAACCTCCGCGGCGTAGGCATTTGATGGTAAGTCTTGAATTGAACTGGCAAATATAACTACACTCGGGTGTAGTTGTGGAATTTCTTCGAATACTTTGTCATGCCATGTCGTGCAGGCTTCCCGCGCAGCAGCTTGAACAGATGGGCGCGAAGTCAACTGTGCCGCCCCACATGCGGTATGCATCAATGTCACCAGACGAAAACCGCGTAGATTCGCGATATCGATGAAAACGCGTAGCCATTGCTGGGCGTGCGAATCCCCAAAAAGGAGAATCGTGACATCACTCGTTGGATTGGTCCAGACGCACTCACTCATGTCGGGGTTCATAATGGGAACGAAACCGTTACTGAAACATTTCTCTCCTGCGAGCGGCTTAGGGGTGTTGCTCTCAGTTGTCGCGTGTAGAACCTGATCAGCGACACTCGAATTTAGAGCGTACGATACGGAACCCGTCGCCTTGAGTGTCTTCGTAAAGCTCGTGATGTCCTTCTGAATGCTTGCCAATGAAACATAATTTGTGGATGCAGCCCGACTCGAAGTAGTGGCTACCAATCCCAGAAATACAGCACCAAGGACGCCATAGATTAGGCAACGACGTCGCATTGACAAACGGCTCGGGGGCGTTGGGAATCTTGCGGTTTCATACTGCATGGACGCCATCATAAGTGCTCTGAATCAGATTAAATGTTCACTTCGTAGCGTTCTTTTTCAGGTTCGCGGACAGCCGGACTTCCTCGCGACCATAAACCGGACTTCCTCGCGACCATAAATACGTATTAGTGCCATTCAGGGCCGAGTCGGCAATACTTAAGGGGTGACACAACTCCGAATCGCCGCCGCGGGACCGCTGCACGGTGAGGTGACGGCCTTCGGGGCCAAAAATGCCGTACTGAAGCAGATGGCGGCATGTCTGCTGGCCTCCGGTGAGCACACCTTGACCCACGTTCCCAACATCAGCGACGTCGCCACCATGGGGGAATTGCTGGGCTACTTGGGTTGTTCCGTCTCCTTGAACGATAATCACGAGCTAACGATTGTTGTGCCACCGGCGTCGGCGTTGCGTCCGTCGGCTCCCGAGCACCTCTTTAAAGCCATGCGGGCCTCCCTCGTCGTGATGGGGCCACTCCTCGCGCGCTGTCACGAGGTGACCATGGCCCTCCCCGGCGGTGACGATTTCGGGAGCCGCCCCATCAACTTCCATACCGATGGTCTCACGGCCATGGGGGCCACGTTCGCCAACGACGCCACCAAGATCCATGCCGCCACGGGTGGTCGTCGCCTTCAAGGCACCCGCTTCACACTGGAGTACCCGAGCCACACCGCCACGGACAATCTGATGATGGCCGCCGTCCTCGCCGAAGGTCGTACGGTCATAGATAACGCCGCTCGCGAACCCGAAGTGGAAGATCTGGGTCGCCAGCTCCAGGCGATGGGGGCCAACATTGAAGGCCTTGGTACATCGCGACTGGCCATTGAGGGGGTGGCCGAACTCTCTGCTGCTCGTCACGAAGTGATCCCCGATCGAGTTGTTGCCGCGACTTACTTAGCAGCCGGATTGATGACGAGTGGCGACGTCCACGTCGTGGATGCCCGGGCCGACCATATGGAGATGCTCCTGCGCAAGATGCGGGCCATGGGGGCCACGATCACCACCGAGGATGGGATTCGCATTCAGGGTCCCGCTCGACCTTCGCCGGTGGACGTGGCGACGTTGCCCTATCCCGGGGTCGCTACTGACTACAAACCCATCATTACGGCCATGCTGACGCGGGCCAGTGGCGTCTCGGTCGTTACCGAGAATCTCTTTGACGGTCGATTTCGCTACGTCGATGAACTGATGAAGATGGGCGCAATCATCGAGACCGATGGGCACCACGCCGTCGTGCACGGCACTGACAAGTTGTACGGGGCCGAAGTAGTGGCGCACGATATTCGGGCTGGCGCCGCCTGCGTCGTTGTTGGACTCGTGGCCGAGGGCGAAACGTTGCTCTCCGGGACTGATCATCTGGAACGGGGATATGACAATCTGCCGGGACGCATGACGGCCCTCGGCGCCAAGGTAGAACGAGTCTCGTGATATCCCGGGACCCCAAGCAACTCTTTATCGAAGCTCGATCGGGTAGTCGGGTGGCCCTCGCTCGGCTGTTGACCTATGTCGAAAGTGGTGGTGCGCTCCATCGCCAGACGGTGGCCGAGGCCTATCAGTCCACCAGTCCCTACGTGATTGGCATTACCGGTCCACCTGGGGCTGGGAAGTCGACCCTGACTGACCGTTTAATTGGCGAAGCACTGTCGGTGGGTGGCTTTGATGGGCAACATCCATTCGAGACCATCGCAATTCTCGCCGTCGACCCGACCAGCCCCTTCACCGGTGGGGCGATTTTGGGGGATCGTGTCCGCATGCAGGAACACGCTACGGACGACCGGGTTTTTATTCGATCCATGGCCACTCGAGGTCACCTCGGTGGTTTGAGTCTCGCCGTTCCCGATGCCATTCGAGTCCTAGGGGCCGTGGGGTTCTCCGTGGTTCTCGTGGAGACCGTCGGTGTCGGTCAGATGGAAGTGGAGATTGCTTCGGCGGCCGATACTACGATCGTGGTTACCATCCCCGGAGCCGGTGACTCGATGCAGGCCAATAAGGCCGGGCTGCTCGAGGTGGCCGATCTCTTCGTGGTCAACAAGGCCGACCGTCCCGACGTGGCTTCGGTCCGACGGGACCTCGAACAGATGCTGGACCTCGGTGGCGAACGGGCCTGGCGCCCAACCATCACCGACACCGTGGCCACCGATGGCCGGGGCCTGTCGGAACTGTGGTCGGCCATAACGGCGCATCGTCTATTTATTGAGCGTGACGACACCTTCATGGAGCGTCGTCGCATGCGCACCCGGGTGGAACTCCAACGTGTGCTCAGCGCCGTGGTGGCTAACCGAGTTCGAGAGTTGGCCAACGGCGAGGCCTACGAGGCCCAGGTGGCCCGTCTGGTCTCGGGGGAGTGTGATCCCTACACCGCGGCCGACGTTCTGTTGCAGTCGTAGTTCGTATGTTGCACGATGTAGTTTTTCTGACGCATATCGTTTCGGCGGTCGTCATCATGGTGGTCTTAGTCTCGATGAAACTCACTGCGGTGGCGCTCGTACGTGGTCAAGGAGAGAGAGTGCGGTTCCCGCAAGGACAAAACTTTGCGGCCCGGACATTACATCTCATCCCACTCACCGGGTTCGCCATAGCGTGGGCCAGCCACTCGCAGCGAGAGCCCATTTCCTTGAATCAACTCTGGATCACCGTGGGAATCGTTACCTATCTCCTCGCGGCAGCTCTGCTGGAGATAATTGTTCTGCCTGCCGAGCGCACCTTGATGGTGAACGGCACCGCTACTGCGTCGGCTAAGAAAATGAGCGGCGCTCTTGATGGCATTATGACGATGATTGTTATCGCCACTATCGCCATGCTGCTGCAGTTCGGTTAGAACTAGAGGAAGTTGGCGTGCCCAATCATGCCGGCGGCCACTGTGGCGTTGGTGACTTCATCAATGAGAATGAAGCTTCCCGTTACGCGGTTGTCCCGGTAGTCGTCGACGACAATCGGTTCAGCGGTCGCGAGGTGCACTAAGCCAATGTCATTGAGGACGACCTCGTTGGCCGGACCCACTTCGAGGGTTCCCACATCAAGTGTTCCCGCGATGCCCGTAACGCGAACTGGCGTGGATCGTGTGGTGTGCTTGAGGCGAAGGCGTGCGCCATTGGTCAACGACTTGTCGGAGAACCAGCAAATGGTGGCTTCGAATTCGCTGGTGGCCGTGGGTAGCGGGGCCGTAGCCAACATGTCACTACGACCGGCATCGGTTTCATCGGTGAGGTCAAAGTCAACGGAGAGTCCGGGCAGCGCGACTTCGAGCCCACCGCGTGGTCCATTGATGGCCTTCAGGACGGTCTTGACACCCTGGGGCATCAAGTGGACTTCCTGACCGACGGTGAACTCGCCACCATTGACCATGCCGGCGTAGGTGCGACCGCCGCCATGCTGGCGAAGGACCCACTGGATGGGGAGGCGTGCGCCCGACGAAGAGGATGCCCACGATCCGGCCGGAGCGGCTTCGAGGGCCTGGAGCACCGTGGGACCTTGGTACCAGTTGGCCATGAAGCCGGGCTCGACGACATTGTCTCCGGCGAGGGCCGAGACGGGAATGACTACCGAACTGGTGAAACCCAAGCGGGCCGAGACTTCATTGACCTGGTCGACGACTGCGAGGTAGACGGCTTCGTCCCACTTCGCCACATCCATCTTGTTAGCCGCCACGATGACGTGGCGAACGCCCAGGAGAGCGGCGATGCAGAGGTGGCGACGGGTCTGCTCCTTGAGGCCCTTACTCGCGTCGAGAACGACCAAGGCCACGTCGGCCGTGCTGGCCCCGGTGGCCATATTGCGGGTGTACTGGACGTGACCGGGGCAGTCGGCAATAACGAACTTGCGTGTCGGAGTCGCGGCGTAACGGTAGGCCACGTCAATGGTGATGCCCTGGTCGCGCTCGGCGCGCAGACCGTCAGTCACGAAACTGAGGTCGAGGTCACCGACGCCCCGCTTGGCCGAAGCCGTCGCTACGGCCTCGAGCTGGTCGTCGAAGAGTTGACGGGTGTCGACGAGGAGTCGACCGATGAGCGTCGATTTTCCATCGTCCACACTGCCGACGGTGGCAAAACGCAGGAGGTCGGAGGTTGGTTCGGTCATTAGAAGTAGCCCTCGCGCTTGCGGTCTTCCATGGCGGTCTCACTGAAGCGGTCGTCCGCTCGCGTGGCGCCACGCTCAGAGACGTTGGTCACCGAAATCTCGGCGATGATGGCGTCCAGGGTGTCAGCACCCGAGCGCACGGCACCAGTACACGAGGCGTCGCCGACGGTGCGGAAGCGAACTAGGTGGCGTTCGACGACTTCGCCGTGCTGGGGGTGAATGAACTCACCAACGGCGAGCCACATGTTGTCGCGCTTGAGGACGGGACGCTCGTGGGCGAAGTAGATCGAAGGAAGCGGCACGTTCTCACGGCGGATGTAGTTCCACACGTCAAGCTCAGTCCAGTCTGACAGAGGGAAGGCTCGGAGGTTTTCGCCGGCGTTGACTTTGCCCTGGTAGAGCTGCCACAGTTCGGGTCGCTGGATCTTGGGGTCCCATCCACCAAAGACACCTCGGAAGGACAGGACACGTTCCTTGGCCCGGGCCTTGTCCTCATCACGCCGAGCACCACCAAAGGCGGCGTCGAACTTGTGCTTTTCGATTCCGTCCAATAACGCTCGGGTTTGGAGCTGGTTACGCATCCCGAGAGGGCCGGGATCGGGGACACGACCCTGGTCGATGGCCTCTTGAACGCTGGCCACTTCGAGGCGCAGCCCCAAGGTGGCTACACGCTCGTCGCGGTAGGCAAGGACTTCGGGGAAGTTGTGGCCCGTGTCAACGTGCATGACGGGGAAGGGGAGCTTCTGGGGAGCGAAGGCCTTGACGGCGAGGTGCAGCAGAACGGCCGAGTCCTTGCCACCAGAGAAGAGGAGAACGGGGCGCTCGCATTCGGCAACCACTTCGCGAATGATGAAGATCGCGTGTGATTCGAGAAGGTCGAGGTGGTCTATTTGGGGGTGGGTTGAAGTAGTCATGAGAAGGTTACGCTTGAACTGCGTATTTAAATACTAGTGAGGCGCTAGCAAAAAACGTTAGTGAGACGTTCGAGAAGGATGCGAAAATTATGGCGAATGACGATATGAATCATTACGACTTCGTAACGATTGCCGAATCATTGGAACGCGCCACACCGCAAGAGGTAATTGCGTGGGCGCTCGGCGAGTTCGGATCTGACGTGACCTTTGCATGCTCCTTCGAAGATGTTGCACTCCTGCACATGCTGCACGAACAGTTAGCCGCCGTCGAGGTGCTCTTTCTCGACACGGGGGGCCATTTCTCCGAGACCTACGATTTCGTTGCCGAGCTCGAATCCAATTGGCAGCTCAATATCCGCCGAGTCGTCCCCGGTCCCGAGGCCGACGCCACGCCGTGCGGCACGGGAAACTGCTGTGAGCTGCGCAAAGTCGTGCCGCTCCAGCGTGCCGTTCAGGGCCGGCGCGCCTGGTTCACCGGGGTTAAGCGTGTCGACGCCCCAACGCGGGCCGGCATGCCAGTGGTTTCGTGGGATGAGAAGTTCGGTCTCGTGAAAGTCAACCCCCTCGCTACGTGGAGTGACGACGACGTCGCCTACTACTTACAGTCGAAGGGGTTGCCCGAACACCCCCTCTGGGCTCAGGGCTACGCCTCAATTGGATGCGCGGCCGTCACGGTGAAACCGCTCCCGGGTCAAGATCGCCGCTCCGGTCGATGGGCCGACAGCGACAAGGAAGAATGCGGGCTTCACGAGGGTTGAGTATCCACCCTTTTCCCTAACGAAACCACTATTTTTTCCTACAAGTCCTACAAGGCGAGGTGGGGAAAAGAAGTGGTGTCGGCAACGCTTTTCATACTGGTGATGTGCTGGGTCGCAGTTGGCGTCTCCTTTCTGCTTCCCCTGTTCCGCAATAACCGTCAGTTCGGATCTATTGATGCCCTCCGCCGACTGCGCGGCGAGAAAGGCCCATTGGCCGAATTGCCAGGTCACGACCACATTGGTGAGCCTCACATCGCCACGCCGCCACACGGCGAACTCGCACCTCGTTACACCGACTCACTAGTTCGCCCAGCGGAATTCGGTACACGTTTACTTACACTTCCCGAACAGGAGCTCGTAGTGGCCACGACCGATAGCGCGACATACTTCGATCCCTGGACGCAGCAGTACGTCAACGAAAACGGTGATGCGGCTAACGCACCGACGATGGCACAACAGGAAATGAACGTTCGCGCGACGGCCTACTCTCGTCCGCTCGTGGCGGGACAGCGGCCCGCCACTCAGCCCATCTCCAGCCAGCGGCGCGCCGCTTTGCGACGTCGCGAAGTACTGAAGTGGATGGCCGTGGCTATTGCTTCGACCACGGTCCCCGCCGTACTCACTGCTTGGACCTTCTTTGTCGCTCTTGCAGTGATGTCGTGGTTAGCGTTCGCTACCTGGTTCTCACTGATGCTCTACTTCATGAATGTGCAGGAGCAGATCATCCCTACTGGCGCGCAGCGCACTCGTACGACGCCAGTCCCGGACAACATTGTTCCCCTGCGTCGCCGCGAAGCGCCAGCCGCCGAGGAAGATTTCGCACCGGCGACGGGCTCTGGTTTTGCCCGAGCTCAGTACGCCGTTGGCGAATAACGGCATTCCAGCCCTTCGCTAGAATGACACTCCCTACGGGGGGGTTAGCTCAGTTGGTAGAGCGCGTCGTTCGCAATGACGAGGCCAGGGGTTCGAATCCCCTACTCTCCACCCATTCCTGCGGCCTTTGATCTCTCGGCGTACTGGATGGTGCGACCGTGAGCCGGCGAGATTATCGACTGGTGATCGATCTACGGGGAGCGGGGTGGCGAACGGTGCTTGACACCCGAAGTCGAGTTCGGTACTCTTCATCGCAAGAAGGGGAGTATCCCACGAGGCCCGTCGTCATCACGGTGTTTTGCACCCGGCGCGGCCAGCTGTGTTGCTACAGCGGAGAGACCTTCCGAGAATCAATCAAAGGTTCCGAAATTCGGACCCGATTCACGGAGGTCACCATGTCATGTACTCGCCCACTATGCCAACTCTCGTTGGCATTCCAACTCCGAGACGGTGATGGCATTGTTGTCATCAGCTCGCACTAATCGAGAGTTGTGACGATCATGCTGGCAACTACCACTTCTTCAAATTTCGTCGACCTCGACATCTCTCTTACCGCTTGGCTGTGGCTCGCCGCAGTCATCGTGACGCTATTGGCCATCGACCTTTATCGCCATCGACATGCACATGAACCGTCGCCTCGACAGGCAGCAATGGAGTCGATGGCCTGGGTGGCATGCGGTTTGGGCTTTTCGATTTTCATCGCGATTGCCTACGGTCAACAGGCCTTCGGTGAATACATCAGTGGCTACCTGATTGAAGAGTCGCTCAGTGTCGACAACGTCTTTGTCTGGTCGATGCTGTTCACAGCAATGTCGATTCCCTTGCGTAACCAACACCGAGTCTTGTTCTGGGGCATCGTCGGCGCCATCGTGATGCGCGCGGTCTTCATCGTGGTGGGAAGCGCCCTGCTCGCTCAGTTCTGGTGGCTACTGATTGTCTTTGGTGTATTCCTGGTCTACACCGGTGTGAAAGTACTCCGCCACCGCAATGACGAGGATGAGCGCAGCGAGACTCCGGGAATGGGGCTTCTGAGCAAAGTTATGCCGATAAGCGAGAAGCTCGACGGGCAGAAGTTCTTCACTCGGTTGAATGGTCGTCGCGCGGCCACTCCGTTGCTGGCGGCCTGTGTTGCCTTGTCTATAGCCGACGTGGTTTTCGCGGTGGACTCGGTACCGGCAATCCTCGCAGTTTCTAAGGAGCCCTACATCGTGTTCGCCTCGAACGCATTCGCGATTCTTGGACTGCGCGCCATGTACTTTCTCCTGGCAAATGCGAAGGAACGTTTTCACTTTCTCTCGCACGCGTTGGGAGGCATCCTCATCTTCGTCGGCATCAAGATGACCATCTCGCACTGGTTCCACCTGAACACGTATGTTGCGCTCGTCATAATCGTCGCCATGCTGTCGACTGCCATCACTATGAGCTTGAGATGGGAACGGGCCGGACGCCATTTCAGTTAGTGCTCGCCGTGAGGACATTGAGAATTGCGTGGGCTAGTGATGATCACTACTCAGATCATCACGCTTGTCTCATGCGAATCCGTCTCAGACCGCTGGAGTTCTTGTGGCACATCCAGAGGCCTTGATGGTTAGTCCCGTTGCTCGAATGGTGAGACTCACCGTGCGAGCCTCAATGGCTGTGTAACTGCTGTTACGATTCGCTAGTGAAATTGGGACGGCAGCGTGCAAGACGATTGGTCCGCTTGACCGTCGTATCGCTCTTTGTGGCGAGTCTGCCTATTGCTGCAAATGCTGTTGCGCAGAGCGATCCCCCAAAGTCCATACCATCATGGACAACGCTGAAAGCGGCGGTGTCCGCCTCGTCGCAGATAACGCGTGCCCCCGCCGCGTCAACAATTTCACCTCCACCAAAGTCCTCCGAACTTTGGTGGAGGAGCATTAACCCGGCAATTACATCTGCGGCTCGCCTCGGCTGCAACCTGCAGGATTCCACCATTACGGTGCCGAGCTCGCCAGAGACCAAGTGTGCATACGGTGATCTAAACGCATCACGAACTCTTTTGTTAACTGGTGACTCCAATGCCACAATGTGGATTCCCGCTTTCGATACTTGGGGATTCCAGAGTCACTGGAAGGTCCTCACGCTGACTCATTCGGGGTGTCCCCCATGGAAGCGTCCCTGGCTCCCCGGCTCGAAAAGGCTCCCCGGCGGGGTAACGGTGGCCGGCTGTGAAACGTGGCGCCAGGCAGTACTGAAGTCCGCTAAATCATTCAATCCTTTGATTGTTGTACCGGTGGGCTTGTCGGTCGCCACGACGTCGCCGAATTCCGTCACTCAGACGCAACTCACGGTCGCTCTCAAGAGCGCCCTCACGGAGATCAAGCGAGCTGGTCTAAAGCCAGTCACACTAGATCCGATGCCATCGTTTCCCCTCGCCTCGGGTCCACTGGACTGCCTGTTTACGCGCAGCAACTCGCTGACATCGTGTGAAGTATCAACTTCCTCCCTGGGTCTAAGCAAACTGAATACTGCCTATGCCGCTGCCACTCGTGCCACGAGCGTGCCACTCACCGCCACACGATCAATGTTTTGTGGTCCATCCAAATGCCCGCTGCTCGTAAAGTTGGGAACCACGAATTACTTGGTGTACCAAGACGGTTATCACATGACCCACCAGTACTCGCAGATTCTGGGCACTGCACTTGGCACTGCACTTGCGCCGTACCTTCCTAAGAACTGAGAACGCAGGTCTGATTTCGCCACGCCTAGGTGCTGTATTCGGGGAAATCTTCGGCGCAGCATTGCGGCAGAACGCGTTTGAAGATTTTTAAGGCGACAATCAACATCTACTATCTCGGTATGGGAATCACCCTTCAGTCCTTTGATAGCCCCAGTGGCCCGGCTGTCGAATTCTTTAAGCAGCAGGGCTGGGTCCTTATCGACACCCTGAACGCCGATCAGACACACCAGCTGCAGGCGTGGGTTGATGAAGTGGCTGCCTGGCCAGTAGAAGGTGGGGAGTGGATTCACCACCGTGAAATGACCGCGGCGGGACCTCAGTTGGCTCGAACTGAAAACTTCACTCCATTTCACGATGGCTTGCGTGCCCTCTTACGCACAGGAGCCATGCTCGACGTGGCCTCTGCTCTACTTGGAGAAGAGGCAGTGCTCTACAAGGAGAAGGTCAACTACAAGTTGACGGGTGGTGCCGGTTTTGCCCCGCATCAAGATGCCCCGGCCTATAGATTTATCGAGAATCACATCTCTTGCATGGTGGCCGTGGACGACTCCACTCTGGAAAATGGCTGTCTCGATGTAGTCAGCGCGCGATACGACGCAATTCTTCCGATGGACGAACGGGGTTGCATCACGGCCGAGGTCGTCGAGTCAATGACGTGGATTCCCGCACCAATCAAGGCCGGACAAACCCTCTGGTTCCACTCGCGAACCCCTCATCGCAGTGGGCCGAACACATCTTCGAAGAATCGTCGCGCGCTGTATCCGACGTACAACGCGCTACGTGAAGGTGATCTTCGCGACGCCTATTACGCGCAGAAGCACCAGGAGTGGCAAGAGGCCCGCGACCGCGGTGAAAAGCCGGGTTTGTCGTTAATCGGTGATTTTCAGGGAGTGTTAATCGATGAGTAGCGCTCTGCCTCAGGCCCAAAGTGTCGAAGAAGTCTTCGCACTCTTCGATCGTCACGGTGATGTTTATTACGGTGAAGACATCAATCAAAATCAGCACGCCGTGCAGTGTGCCGAGTTGGCGCGACGCGAAGGCGCTAGCCCCGAAATGATTGTGGCCACGTTGCTCCACGATGTTGGTCACTTACTGCATCTCGATGTCGGTCTGGTCCACGATCAAGATGTGGACGACGACCACGAATCGACTGGGGCCAAATATTTGGCGAAGGTATTCCCGCCCCAGGTCACGCGGGCCATTGCGATGCACGTCACGGCCAAGCGGTATCGCTGTGCGGTTGAACCTGGGTACTTCGAGACACTCTCGGAGGCATCAGTTTTAAGTTTGGCCGTTCAGGGTGGCCCTCTTACTAGGGAAGAGGTGGAGAGGTTTGAACGCAACCCCGGCAGCCAAGATGCCCTCTCGCTGCGTGACTGGGACGATCGAGGTAAGTGCGTGGAGCTTTCGAACGAAATGCCCCGTGACTATCTCGAGATGGCGCTTTCCGTCGCCATCTAAATCTTGATTTCGTAACTCGTTCGTAATGAAAGGGCCATGAATCTCTCAGGAATGAAATAGTCCCAGAACTAGGATTTTCCAGTTCTCTCCGTGTTCGCACGAGAGGCCACAGTGCTCGCGTGAGCGTGAATGGGAGATTGTCGTGAAGGTTCTAGTTCTCGGTGGTGATGGATTTTGTGGTTGGCCAACTGCGCTGCATTTGTCCGACATAGGTCACGACGTAATTGTTGTTGACAACCTGAGCCGTCGCGCCATTGACCTCGAACTCGAAGTCGACTCCCTGACTCCCATCCGCCCCATGGGTGAGCGTATTCGGGTCTGGAAGGAAGTTTCCGGAAAGACAATTCGTTTCGTGAACTTGGACTTAGCCGAGGACTACGACCTCTTCGCACAGCTCGTTGTGACCGAACGTCCCGACGCCATTGTTCACTTTGGTGAGCAGCGCGCCGCGCCGTACTCCATGCGTAATACTCCGGCCAAGCGCTACACGATTGACAACAACATTCGCGGCACCCACAACGTGCTCGTGGCCATCGTCGCTTCGGGTCTCGACATTCAGCTCGTGCACCTCGGCACCATGGGTGTCTACGGTTACGGTTGGACCGGCACCACACCAATTCCTGAGGGCTATCTCACCGTGAAGGTGCCGACCGAAGAAGGTCTGTTGGACCGCGAGATCTTGCACCCCGCTAACCCCGGTTCGGTGTATCACTTGACCAAGACGATGGACCAGTTGATGTTCGCTTTCTATGCGGCCAACGACCAAATTCGTATCACCGACCTGCACCAAGGAATCGTGTGGGGAACCCAGACTCCGCAGACCGCCCTCGACGAGCGACTCATTAACCGCTTTGACTACGACGGTGACTACGGCACCGTGTTGAACCGGTTCTTGATGCAGGCCGCCATTGGTCACCCTTTGACCGTGCACGGTACTGGTGGTCAGACCCGGGCCTTCATTCACATCCGCGATACGGTTCGTTGCATCGAGATTGCCTTGAACAACCCACCGGCCGCTGGCGAGAAGCCCGCCGTCTTCAACCAAGTAACTGAAACGCACCGCGTCCGTGACCTCGCTGCGATGATCTCAAAGCTGACCGGCGTGGAAGTGGCCAACTTGCCGAACCCCCGTCGCGAAGCTGCGGAGAATGAACTCAACGTGAGTCGTGATCGCTTCTTGGCGTTGGGTCTCAACCCCACCAC